>JAFYDI010000090.1 GCA_017544835.1 Lachnospiraceae bacterium | reverse complement strand
TCTTGGTAAAGCAGAAGGTCGTGGATGCATCACCGATGGGAAAGCGCGAAGATGCCATTGCCAGATATAAGGAAATGGACGATGCACGACGCGCGAAACAACCGCAGGCTGATATACAGCCTATAGCCAAGACGGAAGATGTGACACCTCCGAAGGCCGTCGAAGCGGTTGCGACAACGCCTAAGACGGTGGAACCTCCGAAACAGGAACAGGAACCGGCATCGGCACCTAAGACTCAGGAGCAGGTGACTTCGGGCGATGAATTCATAGACAGACTTAAAAAAATAGCTATCCTCAGTGTAGACGACGGTATTAAGAATTCAGGCTCCGTCGACATCTACAAAAAAGCCGTATCGGACTTCTGCGACAGCGGCAAGGCCAAGGCAGACGATATAGAGATGCACTTTGAAAAAGAAGACTTAAGAAACTACACCATCGAGGTGCATGCTCTTAAATCATCGGCAAGAATAGTGGGAGCCATGAAACTGTCTAAGCTCGCGGAAGCACTGGAAGAAGCGGGCAACGCCGAAGACCTCGTACGTATCAGGAACGCTACGGGAGAGCTCTTAAGGCTCTACAGGGAGTTGGTTCAGGAAATCGACGCCGCAAGCGGCAACGCCGATGACAAACCGTCGATAGACGAAGACAGCTTGAGAGACGCATTTAAGAGCCTCAGGGAATTTACCGAAGTGTTTGATTTTGACTCGGTGGATTTCGTGATGAACGAACTTAAAAAATATTCCTTGCCCGAAGCTTACCGTGAAAAATACGCCAAAATTAAAACCTTGGTAGCGGAAGTGGCAAGAGATGATATATTATTAGAATTAGAAAATATATAAACAGGGGAAACCATATGGATAAGCGAGTGTTATTTATTGGGGAAACCAATTCATTTATTGTAAACGCACTAAAGGACGGCCTTAAGGAGCCGGGCTTTGAGTGTCTGTTCTGTAAGCTTGATGTTACTGACATAAGCAGGCTAACGGACAAGCCCGAATTCTTCTTTATCTATGCAGACGAGAAGACCATTCAGGAAAAAGAAGCTCTTATCTACGTGCGCGACATCTGCGTGGAAGAAGAGAGAAAACTGTTCCTTGCCGGCTACTCTGAGGAACTTCAGGCAATTGAAGATATGTTCCCTTCGGAATGCCTCGGAGGACGATTCGAGCGCCCTATAAATGTCAAAGAAATCGCCGATGCGCTTTTATATGCGGCGGAGAACAAGGAGTCGCTTGAAAGTCGCAAACACATTCTTCTTGTGGATGATTCAGGCACCATGCTTCGCACCATAAAAGGCTGGCTTCAGGATAAGTACCGCATTTCCATGGCCAACTCCGCCACCAGCGCGATTGCTTTTCTTGCGGTCAATAAACCCGACCTCATCCTTCTTGACTATGAGATGCCCGTGTGCTCGGGACCTCAGATGCTTGAAATGATTCGTTCGGAGATTAAGACAGAGAACGTTCCCGTAATTTTCTTAACCTCCAAAGGGGACAAGGAAAGCGTTGCGAAGGTATTAAGCCTTAAACCGCAGGGATATCTCCTTAAATCCATGCCCCCGCATCAAATTGTGGAATCTATCGATAATTTCTTTGCAACACAGAAGGCAAAGGGTTTATAATGATTAAGATATAGAATATCTTAATCATTATAAGGGGTAGACATGACGGATACAGATATTAAGCTTCAGGCTCTTCGCAAGGACATTAACGCAATCGACGATAAGCTTGTGAAGCTTTTCATACAAAGAATGGAAACGGCAGGTAAGATCGGCTCTCTTAAGAAAGAGGCGGGCTTACCTGTTTTGAATGTAAAAAGAGAAGAAGAGGTCAAGGCACGTTTGACAGAGAACGTTCCGGAGGCTTTCAAGGAATCAATCGATAAGCTTTACGACGCAATCTTCTCTGTTTCAAGAGAATATCAGGAGTCCCTTAAGAAGGACTGACATATAAATGTATTGAGAGGAACGGTTATGAAGTTTAAAGGACTTAAAAGAACCCTTGCGGCAGCAAACTGGGACGAGGCGCTTCCCATAGGTAACGGCACCATCGGCGGGCTTGTATTCGGCGAGCCTCTTCACGAGACGATTATTACCAATCACGAAGAGCTCTTTGTTCCCATGCCCGAGAATGCCGAGAGCCATCCGTATAACGGCAAGCCTTACGTGGAAGGTATGCGTAAGCTCCTTTTTGAAGGCAAGTATCGCGAGGCTTTTGAATACTATACAAGAGGACTTGAGAAAGACGGTGCGCCTTACGAGACAATCGTGTGGACCAATCCTTTTGAGACCGCATCGCAGCTTCATTTTGACATGGAGGAAGGCAAAGTCGAGGATTACGTTCAGAAGCTTGATTTCAGAACGGGTGAAGCTACGGTTTCTTTTGCATATAACGGTGAGTCTTTGGTAAGAAAGAGCTTCGTATCAAGAAGCCGTGACATCATGGCTACCGAAATCAGGAAGGACGGCAATCCTTTAAGCGTAGAGATTTCCATGGTGCCTTTTAAAGATGCTCATCATGTGGAGAGCGTTACCAAGGTGGTTGACGGCGAGTACATCGTATGCGAGGCAACTCATACCGAGGATGAGTCAGGCTACGTTTCCGCCGCAAGAATCATTACCGACGGTGAATTAAGTGTTGCCCGCGAGGATGCTTTGAAAGTGACCAAGGCCAATTATGTGCTTGTATTCTACACGCTTGCGCCCTGGAGTCTTCGTATGGAAGCCGAGAAGGTTAAGCTCTTAAGAGTGCTTCGAGATATGACTCCCGATTAC
Source organism: Lachnospiraceae bacterium (assembly GCA_017544835.1). Lineage (GTDB taxonomy): Bacteria > Bacillota > Clostridia > Lachnospirales > Lachnospiraceae > UBA1258. Next base: position 36,111 of record JAFYDI010000090.1, on the reverse strand, counting down.
GAAGCATTGTTCAAAGAACACGTTGTGATTCACAAGGATTTATTCGAGAAAGTTACCGTCGATTTCAGCGACGACGAGACAGAATATACCAACGAAGAGTTAAGAGAGAAATGTACCGCAGATACCCTTTCGCCCTTACTTCTTGAAAGAATGTGCGACATGGGTCGTTATATGGATATTGCAAGCTTCGGTAAGCTTCCGCCCAACCTTCAGGGCGTATGGAACGGTCTTGTAAACCCGCCGTGGAGCTCCGATTACACGCTTGATGAAAATATTCAGATGATGATGTGGCCCGTGCTTCCCGGCGGCTTAAACGGCTTCTCGAGAGTGTACTTTGACTGGCTTGAGTCTTACACCGAAGACTTTAAGAAGAACGCTGAAAGCTACTACGGCTGCAGAGGTGTATTCTCGGCTCCGAGAGTTACTACAGACGGCTATCACAGACATTATTGCCACCAGTGGCCCATGCTTACCTGGACAGCGGGCGCAGGCTGGCTTTCAAGTGAATATAAGAGATATTATGACTACACAGGTGATGAGAACGTTCTCTTAAGAGGCGTTAAGTACTGGAAAGAAGTAGTGCTGTTCTACGAGGATTTCCTTGTGGAGGATGCAAACGGCAAGTATGTCTTCGCGCCTTCCTATTCACCCGAGAACACACCTCTCGGCAACGATTCACCCGTAACGGTTAACGCCACCATGGATGTTTCGGTGGCCAAGGAAGTTTACACTAACTTGATTGAAGCCTGCAAGATTCTCGGAATCGAAGAGGACAATATAGACAAGTGGGAGGAAGAACGCGCCAAGCTTCCCGACTACGCAGTCAATGAAGACGGTGCTCTCAAAGAATGGATTCCCGCAGAACTTAAAGATGACTATCATCACAGACATTCGTCACACCTTTACATGGTATTTCCGGGCTACGAAGCCATTGAGTCGGGCGACGAGGCTTTAATGGAAGCCTGCCACAAGGCTGCAAGCTTCAGACTCATAGACGGTGTGGAAGCAATCTCCGGCTGGGGACTTGCTCATCTTGCCAATATTTCCGCGCGCCTGCAGGATGCCGAACTTTGGTACAAGGCTATCAACCGCCTTGTGTCGGTATTCAGCCTCGGTAATCTGTTTACATCGCACAATGAGCATTTTCTTTTTCAGATGGATGCCAACTGTGGTCTTACCAATGCGGTGTATGAGATGATCGCATATTCGGGTGAGGACAGGGTTAAGTTCTTCCCTGTATGGCGCGATGATTTTGACAATTTAAAGGTTACGGGACTTCGTCTTAAAGGCGTTGTGAGAGTGCAGGAACTTGTGAAGGATAAGGATTCTTTTGCTGTCAAAATGGACTCTCAGGGCAGAAAAGATGTGCGCATCGAGCTTCCCGAAGGATTCTCTCTTGATAACGGTGATACGGAGCTTGTGCTTATGGCGGGGGAGACTCTCGAATTTAAGGCTTATAGACGATAAATATTCTTTTCAAAATTCATGCCTATGTGATACAATAATTTTGGTGTGACCAAGCACCGAATCAGGTAAGGGGGAGAGTATCTTGGATTCTAATGATAAGTCCGTCAAATCCCCACGAAGGCAGAGGCGAGTTAAGCGTCTTAAGAAGATTATCGTAGTGACTTTTTTCACGCTGATGATAGGTCCGTCGATTCTGTGCATTTTCTTTGCGATTAAGGCAGCAAGGTACAAAGCGGCACTTAAGGACAAGACAGAAGAGCTCAATTACTATATGGAGCTTGGAAGCGAAGCGGACTTTATCGAGGAAGAGATTCCGGCAGCGATAACAGCTGTTACGGAAACCGCCGAGAGCGCGGTCAAGAAGCACGAGAATCTCTCAAGCGATGACATAAAGAAACTTTCTTTAAGCGATGAGGAGCTTTACGAAGGCTACAGGAAGATTTACTTAACTTTCGATGACGGTCCGAGCTCCAACACGGATGCGATTCTTGATATACTTAAAGAGTATGATGTTAAGGCAACTTTTTTTGTGGTCAGGCACGAAGGGCGTAACTTCGAGCGGCTTTATCGCAGAATCGTAGATGAAGGACATTCTCTCGGAATGCATTCATGTACTCATGTTTATTCGGATTTATACTCGAATCGGGATGCCTTTATGGAGGATACCAATTCACTTCGTAATTTCCTATATCTTGTAACGGGTAAGGAGTCGGATATCTACAGATTCCCGGGTGGCAGCACCAACAGGGCTTCGACGGTGGATATGCACGAATTTGCGAAAGCGCTTGCGGACGACGGAATAGTTTTTTTTGACTGGAACGTATCGTCAAGAGATGCTACCGCGGGAGGAGTGTCGAGACAGGCGATTATAGACAACGTTACAAGGGAGATTAACAAGCATACGGAATCAATCGTGCTTTTCCATGATCTTGGTTCCAAGACTACCACGGTGGAGGCGCTTCCCGCCATCATCGAGTATATTCAGTCGATGGATGACGCAGTTATGCTTCCCATCACAAGAGAAACCGACCCGATACAGTTTTTATCGGTTAAAGAAGATAAATAAACACACGGAGGATATGAAAAATGGGATTTTTTTCAGATTTAAAGGAAGATCTTAATCAGGCGGTAACGGAGCTTAATCCCGAAGCCGGCGAGGCAACTGCCGATACTAAGGAAGAGGAGACCAAGCTTGACATGGAAGCTCTTCTTGATAATATTGATGAGAGTGTAGCAAAGGTTAACGAGACCCCTGTAGCTCTTAAGCCCGCTCCGAAGTTCTCGGACGAAGTTGCTACCATCACTGCAGGAATGGACATTACGGGTGATATCACTTCCGGTGGTTCCGTTGATTTGATGGGTAATGTTAAGGGTAACATTACAATCAGCGGTAAGCTTAATATCTTGGGTTCGGTTCAGGGAGATTCCAAGGCTTCCGAAATTTATGCGGAGAACGCCAAGATTGAGGGTGAGGTTAATTCCACAGGTTCCGTTAAGGTAGGACAGAGCACAGTCATCATCGGTAACATCTTTGCAACAAGCGCAGTTATCGCAGGCGCTGTAAAGGGTGACATCGATGTTAAGGGTCCCGTTGTTCTTGATACATCGGCTATCGTAATGGGCAATATTAAGTCTAAGTCCGTACAGATTAACAACGGTGCGGTTATCGAAGGTATCTGCTCACAGTGCTACGCAGATGTCAGCCCCACATCCTTCTTTGACGAATTTAAGAAAAATAAAAAGTAATTGTAAGGAAAGGTTATTATATATATGCGTATAATACTTAAGTTAAGCGGCGAGGCTTTGGCCGGAGAGAAGAAGACCGGCTTTGACGAGGAAACCGTCAGAGGCGTGGCCAAGCAGATTAAGGAAATTTCCAGTAAGAATGAGATTGCCATCGTAATCGGAGGCGGTAACTTCTGGAGAGGACGCACCAGCGAGGCTATCGACAGAGTTAAGGCCGACCAGATAGGAATGCTTGCAACCGTCATGAATTGCCTCTACGTATCCGAGATTTTCAGAAGCGAAGGAATGGATACGGAGATTATGACTCCCTTCATCTGCTCCACATTTACCAAGCAGTTTAGTAAGGACGAGGCAGTTAAGGCACTTAAGGCAGGTAAGGTAGTATTCTTTGCCGGCGGTACAGGACATCCTTACTTCTCCACTGATATGGGAATCGTGCTTAAGGCAGTTGAGATTGAGGCTGAGGCAGTACTTCTTGCCAAGTCCATCGACGGCGTATATGATGACGATCCCGCCAAGAATCCTTTTGCCAAGAAGTTTGACGAGATTTCTCTTGAAGAACTTGTAAAGCGAGGCCTTAAGGTAGTGGATACCACCGCAAGTGCTTTGGCGCTTGAGAACAAGGTTCCTTTCCTGGTATTTGACTTAAACGAAGAAAACAGTATTGTAAACGCTTTGTCCGGTAAGTTTAACGGCACAAAGGTTACGGCATAGAAAGAGGTACATATGGACGCTAGAGTATCAGTATACAACGAGAAAATGCAGAAGGCATACGACTTTATGGAGTCAGAGCTTGCTACTATCAGAGCAGGTCGTGCCAACCCCCACGTGCTTGATAAGGTGCGCGTAGACTATTACGGAACTCCTACTCCCATCCAGCAGGTAGGTAACATTACCGTTCCTGAACCCCGCATCATTCAGATTGCACCTTGGGAGAAGTCCCTTATTAAGAATATCGAGAAGGCTATTATGGCTTCCGACGTAGGAATTACACCTTCCAACGACGGCAGCGTAATCCGCCTTGTATTCCCCGAACTTACTGAGGAAAGACGTAAAGACCTCGTTAAGGAAGTTAAGAAGAAAGGTGAAGATGCCAAGGTTGCTATCCGTAACATCAGACGTGACGGTAACGATGCATTCAAGAAACTTTCCAAGACCGAAATCTCCGAGGACGAGATTAAGAAGCTTGAGGACGAACTTCAGAAGGCTACGGATAAGTTCATTAAGGACGTTGATGTTGCAGTTGAAGAGAAGAGTAAGGACGTTTTGAAAGTTTGATCGACAACTTTAAGAGGCAGGAGAGGAACATGTCTCCTGCCTATTTTAGTTAATAAATTTTTATTAAATAACGGTGAAACAGATGAATATACCCAAATCAGTGGCTATAATATTAGACGGTAACGGAAGATGGGCCAAGGCCAAGGGAATGCCCCGCAATTACGGACACATCCAGGGAGCCAAGGCAGTTGAAGATATCTGTGAAGATGCGTGGAATTTAGGAATTGAATACTTAACCGTGTATGCTTTCTCCACAGAGAACTGGAACCGTCCCAAGGATGAGGTGGACGCTCTCATGAAGCTTCTTCGTAACTACATGAAGACAAGCCTTAAGCGCGCAGGCAAGAACAACATGAAAGTTCGTGTAATCGGCGATAAGACTAAACTTGATGAAGACTTACAAAAGAGCATAGCTGATCTCGAAGAAGGTACCAAGAATAATACAGGCCTTAAATTCACGGTAGCCATTAATTACGGTGCGCGTGATGAGATTACCAGGACTGTTCGTAAGCTTTCCGAGAAGGTTAAAGCGGGCGAGCTTAATCCCGAGGATATTACGGAACAGATGATATCCGAGAATCTTGATACTGCGGGAATTATGGACCCTGATTTGTTAATCAGGACTTGCGGTGAGTTAAGATTATCAAACTTCCTTCTTTGGCAGCTTTCGTATTCGGAGCTTTACGTTACCGATGTTGCATGGCCGGATTTTAACAAGGCAGAGCTTATTAAGGCTTGCGAGAGTTATTCGGGACGCACCAGAAAGTTTGGTAAGACAGAAGAGCAGATTTAATATTATATTCGGAGAATTGCAGGATAGTCATGTTTGTAAAAAGATTGTTGAGCGGTATCGCATTACTGGGCATAGCAGTTTTGGTAATAGTATTCGGAGGGGTAAGCCTTGCGGGTATACTGTTATTGCTTTCTCTGACCGCTTTTTATGAGCTTGGGAAAGCGCTTGGCATTAAGAAGAAGGGCGAGAACAGCTCTCTTATGAACTTAGGGTTCGTGGGAATAGTGGTTTATTACGCGGTGCTGCTTTTTACCGAGGATACATTTTTGCTCGGTATGGTAGCTACCTTCATGGTTATTGCGTATTTGTGCCTTTATGTGTTCACCTTCCCCAAGTATAAGGTTGAAGACATTATGTCGGCGATTTTTTCTTTTGCTTATGCACCTGTGATGTTAGCATTTGTGTTTCTTACAAGAAACCTTCAGGACGGGCATCTGATAGCGTGGATGATTATCATTTCCTCGTGGGGATATGATACCTGTGCTTACTGCGTGGGCATGCTTACGGGTAAGACCATAGGCAATCATAAGTTTCTTCCGAAGCTTAGCCCCAAGAAATCTATCGAGGGCGTAGTGGGAGGCGTTATCGGCGCAGGCATTATTGCTTATGTGTTTGGCAATTTCTTTATGCCCGATGTTAAGTGGTTCTTGTGTGCAATGGCTGCTATCGGCGGTATTATCGCTCAGGTAGGCGATCTTGCGGCATCGGCTATTAAGCGCAATAAAGACATTAAGGACTACGGCAGATGCATACCGGGTCACGGCGGAGTTATGGATCGCTTTGACAGTATGATATTTACCGCACCCATTACATATTTTCTTGCGGTGTTATGGATTGTAGCCGGAAGATAGAGGTAGTTTATGAAGAATCTTGTAATACTTGGTTCCACAGGTTCAATCGGAACTCAGACACTTGATATAGTAAGAGCGCAGGAAGGGCTTAAGGTATTTGCTCTGGCTGCGTCCACAAATGTAGATTTAATGGAGGCTCAGATTCGTGAATTTAAGCCTTCATATGCTGTTATGTACGATTCCGCAGCTTACAGAGAGTTAAAAGAACGCGTGAAGGATGTTGACGTACACGTTCTTGAGGGAATGGACGGACTTCTTGAAATCTGTTCGGCTCCGGGCGGCGATGTTGTGGTAACGGCGCTTGTGGGTATGATTGGTATTCAGCCTACGATTGCGGCTATTAAAGCGCATAAGACTATTGCACTTGCCAATAAAGAGACACTTGTAACGGCGGGCCACATTATTATGCCTCTTGCCGCAGAGTACGGTGTATCCATTCTTCCCGTTGACTCAGAGCACAGCGCTATTTTCCAGTCTCTTAACGGTGAGAATAAGAAGAACTTAAGCAAGATTTTACTTACCGCTTCGGGCGGTCCTTTCAGAGGTAAGACCTTCGAAGAGCTTAAATCCATGACTGTAGAAGATGCTCTTAAGCATCCCAACTGGAGCATGGGTAAGAAGGTCACCATCGATTCTGCCACACTTGTCAATAAAGGTCTTGAAGTTATCGAGGCTAAGTGGCTTTTTGATGTTGAGGCTACCGATATTCAGGTAGTGATTCAGCCCCAGAGCATTATTCACTCAATGGTTGAGTACGTGGACGGCTCTGTAATTGCGCAGCTTGGGGTTCCCGATATGAAGCTGCCTATTCAGTACGCTTTGTTTTACCCCGACAGAAGACCTATGAGCGGTAACAGGATAGATTTCTTTAAACTTCGTGAGATAACATTTTACGAGCCCGACATTGAGACTTTCAGAGGCCTTAAGTATGCTTACAAGGCTATCGGAGAGGGAGGCATTATGCCTACCGTATTCAATGCGGCCAATGAACTTGCGGTTAAGGATTTCCTGTCTAAGAAGATTGGATTTACGGGAATATACGAGTATATCGAGGCTGCCATGGATGAGATTGAGAACATCGACAATCCTTCGGTAGAAGAGATACTTAATACAGAGGCTCATGTATATGAGATTCTGAAAAATCGCTTTAAATAAGTTATATACAAGGATTTTTGATTTATGGCATCGATTATTTGGTTTATTATCATCCTTTCGGTGATAGTTATTTCACATGAGTTCGGACATTTTATCGTCGCAAGGATGAACGGTATAAGAGTACTTGAGTTTGATGTGGGCTTCGGACCTACACTTTTACATTTCACCAAGAAAGGCACGAAGTTTGCACTCAAATTGCTTCCTTTCGGCGGCGCTTGCATATTTGATTCGGATGCCTCACTTGAACCCCACAAGGATGCAGAGCTTAAGGGCGATGAAGACGAGATGCTTGAGAAGCCTGCAGGCATTCCTTTCAGGGAGGCTAAAGTCTGGGCCAGAATATCCGCAGTGTTTGCGGGACCTTTCTTTAACTTTATTCTTGCCATGATTTTCTCCATGATAATCGTGGCCAATTGCGGTAGCGATTTACCTACTGTCAGCAATCTTACCGAGGGCCGTCCGGCTATTGAGTCGGGACTTAAGATCGGCGATACGATTACTGCGATTAACGGTGAGAAGATTCATATCTGGCGAGACATTACGCTTATTTCGATACTCAACAGAGGCGAGGAACTTACCATTGAGTATAAGCGTGACGGGGTGAAGGGTACGGTTTCTTTTGCTCCTCAGTACAGTGAAGAAGACGGACGTTACTATATCGGTATCGAAGGCGGCAACAACATTATCGAATGTAAGGGATGGAATCTCTTTAAATACAGCTGGTACGAGCTTGAGTTTAATTTCAGAAACACTTTAAAGAGTTTAAAGGAGCTTGTGCTCGGAAGATTGTCCAAGGACGACGTGGCAGGTCCCGTAGGTGTCGCTCAGATTGTGGGCGAGAGTTATAATTCGGTTAAGCAATATGGTTTCTCAAGTATTGTGCTTACGATGATGAATCTCGCTATGTTATTAAGCGTTAACCTCGGAGTACTTAACTTACTTCCTCTTCCCGCACTTGACGGCGGAAGACTGGTATTCTTATTTATCGAGGTGGTACGCGGTAAGCCCGTTCCCGCGGACAAGGAAGGCATTGTTCACCTTATCGGAATTGTGCTGTTCTTTGCACTTACAGTATTTATTTTGTTTAACGACATCATGAGATTTTTCAGATAACTAAGCGAAAGCGAGAGACTATGGCATTTAGAGATACGACCAAGGAAATACATATAGGCAACAGAGTAATCGGTCACGGTAACCCTATCCTTATTCAGTCCATGACCAATACCAGGACAGAGGATGTTAAGAGCACTGTAGAGCAGATTCACAGACTTGAGGAGGCAGGATGCGAGATAATACGTTCAACCGTGCCGACTCTTGAGGCTGCCAAGGCTATCAAGGAGATTAAGAAAGAGATATCTATACCCCTTGTGGCAGATATCCACTTTGACTATAAGATGGCTGTTGCGGCGATTGAAAACGGCGCTGATAAGGTGCGTATCAATCCCGGCAATATCGGTAGCGATGAGAAGCTTTTAGAGGTCGTTAAGGCGGCAAGAGAGCGTAATATACCTATCCGTGTGGGTGTTAACTCGGGTTCCATGGAGAAAGACCTTGTTAAGCGTTACGGCGGTGTTACGGCAGAGGGACTTGTAGAGAGTGCCTTAAGAAACGTTCGTCGAATCGAGGATATGGGCTATGACAATCTTGTGGTAAGCCTTAAGTCCACGAATGTTCTTATGTGCGCGGAAGCTCATGAGAAGATTGCAGGCAAGATTCCTTACCCGTTGCATGTAGGTATTACCGAGTCCGGTACTGCTTTTTCCGGTAACATTAAGTCCGGAATAGGCTTGGGACTTATTCTTTCAAAGGGTATCGGCGACACGATAAGAGTATCTCTTACGGGTGACGTTGTGGACGAAGTCCGCTCCGCAAGAATAATTTTAAGAACTCTCGGACTCAGAAAAGAGAGTATCGAGGTTATTTCCTGCCCTACCTGCGGACGTACCAAGATAGATCTTATCGGTCTTGCCACTAAGGTCGAGGAACTTGCGGAACGCTATCCGCTTAATATCAAGCTTGCCGTTATGGGTTGCGCGGTTAACGGACCCGGCGAGGCAAGAGAAGCCGACCTTGGCGTAGCCGGAGGAGACGGCGAAGGCCTTTTGTTCAAGAAAGGCGAGATTATAAGAAAGATGCCCGAATCGGAGTTATTTGCGGCACTTGAAGAAGAACTTAAGAATTGGGGAAAATGATAAATGGAACCGAAAGCGTTTTTGGAAGTATTTAAGACTCTTGAATTAAAGAGCGGTTTAAGGGATATGTTTGACGAGGTGACAGTCACCAAGGTATCCTCCAATAAACGCAGAGATGTTCTTAAGATTTATATTTCGAGCAATCATATCATTCCCAAGAAGGATATCTATTCCTGTATCAAAGAAATCCGCAAGCAGATGTTTGCGGGTGTCAATATGGAAATCTATATAATCGAGGACTATCATCTGCCTGAAAGCTACACTGTAAGCAGCCTTATCGATGAGTACAAGGACAGTATTTTCGACGAACTTTCAGAGACTAGCCCCATTCTTTTTAATACAGTCAAGAAAGCCGAGATTACAGAAGTTGACAAGAATCACATCGAGCTTTCTCTTCCGGATTCGGAGATTATCAAGAAACGCGAAAGCGAAGTACTTGAATATTTCAGGAAAGTGGTATGCGAGAGGTTTAACCTTTCGGATGCTTTATTTACCGTAACTTACAGACACGAAGAAACAGGCGATGTGACTGAGCGCACCAAGTGGGACGAGTACAAGATTGCTAAGCTTGTGGAAAGCCGCATCAATGTTGAGAGTCTTAAGAAGGATGAGGAGGGTGCGCCGGCAACTACAAGGGAAGGCGCTTCACAACCGACTGAAACTGCCAAGGCACCCGAGAAAAAAGAAAAAGCCGCTTCCAAGTCCGGCTCCGACTCAGGCAAGAAGTTTGAGAAGAAATACGAAAAAGGCGGCTTCAAGAAAGAGTTTAAGAAACGTGAGCCCCGCGCCACTGAGAAATCTGATAATCCCGATGTAATATTCGGCGGCGAGATAAGTGATGAAGAAGAATTTACGAAGATAGAAGACCTTGTGGAAGACTTTACAACCGTAGTCTTCAGAGGCAAGGTTATTGCCAATGAGCAGCGTGATATACGCGGTAACAGAAGTATTATTTCTTTTAACGTAACCGACTTTACGGATACGATTAAGGTTAAGTTCTTCTGCCTTACAGAGGAAGCGCCGAGTTATATGGACAAGCTTTCACCCGGTAAGTTTGTGCGCGTAATGGGTGTGCCTCAGGAGGATAAGTTTGACCATGAGCTTTCCGTAACATCACCTAAGTCCGTTATGGTAGGTAAGGACTTCAGAACCGGTGGCAGAGTCGATACTGCGCCCGTTAAACGAGTTGAGCTTCACTGTCATACTAAGATGAGTGATATGGACGGAATCAGCGAGGTGTCGGACATTGTTAAGCGTGCATATTCCTGGGGGCATAAAGCCATAGCTGTTACCGACCACGGCGTAGTTCAGTCATTCCCCGATGCCAATCACACCTGGGAAGATTTATGGAAGAAGGAAAAAGCAAAGAGAATCGAAGCCGGCGACGAGAATCCCAACAAGCAGGACTTCTTTAAGGTAATATACGGCGTAGAGGGATATCTTGTTGATGACCTTATCGAGACCGTTCTTGACTCTAAGAACCAGAGCATAGACAGCGACTATGTGGTATTTGATATAGAGACCACAGGCTTTTCGGCTACCAAGAATAAGATAATCGAAATCGGTGCCGTTAAGGTAGTAAACGGTGAGATTACGGATACGTTCTCGGAGTTTGTCAATCCCGAGATTCCTATTCCTTACCGTATTCAGAAGCTTACCACCATTACCGATGCGCACGTTAAGGATGCGGGCACGATAGAAGAGATACTGCCTAAGTTCCTGGAGTTTTGTAAGGGTACTATACTTGTTGCTCACAATGCGACCTTTGATACTTCTTTTATCAAGGCTAACTGCGAGAGACTGGGATTACCTTATGACTTTACCTGCGTGGATACGCTTGGACTTTCGAGGCATTTCCTGACCAAGCTTCACAATTTTAAGCTCGATACAATTTGTAAGGAACTCAATGTAACCCTTATCACACACCATAGAGCTGTTGACGATGCTACCGCTACGGGTGGCGCGTTCATAAAGTTACTTAAGATGTGCCGCGAAAAGGGCTTCGCCACAATGAATGACATCAACGAAGGCACCAAGGTTTCGGCAGATGTTATCAAGAAGCTTCCTACCCATCACGTAATCATACTTGCCAAGAACAATACCGGGCGAGTTAATTTGTATACCCTTATTTCCAAGTCTCACCTTGATTATTTTGCGAAGCGTCCCCGTATGCCTAAGAGCGAGATTATGAAGCACAGAGAAGGCCTTATCATCGGCAGTGCCTGCGAAGCGGGTGAATTGTATCGCGCGATTTTAGATGAGAGAAGCGATGAGACGATTGCAAGAATAGTCAATTTCTATGACTACCTTGAGATTCAGCCCCGCGGCAACAACGCTTTCATGATAAGAGATGAGAAGATTGAAAACGTTAATTCCGAAGAAGACATTCTTAACATAAACCGTGAGATAGTGCGCCTCGGTGAAGTCTACAACAAGCCTGTTGTGGCTACCTGCGACGTACACTTCCTTGACCCAGAAGACGAGATATACAGACGTATCATCATGAAGGGTCAGGGCTTTGAAGATGCCGACAATCAGGCACCTTTGTATCTTCACACCACCGACGAGATGCTTGAGGAATTCGGTTACCTCGGCCGCGACAAGGCTATGGAAGTTGTAGTGACCAACTCCAACATGATAGCCGATCAGATAGAGTCCATGTCCCCCGTGCGTCCCGACAAGTGTCCTCCGGTCATCGAGAATTCCGACGAGATACTTACTACCATCTGTTATAACAAGGCCCATGAAATGTACGGTCCTGACCTTCCCGAGATAGTTAAGGAGCGTCTTGAGCGTGAGCTTCACTCAATTATCACCAACGGATTCGCCGTAATGTACATCATAGCCCAGAAGCTCGTGTGGAAGTCTGTCGAGGACGGTTACCTCGTAGGTTCCCGGGGTTCCGTAGGTTCAAGCTTTGTGGCTACCATGGCGGGTATTACAGAGGTTAATCCTCTGGTACCTCACTACTACTGCGCGAAGTGTCATTTCTACGACTTTGACTCCGAAGAGGTTAAGAAGTTTAGAGGTATGGCGGGTGTCGATATGCCCGACAGAGTCTGCCCCGTCTGCGGAGAGAAACTTAAGAAAGACGGCTTCGACATTCCTTTCGAAACATTCCTTGGATTTAAGGGCGATAAGGAGCCCGATATCGACTTAAACTTCTCGGGTGAGTATCAGTCCAAGGCTCACAAATACACAGAAGTAATTTTCGGTGCCGGCCAGACCTTCCGCGCCGGAACCATCGCAACTCTTGCCGACAAGACCGCCTTCGGTTACGTTAAGAAATACTACGAAGAAAAAGGTATCAGCAAAAGAAACTGCGAGATAGACCGCATAGTTCAAGGCTGCGTGGGAGTGCGCCGCAGTACGGGTCAGCACCCGGGCGGTATTATCGTGCTTCCCGTGGGTGAGGATATCAATTCTTTTACCCCTGTACAGCACCCCGCCAATGATACCGAGACAGATATTATAACCACACACTTTGACTATCACTCAATCGACCATAACTTACTTAAGCTTGATATACTCGGACACGATGATCCTACGATGATTCGTATGCTTCAGGATTTGACGGGTATCGATCCTTTAACCATACCGCTTGACGACCCTAAGGTTATGTCGTTGTTTGAATCAACCGAAGCCCTCGGCGTGAAGCCTTCCGATATCGGCGGAGTAGAGATAGGATGCTTAGGCGTTCCCGAGTTTGGTACGGACTTCTCCATGGGCATGGTTCAGGAAGCTAAGCCTAAGTATTTCTCAGACCTTATTCGTATCGCAGGTCTGTCACATGGTACCGACGTATGGCTTAACAACGCGCAGGACCTTATCCGTGACGGTATAGCGACTATTTCAACCGCAATATGCACCCGTGACGATATTATGACTTACCTTATCAACATGGGCGTTGAGTCCGAGGAATCATTTAAGATTATGGAAATGGTTCGTAAGGGTAAGGTAGCGGCCGGCAAGTGCGATAAGTGGGAAGCATGGAAAGCAGACATGCGCGCCTGCAACGTTCCCGAGTGGTATATTGAGTCATGCCAGAAGATTAAGTATATGTTCCCGAGAGCCCATGCGGCAGCTTACGTTATGATGGCATGGCGTATCGCTTATTGTAAGGTTTATTATCCTTTGGCTTATTATGCCGCTTTCTTTTCCATAAGAGCCAAGGCGTTTAACTACGCTACGATGTGCTTTGGTCGCGAGCGACTTGAGGAAGAGCTTAACAGGCTTAGAAACCTTGAGAATCCTTCGCCCAAGGACGAAGACGCTATCAGAGATATGCGTATCGTGCAGGAGATGTATGCGCGTGGCTTTGAGTTTGAGCCCATAGACTTATTTACGGCCAAGGCAAGACTCTTTTCGATAGTCGGCAATAAGATTATGCCTTCTTTTACCAGCATAGACGGTCTTGGTGAAAACGCGGCAGATTCGATAGTGGAAGCCTGCAAGGTAGGACCTTTTACAAGCAAGGATGACTTTAAGTCAAGAGCACATGTGTCGCAGACTATTGCCGATAAACTCGGTGAATTGGGTATTTTGGGATCAATTCCGGAAACAGACCAAATAAGTATTTTCGATATGATGAAAGTGTGACATAATAGTAACGATAAGTGAGGAGAGTACTGATATGCACAAGATTTTGTTAGTAGAGGATGATGAGGGCATTGCAGAGGGCGTTGTGAAGCTTGCTTCACAGTGGAACCTTGAAGTAAGACCCGTTAAAGATTTCAGAAACGTTATGGGAGAGTTTGCGGAGTACAATCCGCAGTTAGTCCTTCTTGATATTTCTTTGCCCGCTTATGACGGGTATTATTGGTGTACTCAGATAAGAGCGCAGTCCAAGGTGCCGATTATCTTTATAAGCTCCACCGCCGAGAATATGAATATCGTAATGGCCATGAACATGGGCGCGGATGATTTTATTGCCAAGCCTTTTGACGGTAACGTGCTTATCGCCAAGGTTCAGGCTCTTTTAAGGCGCACCTACGACTTCGGCGAGGCTGTGCCTGTCATGGAGCATAAAGGTGCCATTCTTAACCTGGGTGACAATTCCCTTACATATAACGGAGAAAAGATTGACTTAAGCGGTAACGAGTTTAAGATTTTACTCACACTTCTTAAGAACAAAGGCGTTGTCGTAAGCCGTGAAAAGCTTATGGAAGCGCTTTGGGAGACCGACAGCTTCGTAGACGAGAACACGCTTACGGTTAACGTGAACCGTCTTCGTAAGAAGCTTGATGCTGCGGGACTCGAAGGATTTATTACCACCAAGTTCGGTGTGGGATACATTGTGGAGAGTTAATGGGAATGAGTAATTTTCGTCGTACTGTCAAAGGCCACAGAATAGGGATTCTGGCATTTGTCGGCGTAGTTGCCATTTTTGCGCTGATTTTTTACCTTTATGCATTGCCGGTTAAAGCAATTATCTATCCTGCGCTGTGCAGCCTTGCATATCTTATCATTCTTTTGGTAATAGGCTACGCCCGTAAGAAGGCCAAGCACAATAAGCTTAAAGACGTAGCCAAGCTTCCTGCGGTAAGTGTAACAGAGAACCTTCCGATTCCCGAGTCTACACTGGAAGAGGATTACAATATTATAGTAAATAACGTTATAGGCGAGCTCTCCGACATGATTACTTCTTATGAGAAGAAGAGTCGAGACACCACCGACTATTATTCCACATGGGTTCATCAGATTAAGACACCCATAGCATCCATGCGCCTTAACCTTCAGGCAATGGACTCAGACGATTCCCGCAACCTGCTTCGCAATCTTCAGAGTATCGAAGGCTATGTGGACATGGTAATGTCTTATTTACGCCTTCAGTCCGAGCACACCGACTACGTAATTAAGAAAGAAAACATCAAGGAACTTGTATCGACTACGGTTAAAAAGTTCCGCCTTGATTTTATAGAGAAGAAGCTAAGCTTCAAAATGGAAGTAGAGGACGCCGACGTTCTCACGGACAAAAAATGGGCACTCATCGTAATCGAACAGATTCTTTCCAACTGCCTTAAGTATACAAAGGAAGGCTACATTCGCGTGGCATTTAAGCCGGAAGACAGCCTTCTTGTGATAGAAGATACGGGTATAGGCATCGACGCCACCAACCTTCCCCGCATATTTGAGCGCGGCTACACCGGCTTTAACGGTCGCGGCGAGGCTCATTCAAGCGGTATAGGATTGTACCTTGTAAAGAGCATCTGTGACAACTTAAAGATAGGTATTCGCTGTGAATCGCAGGAGAACGTGGGCACCAAGATGTATCTTACATTCCCGAGGAATCTTGCTTTTTACGAGTAAAGACACAAAAAGGTTCATTTCTTACGTTTATGTAAGATTTGAACCTTTAATTGTAAGGAGAATCGATAGAGCCGTACGCTCACCATTGGTAGAATGGGTACATAAACAGGAGGTAATTGAGAATGAACATATTAAAAGTAGATGATTTAAAGAAAACATACGTAAGCCGCCTCGGCACCAACAGAGTGGATGCGCTTAAGGGCGTATTCTTCTCGGTTGAAGAAGGTGAATACGTTGCAATAATGGGTGAGTCGGGTTCCGGCAAGACCACACTTCTTAATATCCTTGCGGCACTTGATAAGCCCACCGGCGGTTCGGTTCTTCTTAAGGGTAAGAACGTAGTTGATATCAAGGAAAGCGATATGGCCGTATTCAGACGCGACAACTTAGGATACGTGTTCCAGGACTTTAACCTTATCGATTCCTTCTCCATAAGAGACAACATTTTCCTTCCCCTCGTACTTAAGGGAGAGAAGCACAAGGAAATGAACGAGAAGCTTGAGCCCATCGCGAGGGAACTTGGAATCAGCAGTCTTTTAGATAAGTACCCCTATGAAGTATCCGGCGGACAGAAGCAGAGAGCGGCAGTGGCAAGAGCGATTATCACAAAGCCTCAGTTACTCTTAGCGGACGAGCCTACCGGAGCGCTTGACTCTAAGTCTACGGACGAGCTTTTGGAAGTATTTGAAAACATCAACAAAACAGGTCAGACTATCCTCATGGTTACCCACTCCACCAAGGCTGCAAGCCATGCGAAGCGTGTTCTTTTTATAAAGGACGGTGTTGTGTTCCATGAGCTTTACAGAGGGGAGAAGAGTTTTGAGGAGATGTATAAGTCTATTTCCGATACGCTGACCCTTCTTTCGCAGGGAGGTAAATAATATGAGCACCGGATTATTCACAAGACTTGCGGTTGACGGTATTAAGAAAAATAAAAAGCTCTATATACCCTACATTATTTCCCTTGCCGGCATGGTAGCGATTTCCTACGTGGTTTATTACCTCGTTGAGTCACCCGCCATCAGCAGGATGCGAGGCGCCGCTGTATTATATGCCATCATGGGCATGGGTAAGTTGGTAATGGTGGTATTCAGCTGCTTATTCCTTCTTTACACCAATTCATTTCTTGCCAAAAGAAGAAATTTTGAATTTGCGCTTTACAACATCCTTGGCATGAACAAGAAAAACGTCATAAGAATCCTTCTTGGCGAGACAATTATCGTCGGCGTACTCGGAATTGTCTTTGGATTTGCCGCAGGTATTCTTTTGTCAAAGCTTTTTGAACTTATACTTATAAAGATGTGCGGATATCCCGCAGATTATTCTTTTTATCTCGACACTAAGTCGATAGGAATGATTGTTGTTTTCTATGCGGTTATTATGCTGATCCTTTATATCTTCTCGGCCGCTAAGGTTATCATCAACAAGCCCATCGAATTACTGAGAAGCACCAACGCGGGAGAGAAGGAGCCCAAGACCAACGTACTTTTTGCCATCGGCGGTATTGTTATTCTCGGAGTGGCTTACTGGTACGCGATTAAGATTCAGGATGCTGTGGAGTCATTTAACATTTTCTTTATCGCAGTAATAGCGGTAATTGTGGCAACATATATGTTGTTCCAGGCAGGAAGCGTCTTTATTTGTAAGGTGCTTAAGAAAAATAAAAAGTACTATTACAATCCCAGACACTTCGTACCCGTTTCCGGCATGATTTATCGTATGAAGAGAAACGGTGCCGGCCTTGCCACAATCTGTATACTTGCTACCATGGTAATGGTTATGCTCGGCGCGACGAGTTCTTTGTACATCGGAATGAACTCATCCATAGATAAGATGTTTCCTACAGATGTGTATATCAGCGCCAATTATATAGATACATACGAATCATGGGCTTCACTTGATTCTTCAGAATTATACGACAAGATTCATGCTAACTTTGAAGAAGTTAAGCCTGAAGATGTATTGTTTGAAAGATATGAAGATTTCATAGCTTTGGCCAATGAAGACGGTGTAACATTTTTAAGAGAAGACCAGAATCTTCTGCCCGGTGACGTAAGCAATTATTCAATGGTTGAAATCGCAGAGCTTGACGATTACAACAAGGCTTATAATGCGAACCTTTCTTTGGCAGACGATGAAATATTTTTCCTTCCCAGCACTGCCAAGTTCGAGAAAGAAGTGTTCGATATTGACGGACTTAAGTACAAAGTCGTAGGAAAAGACGAATCGCCTTTCTACGGAACCGATATAGTCAGAAGCTATCGCGCGGTGGTTAAGGATATTAAGAAGCTTAATGACTACGCCATGTCAATAAAAGCACAGGTTACATTGAGCGCCGGCTGGGGATTTAACACCGATTTGCCCGATGAGGAAATAATAGAAAAGGCCAACAACCTCTGGCACGATATCGGCATGCACAGAGTTATCTCCAAGGCAGAAGAGAAGCTTGAATTCAAAGACATGTACGCAAGCTTATTGCTCCTCGGTGTATTCTTAAGTATTGTATTCATGGGCGCATGCGCTTTTATCATTTACTTTAAGCAGCTCACCGAAGGCTACGAAGACGCAAGCGCATATAAGACCATGAGAAGCGTCGGCATGACTGTCAAAGAAATCAAAGCAGGCATCAATTCACAGACTTTGATTACCTTCTTCTCACCCTTGGCACTGGCTGCGCTGCACCTTGCTTTCTCGGCGCCGCTCGTACGTAAATTATTGTTCCTCTTGGGACTTAACGACCTTCCGGTATTTATCGCTTCATATGTGATTTGCTTTGCGGTCTTTGCGCTTTTCTACCTTTTCGTGTACAAGAAAACCGTGAAATCATATGTGGAAATTGTCTCCCAATAATGAATTGCCGAGCAATTAATTATCGGTCGGTTTCGAATAAATACATGGGATTTATTCTGCTTCAATAAAATTTAAAAAAGTACTTGCAATTTCCTGTAACATACGATAATATATACAAGTGCTCGCGAGAGCGCTTGTATCATGGCTGATTGGTCAAGCGGTTAAGACGCCGCCCTCTCACGGCGGAAACAGGGGTTCGATTCCCCTATCAGCTGCGCAAACCCTTGTAAATCAAGGGTTTTTTTATTGCATTTGGTCGAGGAGATCATTTGGTCGACCAACAATAGATAATGGATAGACTACGATAGCAGATTTAATCTGTGCTTCGTAGTCTTTTTTGATTTGTATAATAGTAATCTGAGTCTATAAAGGACTTAAATGTTTTTAACAAAGGGATAGAGTGCTTTATACATCAGGAGAAATTGTTTGATAGCACGGAATATATTAAATTTATAATCAACTCTCAGGCAAGAAATTTGCCGTTGTTCTACTTTTTGATTAATACACATGGCTTTTCAATTGAAAATATGAATGGGTTGAGAAGCACCAAAGACCATGTAAAAAGGCGGATAGAGCAGTCAATATACAGAGAAGAATTAAAGGATACAGGGTCGTGGGCGTTTCAAAAGAAGAAGGAATTCAGAGATTCTTTTTTGAAATTGAAAGAAATAGGTGCAGATTTGTCGGATGATGATATAAAATATGCCTCTATCGCCATACGCACCATTGATGAATCTTTTATAAAAGATAATCAGAATTATTTTATGAGCTGGCTAAGGAACGTATTTGATAACAGGTATCAATCTATAGGCAAAAATATAACTGCTGATGTTAAGAAAGCTATTTGCTATGTTGATGAGGTTTTGTTCAAACAAGAATATTTGAATAAGAAATAATTGGATATATTATTGGGCTGTACGAAGAGGTATTACTCTTCTTTAGAAGAGTAGTTAAGATATTGTTTTCCTTTCCTTTTATTTTAGTGGACCACAGGTGGACCAAGATATTAGTGAAAACACTGGATTTATGCGGCTTTTCGATAGGGTAATCTTCGTTCGATTCCCCTATCAGCTGCTTAAGAAGGTGTAGTTTCAACTACATCTTTTTTTTGTTGTTTGAATCCGGGCAGCAATGGGTGCAGGCAAGGGTGCTACAAGTTATGAAATCTATACTGCATGAAAAAAATGCAGATTGGAACAAAAATTTCATAATAAGAAAAAGACTTATCACAGTTTTTGTGACAAGTCCCTTTTTTACAGTAAGTTTATTTTGCTCATGATTTATATGCCATATCGAACGCAGGAGCCATCTGTTCAATCTCGCCTCTGCTGATTCCATATTGCTTGGCTATACGTTTCCAGTTCGATTCAACTGTTCCTGATATTTCTTTTATTCCTTCCTTTGCTTTTTCTGCAGATATTCCATACATCTTTGAAACAGACAGTGCCAGATTGAAATCAATCACGTTATTATTCGAGTCTACATTTAGCGATAAGGCATCGCCGTAAACATTGGGGTTAACATCATATACAGGAGAGAGAGTCCACCCATCCTTGGCCAAAAGAAAACCGTGATTTCGTAGATGGTCATCTGTATTGGATACGGCCATGTTAAACACTATTCGTTTCCACAACTCATGGGTATCCTTATCGGGCGTAACACTGCGCATTCTAATAACAGATGCAATATCAAGATAACTTAATCCCGATGATGAATCGTCCCCGTCGTTACGACCGAGTAAAGTCATGGCAGAAGCGAAGTGAATTCTTCTATCACCTGCTCTGTCAAAACGCTTGGTAATGAATGTGCTGCCATTTTTGGAAAAGTCCTCAAGCTTGGCCTCCGGGACGTTAAGATTACACATAATGGCGAGGTCATGAACTACCATTTCCCATGCACCGACATTTATTTCATCATTCTTTGAAGGAAATTTTGCTATCCATAAAGAACCGTCAGGTGCTACAACTGAAGCTTTAGGTCTTGCTCCGCCAAGTGAAGATCCGGGAGCAACTAATTGCTTCAACCATTTTTCTTCCAATCCGTCATCGTTCTTCTCAAAGGCCAATGATGCGGATTCAAGCTTACGGAGAGTAGTCCACGGCGGAGTGGCCAACTCTTTATCAGAGGATAGAAATTCGCCACCTTTTGATGCTGAAAATCTAAGACCGCCCATTCGCGTTTCATCATAGACGCCTATTAAAAAGTCTGCTTCGGTGAGATTTTTAGGCTTTCTTTCTTCCTTTCTGGCAAGTATGGCTTCACGCCGCTTCATAAGCAAACGTCCCCATCTGTCAGGGCATGAGTCTTCAAATGCGCCAAACAGCAGCTTGTCTGCGGGAACATACTGGCGGCCTTTATACATTCCTAAATCAGGATCAAGAGAAACATTGTTGCTTAAGTCTTTGAGCCATTCATCGTCATATTCAAAAGAAACAACCTGCTTGCCCTTGCCACCCTCTGTATACAGCGTTCCGATTAAAGAAGGTGTGTCTGATTTCCAATTTTCATATACATATATTTCATTTAAAGTATCCATTTAATGCCTACTTTCGCTTTGCTCTTTTGGGTGTAGTAAGATTTAAGTCCTGAATTCTTCGCCCAAATTCATCATCTTTGGCAATAAGCGCCAAGTCTTTGTCCATTCCGCCAAGGGCATGTAACACCGCGGCATATGTACCTATAGCTACGGTTGAAGTGCCCTTCTCAACAGCCCATAAAGTTGCCCGGCTGATTCCGGCGCGTTCGGCGACAAGTTCTACGGATAGATTTCTGCGAAGCCTTGCCAGTTTAATCTGTTCACCCATGTTTTCAAGTATTCTTTGTGTGTCCGGAAATACAATAGTTGTCTTTTTACTCATGTTTTCATCCTCTTACGTTTAATATATTAAACCATAAAGCAAGATTTGTCAAATATATCAAACATAAATGCGCTTGACTTTAGAGCAAAGAGAATATAAACGCATCAGCTGCTTAAAAAGATGTAGTTTCGACTACATCTTTTTTTGCTCCTATTTTTCCCCATAAATCCGCAAATATCTTTTGACGTATAAGCCTCAAGCGAGTATCATTAGTAAAGTATTTTTGATTTAAAGGCAGGAAAAGACTTTATGTTTAAAAAGTTAGTAAAAACTATAGCAATTATCGGTTTATCGGGGCTTTTTCTTTTGCAAGCCGCATGCACCGGTAATGAAGTGAGCTCGGAGAGCGTATCGACAGTTGAAGAGGAGCAGGTTGTAAGCGCGGAACCCGAGACCGAATCGGTGGAGCCGACAAGCGTAGAGGAGCCCGAGGCAGAAGAAGACTTCGCGCTTAAGGACGGTTGTGCCGACTACTTCTTATTGGGTGTGGGCATCAACGGCAGCACCCTTGAGAACCTGACCACCTACGATGAGGAATATATGGCGCTTGTTAAGAAGCATTTTAACAGCGTGACGATGTCGAACCTTATGAAGTCCTGTTATCTTCTTAAGCAGGAGGAGAGCAAGTCGAGCGAAGACGGGATGCCGGTGCTTGATTTCACGACGATTGATGACACGCTTCAGTGGTGTATGGACAATGGTGTGAAGATGCGCGGTCATACGCTTGTGTGGCATACGCAGGCGCCCGGATGGTTTTTCCGCGAGGGCTACAAAGATGACGGTAAGTACGTGGACAAAGAAACCATGCTGGCCCGCATGGAGAGTTATATCAAGCAGGTGCTTGAGCATGTGCAGACCAATTACCCGGGAGTAATTTATTGCTGGGATGTAGTTAATGAAGCGGTGGATCCCGACAAGGGCGACAAGGACAGCTTCTTTATGTGCCGTACGGAAAACGGTGGCGAGGAGAATCCCTGGTATATGACCATCGGACCCGAGTATGTGGAGGCGGCTTTCCGATTTGCAAGGCAGTATGCGGATGCGGATGTTAAGCTTTTCTATAATGACTTTAATACTTACGAGTCCTTAAAGCGCAGTTATATTTATAAGCTTTGCGAAGACTTGAAGGCTAAAGGCTTAATCGACGGTATCGGCATGCAGGGCTATTGGGGACTTGATTATCCCAACACAACTACGATTGTGGATACCATTAAGATGTTCTCAAAGCTTGATGTGGAGATTCAGATTACAGAGCTTTCTGTAGGCGTTGACGAGGAGACTCCCGAAGAGTTTGAAAAGCAGGCTAAGCGCTATAAGAACATCTTTATGTATTTAAAGGGACTGGATACTCAGGGTGGCGGAAACTGCAATATTACGAGTGTGACTTTCTTTGGCCTTAAGGACCATTACACTGAGGGCGATAAGACGAATGCAAGACTCTTTGATAAGGATAATAATCCCAAGCCTGCGTTTGATGCTCTGGTGGAAATATTCAAGGCGGTATACTGATTTAAGACAACTTCTTATTCTTTTTGGATTAATTGTGTGATACAATTAGTTGATATGTGGGATTTGTATACGCATATACGGATTGCCTGAGGTGAGTTTTATGAAGAAGTTTTCTGTTAAGACGATTGTGGCGATTGTAGTGGGGGCTGCATTGTTCTTTGTTTTGGGACGATTTGTTTCGATTCCGAGTCCGATTCCTGATACTACTATTTCCATACAGTATGGTGTGCTTGCTTTTGTGTCGGTGCTGTTTGGACCGATAGCGGGATTCTTTACGGGACTTATAGGTCATTTCTTTATCGATTTTACCAAGCATCTTGCTGACGGTTCTACAATCTGGTGGAGCTGGATCGGCGCATCGGCGTTCTTCGGACTGGTGATGGGATTGGCCGCGCTAAAGATTCATATGGAAAGCGGCGAGTTTGAAAAGAAAGCGATTATCTATTTTAATGCTTCGCAGATTCTGATACATGTGCTGGCGTGGATGGTACTTGCACCGATACTTGATGTGCTTGTGTACAAGGAGCCGGCGGGCGAGGCGTTTACGCAAGGCGCGTTCTGCGCGGCCGCCAATGCGGTGGCGACAGCGGTGGTCGGAACACTTTTGTGTGTTTCATATGCAGCATCCAAGCCACAGAAAGGCGAATGAATTAATGAGGCGGTGGACTTTCCATCGCCTTTGTCTTTGCCCTGCAAACAGCTCTTGTATATTTTATACACTATTTAATTTTTATTTTTGCGCATTTTTATCAATTCACTTATTTAGTAGTTGTGCTATACTGAAGATACAAGAGATTGTGTTTGAGTCGGGGCACGGGATAACAGCATATTTGGAGGGGCAAGATGAAAGAACAGGATGTCAGAGCAGTTGAGTCACTTTGCAGATGTGGTATGGATTTAGAGGCTATACTTAAGTGTTTTCCTCAGTTCCCACGTACGGAGATTGAGAAGATCTTCTTAAAGATAAGGAGACTGACAGCGGCATCCGCGTAAAGGTTAGTATGTTTAAAAGTATTGATGAAACAGATAAGTTTTCCTACGAGGACTGTGTCCTTGCGGGAATTAATAAGGCTGAGGACGGTCTTGTATTTGACGTTGAGGCCTTAATAGTTAAGGAGAATAACTCTCAGAATACCAACTTCACCGAGAGTTATGCCGGCCCCACGGCGATTAAGTTCGTGGGCGGTAAGATTAATAATATAGTTAAGGTTGGCTTTAAGTACTACGACGCCGACGGAAGATTAATTAAGGAAGTGCCCGATGAGCCCGTAAGCGAGCTGCAGTGGGACAGCCTTATCAAGACCTTCGACGGCAATTACCTTCCCGCACTTGATAAAGGCGATGGAGCATATACAGTCGAGATAGAAATGTCCGAGGAAGACGGCACTCAGGGTAACAGCTATTTACTTACAATAGAGGCTTCAGGTGTAGTCATTACCTGGGAGAAGTACTTAAATCGCGTAGGACGATAGTCTGATTCAAGGGTTGCAGTGATGCAGCCCTTTTTCTTTGGCCGTGCAATCGGCGTTCACATTTTTCACATTTTCTACTTTTCAAGAACACAATTTGGACACAATTCCACTGTAATCTAGAGCCATAGAAACGGAGAACACCCTATGGCAGGAAACATTTTTGAAAGAGTTGAAATTAAATATTTGCTGACTAAGGAACAATACGATGCTTTAAGAATTAAGCTCGAGCCGTACATGCAGGTTGATGAATATGGTCTCAGTACCATTTCAAGCATATATTACGACACCGCCAACTACGATTTAATAAGAACATCGATGGAGAAGCCGGTGTACAAGGAAAAGTTAAGACTCAGAGCTTATGGCAACATTACCGAGGACTCGACGGTATTCTTGGAACTTAAGAAGAAGTACGATGGAGTCGTATACAAAAGAAGAATATCGCTTCCCATTAAAGTAGCTTCGGATTACTTAGAAAGAGGAATCTACCCCGAAAAGTACGATTCACAGATACTTAGGGAAATTGATTACTTCTTAATTATGAATCACCCCGAGACCGGAACCCTTATCGCTTACGACCGCATGGCAATGTTCGGTAGAGAAGACAAGGAGCTTCGAATCACCTTCGACGCCAACTTACGAACAGCATTCAATAAAAAGAATCTGCTTGAAACAAGCGTAGATAAGCCTATTACCCGAAAGAACGAATATCTCATGGAGATAAAAGTTCTCGGAAACATGCCCTTGTGGCTCACCAATGCTTTAACGGAACTTAATATATACCCTCATTCTTTTTCCAAGTATGCCGAGGCAATGAATTTGTACTCGGCATACGCAAAAAGAAACTCAGAACTCAATAAGGAGGAACACAAAAATGCTTACAAGTATATTGGAAACTACAACTACAACTTCACTTGATATGGGATCGATGGCACTGTGCACTATAGTATCGCTGGTGTTAGGAATTGCAATAGCTGCCTGCTACATGTATTGCAGCGACAAGTATTCCAAAAGCTTCGTGGTAACACTTGCGGTATTGCCGATTCTTGTTCAGGCTGTAATAATGATGGTAAACGGAAACCTGGGAACTGGCGTAGCTATCATGGGCGCGTTCAGCCTCATCAGATTCAGGAGCGCGGCAGGAAGCGCAAGAGAGATAGGCGCGGTATTCTTTGCCATGACTGTAGGCCTTGCTACCGGTATGGGTTATATAGGCTTTGCGGCAATTGTAACCGTAGTCGTGGCACTTTTATACATTGTGCTTTCGAAGTCTAACTTCGGTGGCAACAACGCAGGCTGCAAGAATTTGAAGGTTACTATTCCCGAGAACCTTAACTACAGCGGAATGTTTGACGATTTATTCGAGAAATTATTAAGCGAAGTATCGATTGAAAAGGTTAAGACTACGAATTTAGGATCCATGTTTGAAGTGTCTTACCGCATCAGACTTAAAGACGAAAGCAAGGAAAAAGAACTTATAGACGAAATTCGCGTACGTAACGGCAACCTTCCGGTGCTGTGCGCAAGAGTATCAAGTTCCACCGAGGAACTTTAAGGAGGGGCTCATATGAGAAAAATAAAGACTTCTTTACTGGCAATTTCTTTGGCCGCATTGCTGATACAGGGATGCTCCTTAGGAAAGAGCGAGACAGTAACAATTACACTTGATAACGACAGTACAAGTACTGTGTCTGTTGTTAAGACATCGGACAGCGAAGGCGTATCGATTGTTCAGACATCTATTACCGAGGAGGACATTAAGAACGCTACAGCAGTGAAAGACGGCGAGAAGATTACCAAGGCCGGCACCTATGTACTTAGCGGTGAATACACAAAGACCGTTACGGTTGAAGCGGACAAAGAAGACGATGTAATCATTATCCTAAGCGGAGCAACCGTTACATCCGAAGACGGCCCCGCAATATGCGCTTCTAAGTGTAAAAGTTTAACTGTATACCTTGTGGATGGAACAGTTAATACACTTACCGATGCTGCTGAGTATGAGGATACTTCAGACAGCGCTCCTACAGGCGCACTGTTCTGTAAGAACGATCTGACGATTGAAGGTACCGGAACACTCGTTATAAACAGCAACAAGAAGCACGGAATTGTTTCAAAGGATAATTTGTATATAAACGGTGGAACCATTGAAGTATCGGCCAAGAAGGACGGACTTCACGGCGGAGATTCACTTACCGTCAACGCAGGAACCATCACGATAAAAGAGTCCAACGAAGGTATTGAAGCAGAACTTATCACCATAAACGGCGGTACCATCGATGTGACTGCCAAGGATGACGGTATTAACGCCACATCCGATGAAATAACACCTGTAATCACTATCAACGGCGGTACCGTAACCGTTAATTCAAACGGCGACGGCCTTGACTCAAACGGCAACATCGAGCTTAACGGAGGCTTCGTATATGTAAGCGGAGCCGCCAATGACGGAAATGCGTCAGTAGACTATGACGGAACCTTTATGGCTAACGGCGGAACCCTTATTTCTACCGGAATGTCGGGGATGTATCAGTCGGTAACCAACGGCTCAAGTAATTACGTAATAGACTACATGCCCGGTACCACTATAGAAGCAGGCACCAAGTGTGCGCTCTATGACGGAAATACAGTTATTGTGGAATTTGAAGTACTTAAGAATGCCAACAGTATTCTTATTACGGCAGCCGAGCTTAAAGACGGTAAGGAATATACCCTTAAGGTGGGTGACAACTCAGAAACCGTTACTGCAGGAGAAAGCACTGCCAAAGGCTTTGGCGGCTTCGGAGGCCCCGGTGGATTCAGTGGCCCCGGCGAAAGACCTGACTTTGGCGACGCAAGCGGCAATGAAGGCTTTGGAAAAGGCATGGGCCCGGGCGGTGACTTCGGCGGAGAACGTCCCGAAGGCTTTGAGTTACCCGAAGGCTTTGACGGTGAACTTCCCGAGGAATTCGACGGTAATCTTCCCGAAGGCTTTAATCCTCCCGAAGGTATGACACCTCCCGGCGGCTTTGGCGGCGGCAAAGGCGGCAAAGGCTCAAGCGAAGACAAGAACTCTTAATGTAAATACACGAAAAACCGAGAGAACCTAAGCGGCTCTCTCGGCAGTATCGGAATCAATATTGTTAACTCCAATTCCCCTTTTTGAATTACTGATTCTTCCTGCGATGAGCAGGAAGAGACCGGACAGCAGAAGGGGCAATGCAAAACTTATAAGTCTGCATAATATAATTGCACTTCCCAACATTCCTTCAGGAAAGATCTTCTTAAACAGCAGGCTGAAGCCCCCTTCCATTGCCCCCGCACTTCCGGGAAGAGGAATGCATGAGACAGCGGTAAACAGTAGTCCCTGAAGACTCATTACCTCTATAAAGCTTCTTTGGCTAAGACCGAAGGAGCGATAACAGAAATAAGTTATTGCGTGATAAGCGCTAAATTGCACAAGGGAAATCAATATCACCCTCACAAGTACCCCTCGATTTCCCTTGAGGCGTTTAGCGCTTATTCTATATTCTGCGAAGGTTCTTAAAATCTTTGTCTTGGTATCTTTCTTTTTACAAAAAATCGATGCAAGCTTGATTGCTATGCCGGCTAACACTTTAACAGCGCGCTTTGAAAACATAATAAGAAGTAAGCACGTCAACAGCGCGAAGTTAACCAAAAATCCAAGGATTAACACCCATCCGATGCTTATTCCCTCAAAAAGATTAAGAGGAGAGACGAGTGACACAATAACACCGACAGAAGCAATCGATATCGATGCAATTTCGTAGCCGATGAGTTCTAACAGCAGCGAGAATGAAGCGTGAGATACTTTAATCTTGTCTCTATGCATCATATATATCTGCGCGGGCTGTCCTCCCGATGCGGAAGGCGTTACCATGCTGAAAAAGAAACCGGTGTAGGCATACTTAAGTGCACTGAAGAAGCCGGTCTTGTAGCCCGAGAGCTTAAGTCCCAGCCTGATATTGAGTGCCTCTCCGACGGAGAACATAAGCATACAGATTATGGCGGGAATTAAGAATACGGGGTTAATGCTCTTTAACACAGAGATAACCGAAGATATGCCGAATTCCTTGGCGATTATATATACGGTAAGCGCCGCGAGCGAAACAATAAGTGCGGCACCGATATAAACTGATTTCTTGTTACAGGGTTTCAAAGGTATATCCTCTTTCTTTTAACTTAGGGATTGCGGTTCTTAAAGCTTCGATGGTGCGGGAAGGAGCGTTGTTACGGCCGCGTCCGTCGTGAAGACAGATAACTGCGCCGGGGAAAGAACGATCCAGTATCTTACGGCAGATTTCGGAAGGAGTCGTGTGAGCTCTCCAGTCTTCAGCCATAACGTCCCACTTTATAAGATGCATATGTCTCTTGCTTGCTTCGTAGCGGGAGAAGCGACGTGTCATGCCCCACGGGGGACGATAGTAGTGGGGTCGGATTCCCATGCCCTCGAGAGTCTCAAGAGCTGTGTCCATATCCTCAGTATAAGTCTTTCTGGTCATAAGCCAGGAGCTTATGTGGCGGTTCGCATGCAGGCACACCTGATGACCGCGCTTGATTTCTTCCTCAATAATTTCGGGATGAGCCTTGGCAAATTCACCTACCACAAAGAAGGTTGCCTTGATGCCCGCTTCATCGAGAAGGTTAAGTAATTCCAAAGTATATTCGGCGCTGGGGCCGTCGTCAAATGTAAGAAAAAGTTTTTTCATTATGCTACCTCTAAATAATCTACGGGGTTCGCACTTTCGAATCGCTCGGAGAGAACACGCATGTTGTCCTTAATCTTGTTAATCCTGTCAGTGTTGTGCACGAATTCAAGAAGTGCCTGTATGTTAAAGTCTTCGTGGTTACTTACTATTACGCCGAGACCCTTTCTTTTGATGAAACGGGAGTTACCAAGCTCTTGCTCGAGGGTAGGCTCTATAACATATAGCGGAGTGCGCGCCTTAATGGCTTCAAAGGTGGTAATTCCGCCGGGCTTGGTGATAATTACGTCCGCTTCCTTAAGGTAATCGCTTACTCTGTCGGTAAAACCGATGGCGTTGATGTTCTTGTACTTGGAAATAATCTCGTGACGGAGCGCTTCATTCTTGCCGCAGATGATGGTGGTCGTTACTCCTTCTTCCTTATTAAGAGCGGAGAGGATTGTATCCTGACAAGGGATGAGCCCAAGTCCGCCACCCATTATAAGTACGTTATTCTCACGCTTGGCCTTGGCCTGACCGCCTGCAAAAGAACGTGCTACGGGAATGCCGCATACGTGAATCTTGCTATCAACGATGCCGTTGTCGATGAGCTCGCGCTTGCAGATTCTGTCGCCTACGAAGTACTTATCGACGTTTTTCGATATCCAATCTTTGTGAATTGTGATGTCGGTTATATATACATAGAAAGGAACTTTCACGCGGTGTTTCTTCTTAAAAGAAGAGAAGTACTGAACGCACATCGGAAGATCCGCAACCACAAGGTCGGGATTGTAGGTGCACATAAGCTTCTCCATGTGATTGTAAATCATACGCTTAAAGGGCACACAGTTTAAGTGATTGCTAAACTTCGCAAGCTTATTGTATGCGTCGTAGAATTTAAATACGCAAAGCTCAAATCCCTTATATATATATTTGGAAGCTCTGGGGAAGCAGTAATCGCAGAAGTCGATTACGGTTACGTCTGAGTTTGGATATTTATGTTTGATTTCTTCTTTGATGGCTTCGGCGCACTTAACATGCCCCATGCCGAAGCGTCCCGTTAATATCAAAATGTTCATGATTCCCTCACTTATCATTCTCATTTTTACGCTTGTTTTCTATTTACAAACGCATCATACATTTCGCAAATAAAGATGAAATGCATATAATCGTTAAGATTTTGTAAACGATTCTAAAGAAAGTCTAAAGCAATATCTTGTGGTCTTCCATTGCTTTTTATTACATTTAGGGGTGTCTAACTTACATTTTTGTCACAATTAAAGTAATTAATACTTGAAAAAAGAAAAAATGCGTGTTATTCTTTAACCGTAATATGTAGTTGAGAGTGAGCTTTGAGGAGCTCACTTTTATTATGTAAATGAATATTATGAGGTGAGTTATGTCCAAAAGAGAGACTTACGAAGCCAAGGCCACATCTATGCTTGAGCCTATCTGCAAGGCTAACGGTGTGGAGATTTACGACGTTGAGTATGTTAATGAAGCGGGCGAATGGTACTTGCGAGCTTACATTGACAAGGAAGGCGGAGTGACCATTGAAGACTGTGAGGCAGTCAGCCGTGCTTTTTCCGATGCACTCGATGCCGACGATTTTATCGACGATGCTTATTATCTTGAGGTTTCAAGCCCGGGACTCGGGCGCACGCTTAAGAAGGATTCACACCTTGAGAAGAGTATAGGTATGGAAGTAGAGATTAAAACCTACAAGCCTATCGACAAGGTTAAGGAATTCTCGGGTATACTTAAAGGCTTTACCGCTTCAGACATAACGATTGAAACCGATGGCGGAGAGAGAGTTTTCAATCGCTCCGACATAGCACTTATTAAACTGGCTCTTGATTTATAATGAAAGGATAAAAGAAAATGAACAAGGAATTAATGTTAGCGCTGGATTTACTTGAAAAGGAGAAACAGATCAGCCGTGACGTATTATTCGAGGCAATTGAGAACTCCCTTATCACAGCCTGCAAGAATCACTTTGGCAAGTCCGACAACGTAAAGGTTGAGATTAACAAAGAGACCTGCGATTTTGAAGTATACGCAGAAAAAGAAGTAGTTGAGGAAGTAGAGGATCCCGTACTTCAGATTTCTTTAGAGGACGCCAGAAAGATTAAAGCCAAATATAAGCTTGGCGACATCGTTAAGGTTGATATCAAGTCCAAGGAATTCGGTCGTATCGCAGCGCAGAACGCCCGCAACGTAATCACACAGAAGATTCGTGAGGAAGAGAGAAGCGTTGTTTATAACATTTATTATGAGAAGGAACACGATATCGTAACCGGTATCGTTCAAAGATACATCGGCAACAACATCAGCATCGACCTTGGTAAGGCTGACGCTATCCTTGCCGAATCCGAGCAGGTTAAGGGCGAGAACCTTCGTCCCACCGAACGCGTTAAACTTTACATTGTAGAAGTTAAGAACACCAACAAAGGACCCCGTATCCTTGTAAGCCGTACCCATCCCGAACTCGTTAAGAGACTCTTTGAATCTGAAGTAGCAGAGATTCAGGACGGTACCGTAGAGATTAAGAGCATTGCCCGTGAAGCAGGGTCGCGCACCAAGATTGCGGTTTGGTCCAACAACCCCAACGTTGACGCTGTAGGCGCCTGCGTAGGTATGAACGGTGCAAGAGTCAACGCTATCGTTGAAGAGTTAAGAGGCGAGAAGATTGACGTCATCAACTGGGATGAGAACCCCGGCAACCTTATTCAGAACGCTCTTTCGCCCGCTAAGATTGTTAACGTATTTGCAGATCCCGACGAGAGAACCGCTAAGGTTGTAGTTCCCGACTATCAGCTTTCTCTTGCAATCGGTAAGGAAGGTCAGAACGCCCGCCTTGCTGCAAGACTTACAGGCTATAAGATTGATATCAAGTCCGAGACTCAGGCTAAGGATGCATACGGCTTCCGCCTTGAAGACTACCTTGATGATGAAGAATACGACGATTACGAAGATTATGAAGAGGGCGAATACGAAGACGCTCCCATCGAAGAGGAAGAATAAGTAATGGAGAGAAAAGTTGCAATAAGGCAGTGCGTAGGTTGCGCCTCAAAAGGTGATAAACGTGATATGATTCGTGTGGTACGCACTCCCGAAGGCGACATTACCCTTGATTTTAAAGGAAAAATGAACGGAAGAGGCGCATATCTGTGCAAGAATCCCGAATGCCTCACAAAGGCATTTAAGAACAAAGGCTTGGAACGCGCCTTCAAGATGAGTATTTCCGAAGAAGTCATAAATCGTCTTAAGGAACAATTTAAAGACTGATTTCACAGATGAAAGGATTTTAGTGATTAAAGACAAAGTTTTATCCCTTTTGTCAATCGCACAAAAGGCAGGAAAGATTAAAAGCGGCTCTTTTCAGACCGACGAAGCCGTCAAGGGCGGCAAGGCCCGGCTTGTGTTGGTGGCGGGAGACGCTTCGGATAACAGTAAAAAGGATGTTTTCAATATGTGTTCTTTTTACAAAGTGTCATGCTACGAGTACTCCGACAAGGACAATCTCGGGCGTGCGATAGGCAAAGAAGAACGGACCTCTGTGACGGTTTGTGACGAAGGATTCGCGCGTTCTTTGGAGAAACTTTTAAATGAATGCAGCGAACAGGAAAGGTGAGTGGTTAAAGAATGAAAGTACATGAATTAGCAAAGGAGTTGGATGTTCAGAGCAAGGACGTCTTGACTTTTTTACACGAAAAGGGAATAGAGGTAAAGGCAGCGCAGAGCAGCATCGATGACGACGCTGTTGCAGCTGTCCGCAAGAAATTTTCTAAGAAAGAGGCAGCAAAGGCTGAAGCTCCCAAGGCTGAGCCTGTTAAAGCTGAGCCTATGAAGACCGAGGCTAAGACCGAAGCGACTAAGCCCGCTCCCGCAGGTGACGCTCAGCCTGTTAAGAAAAAGAAAATCATATTTGTAAACAACCCTCACAATTCCAAAATGCCCGGTCAGTCACAGGGCGGCAATCGTCCTCAGGGCGGTAACGGTCAGAGACCGCAGGGACAGGGCAACCGTCCTCAGGGTAACGGCAACCAGAAGCCCGCAGGTGAAAGACGTGGCACTATTTCCGGTAACGCTTACAGCAATCATTTGATTAAGCCGAGACCTGAGGCTATTAACAGAAAGATTCCGGATAAGTTCGAAGCAGAGCCCGAGACAGTTAAGGAGGTAACTCCTGTAGCTAAGCCCGAGCCCCAGCCCGCAAAGAACGTATCCATTATTGTTGAGGAAGCTCCCAAGAAGGAGTACTTAAGAAAAGACACCAACCGTCCTCAGGGTGATCGTCCCGGCAGAGATGGTCAGAGACCTCAGTTTAACAGAGACGGTCAGAGACCTCAGGGCGACCGTCCTCAGCGCGGAGACAGACAGGGTCAGCCTCGCGACGGTCAGAGACCCGCAAGACCTCAGGGAGACAGACCTGCAAGAGACGGCCAGAGACCTCCCTTTAACAGAGACGGTCAGAGACCTCAAGGTGACAGACCTCAGAGAGGTGGTAACTCTTCTTTTGCCGGCGCAGCACCCGCTATGCCCGGTAAGCCTTCAGGCGACAGAAGAGACGGTAAGTCTAAGAACAATAAGAATTTCGATCCTACCAGAGACGGCGGCAAGCAGCAGAGCCGTCGCAGCCAGAAGGAGGATACCAGAGGTAACAAGAACTACCTTTTGGTGGATGATGAGGAGAGCCTTGAAGTTAAGCGTAAGAAGGGTAAGTTCATTAAGCCCGAGGCTAAACCTGTAGTTGAGGAAGAAGCTATCAAGGTTATCACTCTTCCCGAGACTATCACCATCAAGGATCTTGCCGACAAGATGAAGATTCAGCCGGCAGCCATCGTTAAGAAGCTTTTCCTTGAAGGCAAGATCGTTACGGTTAACCAGGAGATTTCTTTTGAAGAAGCAGAGAACATCGCCATCGAATACGAAATCATCTGTGAGAAAGAAGTTAAGGTTGACGTTATCGAAGAACTCCTTAAGGAGGACGAAGAGGACGAGAAGGATCTCGTTGAGAGACCTCCGGTTGTCTGCGTAATGGGTCACGTTGACCATGGTAAGACATCCCTTCTTGATGCCATCAGAAAGACAAGAGTTACAGACAAGGAAGCCGGCGGTATTACCCAGGCTATCGGTGCTTATACAGTACATGTTAAGGACAGAGACATTACATTCCTTGACACTCCCGGACACGAAGCTTTCACAGCTATGCGTATGCGTGGTGCCAACTCCACAGATATCGCAGTGCTTGTAGTTGCAGCCGATGACGGTGTTATGCCTCAGACAGTTGAAGCTATCAACCATGCGAAGGCCGCAGGCGTTGAAGTTATCGTAGCCGTTAACAAGATTGATAAACCCGCAGCTAACCCCGATAAGGTTAAGCAGGAACTCACCGAGTACGAGCTTATCCCTACCGATTGGGGCGGAACCACCGAATTTGTTAACATTTCCGCTAAGCGCGGCGACGGTATCGACGATCTCCTTGAGACCATCCTTCTTACCGCAGACGTGCTTGAACTTAAAGCTAACCCCAAGCGTAAGGCAAGAGGTATCGTAATCGAGGCCGAACTTGATAAGGGACGCGGACCCGTTGCAACCGTACTCGTACAGAAGGGTACTCTTAAGGTTGGTGACTTCGTATCCGCAGGCGCTTGCCACGGTAAGGTTCGTGCGATGATTAACGACAAGGGTAAGAACGTTAAGACCGCAGGTCCTTCCATCCCAGTTGAGATTCTTGGTCTTAGCGATGTTCCCAACGCAGGAGAAGTATTCATCGCTCACGATTCCGATAAGACAGCTAAGTCCTACGCTGAGACATTTGTCGCTCAGAACAAAGAGAAGAAGCTTGAAGAGATTAAATCAAGAATGTCTCTTGACGATCTCTTCACCAAGATTTCCGAGGGTAACCTTAAGGAACTCAACGTCATCGTTAAGGCTGACGTACAAGGTTCCGTTGAAGCCGTTAAGCAGTCACTTACCAAGCTTTCTAACGACGAAGTTGTTGTTAAGTGTATCCACGGCGGCGTAGGTGCCATCAACGAATCCGACGTTTCTCTTGCAGGCGCATCCAACGCAATCATCATCGGCTTCAATGTTAAGGCCGATCCCGTTGCCAAGGCTGCCGCCGACAGTGAAGGTGTAGACGTAAGACTCTACAAGGTAATTTACCAGGCTATCGAGGATATCGAGAACGCTATGAAGGGTATGCTCGATCCTGTATTCGAGGAGAAGATTATCGGTCATGCCGAGATTCGTCAGATATTCAAAGCATCCGCAATCGGTAACATCGCAGGTTCCTACGTACTTGACGGTATGTTCCAGAAGAACTGCAAGGTTCGCGTCAAGAGAGGCGACGACGTTATCTTCGAAGGAGCTCTTGCTTCCCTTAAGAGATTTAAGGACGATGTCAAGGAAGTTAAGGCAGGCTTCGAGTGCGGTCTTGTATTTGAAGGCTTTGACAAGTTCGAAGAACTCGATACCGTAGAAGCATACGTAATGGTAGAGGTTCCTCGCTAGGACGAACAGCACTGCGAAAGGCAGGAAGTAAATAATGAGAAAGAACAGTATTAAGAATATCCGCATCAATGAGGAAGTCTACAGAGAGCTTGCCAACATTGTTCGCGGAGAGATAAAGGACCCTCGCATCAGCCCCCTCACCAGTGTGGTGGCTGTCGAGGTGGCTCCCGATTTAAAGACCTGTAAGGCGTACATAAGCGTCCTTGGCGACGAGGAAGCAAGAAAGTCCACCTATCAGGGCTTAAAGAGCGCGGAAGGCTTTATAAGAAGCCAGCTTGCAAAGCGTATTAACCTTCGCAATACTCCCGCAATAACCTTTATTATGGATAATTCCATAGAGTATGGCGTTAACATGTCTAAACTTATAGAGGATGTAAATAAAACAAATGGTGAATCTGAGTAAGGAACTTG
Source organism: Lachnospiraceae bacterium (assembly GCA_017544835.1). Taxonomy (GTDB): domain Bacteria; phylum Bacillota; class Clostridia; order Lachnospirales; family Lachnospiraceae; genus UBA1258. The sequence continues at coordinate 19 of JAFYDI010000090.1, read as the reverse complement.
AAAACGCAAAGACCATCGG
>JAFYDI010000089.1 GCA_017544835.1 Lachnospiraceae bacterium | reverse complement strand
TTCCGAAAGCAAGAAGAGTACCGATAGAGAGATTATCTATACCGATTACATTAATGCCCACAAAAAACATGGCAAAAGAACTCACCGCCCAGCTTATCTCAATAAATGAGTTATAAGTATCGTTTATGCGTACAGCCTTCAAAAAGCTCTTCTTGTGATCGCCGATAAGCTCGTCAAACGTATCGAGAGTTTCGCCCTCCGCATTATAAGACTTAACAATGCGGATGCCGGCGATTTCCTCGTGTACAAAAGCACTTACGTTGGAAGATTTCTTACGCACCATTTTCCAGTTCTTGTGGCACAAATTCTCAAGGGTGAGAAGTGACACAAGCAGTATCGGAAGGCCTGCCATAGCGGCAAGCGCAAGCCTGAAATCTTTAATTAACATTACAACAATAATAGCAATAAGCATTACCGCGTCGGGTATAAGAGTAAGTACCAGCTTCTCAAGCACACCCTTAAGCGCATTAACATCGCTTATTACACGCGACAATATCTTACCTGTAGGTCTTGAATCGAAGAACTTAAAATCAAGCTTCTGCAAATGATCGAAGAGTTCTTCTCTTATTGCCTTAATAGCACTGTTGGTGACCTTGGCCATAATGTGCATACGTAGTTTAACTAACAGAATCCATACGATATTGACAAAAAGCGCTATGCCTATGAGTATCGCAAGCCCCTTAAAATCCTTAACTGTAATATAATCGTCCACCGCGGACTCAATAAATAACGGATTTATGATACTTACGGTAACGCAATAAGCCATAATCAAAAGAACAACTACGATAGATTTCTTGTAATCAAGAAGATAACTTAACAATCTCTTTACCGTGACAGTTTTTTTGACGTCGCTTTGCCATTCGTCTTCTTTAAAGGAGTTGACTGCCATAAATTACGCCTCCTTTCTTAAATCGGGCTCACCATACTGGGACACATAGGTCTCGTAGTATAAGCCTTTCTTCATGAGAAGCTCATCATGTGTACCGCGCTCTGCGATGCGACCTTCATTAAGAATAATGATTTCGTCGGCATCCTTAACCGCACTGATACGATGAGCGATAATAATTTTAGTAGTGTCTTTAAGCTCCGAAAGTGTTTCCTGAATCTTTCTTTCGGTCTCCATGTCAAGAGCGCTCGTGGAGTCATCCATGATAAGGATGGGGTGCTTCTTGGCAAGAGCACGCGCAATGCTGATACGCTGCTTCTGACCGCCGGAAAGTCCCACGCCACGTTCTCCGATAATTGTTTCGTATTCGTCATCCATCTTTTCGATAAAATCGTTGGCGCAAGCCTTCCTTGAAGCGTCACGAATCACTTTATCGGTTATGTGTGGCTTATCACCCATCCTGATATTCTCAGAAATAGTATCTGAGAAGAGGAACACATCCTGCATAATAAGCGAGATGGAAGAGCGAAGAGTACCAAGACTTAAATCCTTAATATCAACGCCGTCAAGGCAGATTCGTCCCGAAGTGGCATCGTACAGTCTTGTAAGAAGCGATACGACGGAAGTCTTGCCTGCGCCGGTTGCGCCCATGATACCGAGCGTCTTACCGCTTTTAACTTCAAAAGAAATATCCGACAAAATCTCGTGCATATCTTCCTTGTGGAAGGATACGTTCTCGAAGCGGATGTCGCCGTGTACGTTAGGAAGTGAAACAGGATTCTCAGGCTCAACGATTTTGGAAGCCTCCTCATAAATCTTATTTATCTTCTTGTACGAAGCGATGGCGCTGGCGAAGCTGTTGGTAAGCCAGCCTAACATTTCCATGGGCCAGACGATGTTCTGTGAGTATGCAACGAATGCGGACACCTCTCCGAGAGTCATCTTGCCCTTTAAATACATGTATCCGCCTCCTAAAAGAATCAGGAAAGGCAGTATACGCGATATAAACTGGAAATACGGATAGTATTTAACAAACGTTTCCGTTTCCTGAATACTAAGCTCGCAATATTTCTCATTGTGCTTCTTAAACTTTTCGATTTCGTGTTTCTCTCTTGCAAAAGCTTTAACGGTTCTTACGCCGCCGATATTTTCTTCGGCAGTTGTATTTAAAACCGCATTTTCCTCGGAAATGTCTTCATAGACTTTATCAAGCTTTTTCTCAAGTAAGAAAGCAAGCACACCGCAGATCCCCATGGAAATAACCGGGATTACGGTAAGCGGAAGACTGAGTCTTGCCATGCAGAAGATGATGATAACCGTGTGGATGAACACCTCGATAATAAGCATCGATACATAGGAAAGTGCGTCCCAGATACGGTCGATATCATCCTTAACGCGGGCCATTATTTCACCTGTGTTGTTCTTGTCAAAAAAAGCTGTGTCTAAATGCTCCACATGCACGAACAAATCGCGTCTTAGATGGCAGGCTATGTTAACGGATACATAATCGAATATGTACTCCTTAATATACTGAAAAATAAAACGTCCTACCCCGATAACAAGTATTCCCGCAAGAAGCAGGTTAACATATCGATTGTCGCCCCCAAGGATTACATCATCCACCAAGTGCAGGATGATCTGGGGAGAGAGCATATCAAGTGATACAGACAGTACAAGCGCAAGCACTGCGCATATATAATGAACCGCATACTTTTTGATGTAGTATTTGAGTTTAAATTTTTTGTTGGTATTACGTGTTTTAATAAAAATCCCTCCTAAAATTGTCCCCGTAACAGGTATTAACGCACAAAAAAACGGCGGGAACATAAACTGCTTCCGCCGTGAGAGTACGCTTTTAAATTAAGCCGTAACGGTTGTACCGTTAAGTTTAAACTTCGACTCAACAAAAATCCTGTCCGGAGGCAGCAAAAATGGTTGCATTCACTGAAGATGCAAAATCAAAAGACGCGACAATCGCAAGTTTCTTGTTAATCATTTTTTTACCTCCTTTTCTCTAAATTTATCCGCGGTGTACGGACACGTTTACGATACCCTTTAATTTGACTGTTGTCAAGCATAAATTTTGGTAATATATTTAAAATTGTCAGTAAATAGTTATAGAAAATCAAAGGAGGCATGAATTTTCATGCTCAAACTAATAATAAAGCTTTTTGTTAAAGACGCAGACAACACAGGTGATTCTAAGGTAAGGGAACGCTACGGAGTTGTCTTAAGCGGATACGGAATATTCTTAAATATCCTTCTTTTTGCAATTAAATACATAGCGGGAATCTTAAGCTCATCGATAGCCATGATGGCAGATGCTTTCAATAACTTATCAGATGCGGGCTCGTCGCTAATTTCCATAATCGGATTTAAATTCGCGGGCAAGAAACCCGACCCGGATCATCCTTACGGGCATGGGCGCATAGAATATGTGGCGGGACTGATTGTGTCGCTTGCAATCATACTTATGGGCTATGAAATTGTGAGAGATTCTTTTAAGAAAATTCTTCACCCCGAAGACATTAATTTTTCCTACATTTCTGTTGCCATTTTGTTAGCAGGTGTTTTGGTAAAATTATACATGTCGTTCTACTTAAGACACTATGGGAAACTCATAGATTCCGCAGTGCTAACGGCAACGGCGACGGATGCTTTATCGGATACGATTTCCACGGGAACGGTTATTCTTTCGACTGTTTTATATGCAGTTTTCGGCTGGAGACTTGATGGATACAGCGGACTTTTGGTAGGCATACTGATTATTCTTGCGGGCCTTAAATCGGCCAAGGAAACCGTAAGCCCCCTTCTCGGAGAGCCTCCTACCAAGGAGTTTATCGATAAGGTCGAGGAGATAGTTACAAGCTACGAAGAGATTCAGGGCATGCACGATCTCATGGTTCACAATTACGGCCCCGGAAGACTCATTATTTCTCTTCACGCGGAAGTGCCCGACAGCGGTAACATCAACGAACTTCACGATGTAATCGACAATGCGGAAGCAAGACTTTCCAAGGAGTTAAACTGTAACGCCGTAATCCATATGGACCCTGTAAGAGTCGGAGACCCTTTTACCGACAGCCTTAAGAGTATGGTCAAAGAAATCGTTTCTTCCATGGACGAGAAGATGACCATTCACGATTTCAGAATAGTTACGGGGCCGACTCATACCAATCTGATATTTGATGTTTTGGTGCCTTTCAGAGTAAAAATGACCGACGAAGAGGTAATCTTAAACATTAAAAAAGAAGTACATAAAAACAATAAAAAATATAATTGTGTGATTACCATAGACAGAGATTATGTTAACAGATAAAATGTCGGAAAAATCACTAAAAATGACTTAATTTGTTGACATAATAGAATATTATGGTAAACTTAATTATGTTAACAGACAAAACGGGGGATTTTCTATGATTTCACTTGAAGAGGTTTTAAAGGTTGCCAAAGTGGCAGGTGCCAGTGACGTACATTTGACCGTAGGTTTGCCGCCTAAGATGCGTGTTAACGGAGATTTAATCAATATGGATTTCCAGAAGATGCTTCCTCCCGACACTCAGGCAGTGGCAGACGAAATCATGAATGACAAGCAGAAGGCAATATTCGCCGAGAAAGGTGAATTTGATATGTCCTTCTCAATCCCTATGCTCGGAAGATACAGAGTTAACGTATATCATCAGCGTGGTTCTGTAGCCATGGCTTTCAGACTTGTAGGTACCCAGGTACCTTCACCCGAATCCCTTGGAATTCCCGAGAGCGTAATCGAACTTGCACAGCGTAAGAGAGGCTTAGTACTGGTAACGGGACCCACCGGTTCCGGCAAGTCTACCACACTGGCCGCAATTATAGATAAGATTAACCAGACTAGAGATGCACACGTTATAACCCTTGAAGATCCTATCGAGTATCTTCACCAGCATCAGATGTCCATGGTTAACCAGCGTGAAATCGGTATCGACTCCGGTAACTATGCTAACGCATTAAGAGCTGCACTTCGTGAAGACCCCGACGTTATCCTCGTGGGTGAGATGCGTGACTTTGAGACCATCAGCGTAGCCATTACCGCAGCAGAGACCGGTCACCTTGTTCTTTCGACACTTCATACCATCGGTGCGGCAAGTACCGTGGATCGTGTAATAGACGTATTTCCGCCTCATCAGCAACAGCAGATACGTATTCAGCTATCTAACGTACTTGAGGCAGTTATTTCACAGCAGCTTATCCCTACCGCAGACGGTAAGGGACGTGTTGCGGCATTCGAAGTTATGCATGCCAATCATGCGGTGAGAAACCTTATCAGAGAAGGTAAGTCTCACCAGCTTATGAGCGTAATTCAGACCAACCGTAAGATGGGTATGATTACCATGGATGAAGCACTTACACAGGCTTATTACAGCGGTAAGATTTCTAAGGACAGTGCGATTGAATTTGCACAGGATGTTGAAGGTATGGAAATTAAGCTTGGCTGATTGGGGAGTCAGACAAAGCTTATGGGTTATGTATTGTTAAAGGTATTGAGAAGTCATACTGACTCGGAACGGTATGCGTTTCGCCGGTAAAGTGAGTTATGCGGCAATCGTAAAGGACTTTAAGTTTTTTATGATAATAAACTATGGGGGTAGTTTATGGCATACTACGGACAGAAAAAAATCAGGTTAGGGGAACTTTTGGTTGATGGCGGAGCCATTACCAGAGAACAGCTCGAAACTGCACTCGCTCAGCAAAAGAAATCCAGGCGTAAGCTGGGTGAGATTCTTGTTGATACAAATATGGTTACGGAGGAGAACATAGCGGAGACATTGGCCGGTCAGCTGCATTATCAGATGACCGATCTTGTTAATGTGTCTGTGCCCTCCGAAATTCTGGCTTTGGTACCTGCTCAGGTACTTCGTAAAAACAAAGCCCTTCCCATCGGATATGCACCGGATAATGTGAATATTTTAAGGGTTGCCATGGCAGACCCTTTGGATCTTGATGCCGTTGATGATATTTCAATCATTACAGGCTGTCAGGTTGAACCCGTTGTGTCTACGCCAAGAGCGATAGTGCTTGCTCTTGACAGACTTTACGGTTCCGAAGACATGGATACCGCACTCGAAGAATACACCAAGGAAAAGCTTGCTCGCATTGCGGAAGAAGACGATGAACAGTCTGATGATGTCAACAATTCGCCTATCGTAATGCTTGTTAAGGATTTAATCGAGAAAGCGGCACTTAAGCGCGCATCCGATATCCATATCGAAGCACTTGAAAGCGGCGTGCGTGTGCGTTTTCGTATCGACGGCGCACTCTACGAATACAGAAGATATCCCAAGGAATTACTGCCTGCAATCGTAGCCCGTATCAAGATTATCGGCGGCATGGACATATCTGAGAAAAGAAAGCCGCAGGATGGTCGTATTACTCAGACCGTTGAGCGTACCGAATACGATATCCGTGTATCCGTTCTTCCTACGGTATACGGAGAAAAGATAGTTATGAGACTTCAGGTTAAGAAGTCCTTAACCCGTAACAAGGCAGAACTTGGCTTAAGAGATTGGGAAATGAAGCATTTCGACCACATCATTTCCAATCCTCACGGAATTCTGCTTGTAACGGGTCCCACGGGTTCCGGTAAGTCCACAACCCTTTATACCGCACTTTCAGAACTTAACAAAGAAGACGTTAACATTATAACCGTTGAAGACCCTGTAGAAGCCAATATCGACGGCATTAACCAGGTTCAGGTAAATAATAAAGCCCAGCTTACTTTTGCATCATCATTACGTTCAATACTTCGTCAGGACCCGGATATCATCATGATAGGTGAGATTCGAGACAAGGAAACGGCAGAGATAGCGGTTCAGGCTTCAATCACAGGTCACCTGGTTGTATCTACACTTCATACAAACTCCGCATCAAGTACCATCACGCGTCTTGAAGACATGGGCGTTGAAGGATACTTAATAGCGGACTCGGTAGTCGGCGTTATCGCTCAGCGACTTGTAAGAAGGCTTTGCCCTGAATGTAAGGTTGCTCACGATGCTACCAAAGACGAGAGAGAAATCCTTAACATTACGGATTCCAAACCTCACATGATTTATGAGCCCAAAGGCTGTCCCAAGTGCGATAACATGGGCTACAAAGGTCGAATCGGTGTATACGAGATTATGGAGATGACTCCCACTTTAAGATTAATCGTAGGTAAGGGCGGCACAGCTAACGATATTAAGAAAAAAGCACTTGAAGAAGGCATGCACACCTTAAGAATGAGTGCTACGGAATATGTACTTGATGGAATTACATCTCTCAGTGAGATGATAAAGGTTTCTTTTGACGAGTAACCAAAGGGAGATTTTATGGCAGCATACGCATACGAAGCGGCTGACGCCTTCGGTAATATCAAAAAGGGCAGTCTTGAGGCTGACAGCGTTGAACTTGCAAGGCAAAAGCTTAAGTCTCAGGACCTTATAGCGGTCAAGATAAAAGAACAAAGCCTGTTTACGAGAGATATCAACTTTGAAATCGGCGGATATCCGACGGCAAGAGACCTGTCGGTATTTTCAAGACAGTTTGTAAGCATGTCGCGAGCCGGTGTTTCGATTCTTGAATGCCTAAAACTTTTAATTGAACAGACAGAGAATAAACAATTAAAGAACGCACTTATCGGTGTAAGAGCCAACGTTGAAAAGGGTGAAACTCTTTCGGAGTCCTTAAAAGCATTTCCGAAGGTATTTCCGGAACTGATGGTTAACATGGTAGCCGCAGGCGAAGCTTCCGGTTCCATGGATGTGTCGTTTGAAAGAATGGCATCACAGTTTGAAAAGACGGCCAAGATTAAGGCAATGATCAAAAAGGCCATGATTTACCCGGTTGTGGTAATGATTGTAGCGATAATCGTTGTTGTCGTTATGCTGGTTGTGGTTATTCCAAGATACACATCGATGTTTGCGGAACTTGGAACGGAACTTCCCGGAATCACCAAAGGCGTAGTGGCCATGAGTGACTTTATCAGGAATAACTGGCTTGTTATAGTACCGGTGGTGGCAGGTGCGTTAATAGGAGTTAAAGCATGGAGTAGCACATCGAGCGGAAAACATTTTTTCCATAAGCTAAAGCTCGAACTCCCAGTAATGAAAGGCCTTGAAGTAAAAAAGTCTTCATCGCTTATGGCGCGCACGTTATCAACTCTTATGGCTGCAGGCGTTCCGATGTCGGAAGCAGTTGAGATGACAGCCAATACCATGGACAACGTTTACTTCAAAGAAGCCATGGAAAAGTGCCACGACGATATCATAATCGGTCAGCCTTTATCAAGACCGCTTGAAGAATGCGGACAGTTTCCGCCGATGGTATATCACATGACCCGTATCGGTGAGGAATCGGGTAATGTGGAAGAAATGCTTAATAAGACCGCGGATTATTATGACGAAGAAGTTGAGATGGCGGTTCAGTCCATGATGGCTGCACTTGAGCCCTTAATCATTATTTTACTTGCGGCAATTGTAGGTACACTTATAGCAGCATGTCTTGCACCAATGCTTACGATGTACAACACACTTAACACTTTATAAAGAATTAACCGCTTTCGCAGGGAGAGCGATTAAGATATATTTTTCAACTTAAAGGAGAAAAAGAAAATGAAAGAAAGAAAGTTAAATAACAAAGGTTTTTCACTCGTAGAGCTTATTATCGTAATTGCCATCATGGTTATTCTCGTAGTAGTAATTGCTCCTCAGTATTTAAAGTTCGTTAATAACGCAAGAATTTCAACGGATATTCAGACTGCAGACACAGTTCAGGCTGCAATTTATGCTGAAATTACTCAGGGCTCTTCTGTATTCCCCCCAGACGGTAATTTTGATGGTTCTGTAGCCGGAGATGTTACAGCATTTACCACAAACGTAACTACAGTAAATGCATTCCCCGAGAGCAGATTCAATGGTTATCACTTTGTAATCACCGGAGACAATGTTACAGGTGTAACAGCAATTGATATTACAAACGGAACCAACACATACAGATGCTGGCCCAATTCTGAAGTTGATGCTTCTCCCGCAGGCATTAACAGATTACGCACAGAGGGCAGCAACCCTGGTCTCAGACAGTAAGGAGTCATGAATTAAATGCCCGCAGAACTTATAATTCCAATCTATGTATTCATATTCCTCTACGGAATCGTAATAGGCTCGTTTTTAAACGTATGCATGATAAGAATTCCGAGAGGCGAAAGCATAGTTACGGAAGGAAGCCATTGTATGAAATGCGGATACCGCTTACGGTGGTATGACCTCATACCTTTGTTTTCGTATTTGTTTTTGCGCGGTAAATGCAGGAAGTGTGGGGAGAAAATCTCCCCACAGTATCCTGTTGTAGAGTTTATAAACGGCGCGGTTTACGTGCTTATTTTTATTATAAAAGGCATTACCATAGAATCCCTGCTTATTTGCCTTTTATTTTCGGCTTTACTTACACTTAGTGTAATTGATTTTAAAACGTATGAAATCCCGGTGGGCTTTAACATTTTTATTGCGGCACTGGGACTTATAAGGCTGTTTACCGATTTGAGCAATTTCAAAGAATACCTAGTCGGAGCAGTCAGTGTATCTTTATTTTTGCTCATTCTTTTGCTTGTATCAAAAGGCAAGGCAATCGGAGGCGGAGACGTAAAGCTTATGGCTGCGGCCGGGCTGTTCTTAGGATGGAAATGCGCCACTCTTGCGTTTTTAATCGGCTGCGTATTGGGAGCCTTTATACACGTTATTCGCATGAAGGTGAGCAAAGAAGGAAGCGTCCTTGCAATGGGACCTTATCTTTCCGCCGGAATATTTATTTCGGCCCTTCACGGACAAGAAATAATTACCTGGTATTTAGGGCTTTTAGGGCTTTAACCGGGTAAAAGGAGAATAGTATCTTATGTCTAAGGTATTAAGTATTGAGGTAGGAAACTCACTTACCAAAATAGTCGAGATGGACTATAAGTCCAAAAATCCCAAGGTTTATAAGTGTATCAACATTCCCACTCCCGACGAGGTTTTTGACGACGGTTACATCTCTGACAGCAAAGAATATGCCGGAACCCTAAAGAAGGCGTTGGCAGACAATAAGATTAAGACAAGACAGGCGGTTTGTACCATTACATGTTCCAAGATTGCAAACCGTGAAATTATGCTGCCTAACGTTAAGTTAAGCCAGGTAGACGATCTTATCAGGGCCAATGCGACAGAATATTTCCCCGTAGATTTGTCCCAATATGAACTTGGATACATCGTACTCGGTCGCGAGACTTCCGATACTGAGAATGCCAAGCTAAAAATCATGCTACTTGCATGTGAGAAAGAACTTATCAAAGGCTACGACACTTTATTTGACCAGGCGGGCCTTAAACTTGTAGGTGTGGACTATGCCGGCAACAGCGTAGTTCAGATTATGAAAAAAGAAGTCACCGAAGAAACCGAAATGGTAATAAAGGTGGAAGAGCAGTCGACCATCGCTACCATCATTCACTCCGGTGAACTTATGATGCAGCGTAATTTAGGCTACGGTATCGACAATACCGTACAGACCATGATGAGCTACAAGCTCTTTAACGAAGACAGTTACGGCAAATGCATCGACTTACTCAAAGAACACAATTGTATATTCCCTTCACTGTCAGGCGAAGACGAAGAGACTCATAAACTTAAGGAGACTCTCGACAAAGGCGACAGAAAAGCGATGACCGACATGACCGAAGCTTTAGGTCCCCTTGTCGGCAACGTGGGAAGAGTACTTGATTTATATAATTCCAAGAACTTAGAGCACCCTATCACCAAGGTTTCAATGATAGGCCTGGGCTCTCAGATAGCCGGACTTGATAAACTCTTCAGCCGTGAACTCGGAGTGCAGACAGAGTCCGTTAATTCGGTTAAATCCGTTACATATGCATTAAACGCTCAGGCCAAAGATATAGGCGAGTATCTTACGGCCATGGGTGCATCCATAAGCCCCGTAGGCTTTATAGAAGACCAGAAGAAAGCTGACGCCAAGAAGACCAATTACATAAGTCTTTCGATACTGACGCTGATTCTTATGGGCGTTTTGGTTGCGGCACTTTACATTATGGCCAAAAAGCCTTACGAAGACGAAGTAATCAGGAACATAGCGCTTAAATCAATGATAAATAAATACGAGCCCGCACTAAAGGTCAAAGAAGAATGCGAGAACGTAAGCGCCCTTTACGAAGAAGTCAAGAAACTTTCCGGATACACGGACAGCAACAACGACGGACTTGTAGCATTCCTTACTGAACTTGAAGAAAAGCTTCCTGCGGATGCAACTGTAGAAAACTTCCAGTCCGACAACGCGCATGCAACCTTCACCATAAAGGTTCCTACCATGACGGATGCTGCGGGAATTATCGACACGGTTCGTAAATTTGAAAGCTTAAGTGACGTATCGGTAAGCTCTGTTACAAAGACCACAGAGGAAGACGTATCCATCAAGCATGAGAAGAAAGAAGCCTCTGCTGATTTTGAAGAAGAAGCGGTTGATAATACCTATTACACATTTACTCTCGATTGCATTTACCACGCAAACGGCGCCACTGAGACCAACTAACCAAAAGCGTTTACAGGAGATACATGTATGGCTTCGAAAAAGAAGTTTAACGTAAAATCTTTAAACAATCAAAAAGTGTTCTTATATGTTGTACTCTTGGGACTTCTTGGGTTCCTTGCTTTTTACATGCTTGTATATCAAAAGCTTATTGAAAAGACCAATACTCTTCATTCGGAGAATTCAAGGCTTTATACGCAGGTCGAGGAACTTAAAGAAGTATACGACAACATAGACGGCTATAAGGCTATGACCGAAGCGATGACTGCGGACATTAAAGAAAGACTGTCGGTATTCCCTGCCGATGTGCGCGAGGAAGATGCGCTTGTTATTGCCGTTGATACTCTCAATAAGGCATATGTGGAATACACAACCATCAATATCGGCGGTAAGGAAGAGGTTTACACCATTCCCCTTGAAACGGTTACCAATGCAGGTCTTGAGGATTATCAGGAAGAAATTGCAGTTCAGAAAAGAACCGTTTCCTACGTCAACAACACCGACTATATCAACTTAAAGGCCATCGTTGACACCATCCTTGAATACGGCGGTAAAAAGAAGATTAACAACATCGTCTATTCAAAGACCGAAGAGGAAGATGACGGATACATAACCGGTACCATAGAAGTGACCGATTATATTGCCAAAGGCACGGGCGCAGAGTACAAGGCTCCAAATATCAAGGAATACGAAGCAGGCCTTTATGACCTTTTCGGTATTATAAAAAACCCCAATAAACAATAAAGGTTTATTTGTCCATGAACGAAAAGTCAGGCAAAAAAATGAATAACGCAGGCTTCAGCCTTGTGGAAGTGCTGGTGGCCGTAATAATACTTGCGCTTGTTGCAGGGCCTATACTCATGGCCTTTGTAATGAGCGCGCGGTTTAATGCGCGGGCAAGAGAGTCACAGCGTATAAGCGTTGTGGCAGAAAGCGTAATGGAAGAGTTTAAAGGCTTAAGCATTAAACAGGCCCGTCAGGGTGCGGCCGGATATTCCTTAAGGTCCGACAATCCCGCATCCTACGAATTTGTAAGGAATATTGAAATTGACGACAATCGCTACGATGTTAAGGTAACGGCAACCCCTTTAAGGGACAAAGAAGCGGTAAATCTTAACGGTGCCGATACGTCCAAAGACAAAGTTATAAAGACTACGGAAATCAATCCGTATTATGACTATGTGTTTACGCAAAATCTTTATCAGGATAAGACCGTATACGATCAAATACTTAACAATGTATTCACTTATCTTGACGAGTCGCATAACTTTACTTCCGTTTATCCCGGCAAGACTGCAAGCGACCTTGATAAGAATCGTATTACCGTAAACAGAGTAGTATCTCTTGAAGTGTACGGAGATGACAGTGCGCAGCATGTGAAGGTTTCATACACCTATACATATTCGGTTAACAACTATCCTATCACAGGTCGGCCGAACGCAAGCAAGAGCGATTTTGCACCGATAGTCATTGATGATTCCAATGAAATCCGTATAAAGGATTATAAGGACTTAAGAAGCGTATACCTATTCTATTCGCCGGGATATAAGAGCGAGCCGGCCAAAAAGGTGGCACGTATCAATAATGATACCGTCTCGGTTACAAATTATATCAGCGGCCGAAATATAGAGGCATACGTAGTTAAGCAGACAAATCCTCTTTACGAGAATCTTGTTACATGCGACAACGAATACAATCCTTCCGTGTGGTCATCGGGAGATGTTAATCTGCATAGAAATGTGACCAACTGGGATTCTTTTGAGGGCTTCAGCTCATATACCACGGCCGATGAAAGCCTTATGTATACGGTAAGGGTAGAAGTGTTTGAAAACGGCGCGGCAGGCCTAAATTTCCCTGCCGACAGATTTTTGTATGTACTTGACGGTACCATTAACTCCAAGGAGAGCCATGACTGATAAAAGGTTTAAACATAAACTGAATAACAAAGGCTCAGCCATTGTAACGGTGCTTATAGTAATTATCTTTGTAAGCATAATGGCCACGACGGTTTTATATCTTGCGGGCAGAAACGTTAAGATGAAAGCCACCGACAGGCATACCAAAGAAAGCTTTTACGAGACCGAAAAGTCAATGGAAGAGATTAAAGCAGGACTTATACGAATCGCATCACAAAGCTACGAGGAAGCGTACGGCACCGTATTAAGGGACTATGCCGGTTACGACCCTGCAGGAAGAAAGAACTTGTTCATAACCACATTCGTGAACTCTTGCGAGGGACGTCTCGGAATGGCGGCTGCGGCAGGTGGGGTGGCTTCTTTTGTGAGTGATTCCACTGTAAGTGTCGACAACGGTTCTTATGATGCAAGTAAGAAAGATAAGGGTGTGCTTTACTTAAGAGGTATTACCGTTAAAGATACCATGAATGATTACACGACGGAGATTCGAACCGATTTTGCGATAGTTGCTCCGTCAAATATAGAGTTTAACGTGGGCTTTGATACAGAAGTACCGGATACGCCGGCAAGTGTTGAATCCGTAAATGCAAGTGATTTGGTAATATACGTAAACTGGGAAAAACGTTGATGGATAATAAAAACAAAGGTTATTCGTTAATTGAATTGATTGTGGTGATAGCGATTCTTGGCATAATTACCACTGTATCGATTATCGGGCTTGGCATGATTAACGGCAAGCCTGCGGATCAGTGTGCCTCGGCATTAAGAATTTCTTTTACCAATCACAGACTATCCACAATGGGCAAAAACAGCGCATCTATGGTCGTTTATATCGATTCGGACGGTTATGTCTGGATAAGAGAGACGCTAGATTCGACCACAACCGAAACAAAAATCGGAGCCAAAGGTGTTAAAATCGAAGTCTTTTATAATGACGGAAGTTCAAACACCGAACTTACGCCCGGCGGAGCGGGTCTTACAATCAGCTTTAACAGGCACAACGGAAGCTTCAATATCGGTAAGAATATTGACAAACTTCGTATCAGCAAAGCTTCGCATGTATTTGATTTAAAGTTTTATGATTTGACGGGGAAGGTTTTACTTGAGAGGGTCACAGGTGAGTGAGGTAACAGCTTATGACACTTATTGAGAAAATTAAGTCAAGAAAATTAAATAACAAGGGCGTAACGCTGGTGGAAGTAATATGCGCCATCGGCATCCTGTCCTTAGTCGGAACGGCGGTTGTAGGTATGGTACTTGTATCTACAAGGTCTTACCAGAGAGGCGTTATGGAAATTGAGGTTCAGCAGGAAGCTCAGTTTGCGGCCAATCTCATAGGCGATTTGCTTAAGGATGCCAAGGAAGTAATTCCGGCGGAGCATACGGGAGACCCTTTGGTGATTAAGAAAGACGGCGACTCCGGCGTTGATGTGTATCAGATTACACACAATGATTCGGACGATACTATCTGGCTTAAGCTAAACGACAAAGCGCCGCAGCTTTTGGCCGAGCGTGTGAACGGGTTACCGCAGGTGGCGCCCATGGGAGGCAATACCTACACTGTTGAAATGAATGTTACAAGGTCAGATTCAATCAACAACTTTGAGGTAACCAATTCCAACAATGCAAGAAATCAGGCGCCGGATGAGACATCGCTTTCAACCGATGTTTCGGCAACAATTCTGGCTCCTTCGGAGATGGTACTTGAACCCAATCAAAAGAAAGCGATTGAATTTGCGGTTACAGGTGTTTCGGACAAGAGAGTAAACTGGACCATTGTAAGTGCGCACGCCGCCAACACAAAAATGGACGGTAATGAAATACAGATAGCATCCGACGAAAATCACGAGACTTTAACAATTCTTGGTGAAACCGTGGTACGTAAGTCGGACGGAAGCCCTGCGGGAAGCGCGGTTATGTTTGTCTATATAAGACGTGTTACCGGCTTTAATATGACTTCGCAGCTTATAAGCGGAACCGACGGTATGGCGGGCGCAAGGTACAGAGTCAATGTGTCGCTTACAGGTCTTAACATGGACAAAAAGCCCACTATGGAAACTGACTATATAAGCCCTTACAAGGTTAAGTGGAGCGGTCATTTCTACAATAACGGTGCGGAAGTAAGCAATTCCTGGTCGTATTATACGCTTACAATCAATGAGGGAGACTCATACGATTCCAATTATGCGATTGTACAGCTTAATACGAATATGAATGCGGGCACGAGATTTGTGCTTTCTGCGGTCGCACAGCATCCAAAGGGCATGGATGGCAGCAATAAGACCAATAAATCGGGCCTTTCGTATACGCCTTCTTTTTCCGATACATTCACGCTTGAGGGGCATATCTATACGCTTTATCCCGGCAACTTCTACAGAGCTTCGGATCAGGCGCAGGGAAGCCTTGAAGAGTGGACGGTTAAGCAGCTGGTGGGACAGGCTAACGGCATAGATCCCAATCAGCTGACGGTATTTAAGGAATTAAGATACAAAGTCAGAGGCACCAACAACTGGACTTCTTGGATTACTATGACCGAAGGCGGTAACGCAATCAGAATTCAGGAAGATTCGTGGATGTTTGCCTGTGACAAGGATTACGATATTGAGATAAGATTCGGCGCAAGAACCTGGAGCGGCACCAAGTTATATCCTACCAATCTGGGCGAATCGGCTTATACCATAAAGACCGGACTAGAGCATGCCAAGATAAGATTCGATGTATCTACCAACAAGTTTAACCAGACCGCAATTTACGGTAAGGGACCGCTTTCAAATCCTATAAGGATGAGCGCGGGCACGAATCTTTACTTTAACGTTAACAATCAGGAGCAGAACAAGCAGTCTGAAACAGGTATAAGGTGGGATCGTTTCAATAAGAGTCTTATTATCAAGATTCAGAAGTTAAACGGTTCAAACTGGAGCGATGTACAGATTAAATACAGAAACGACTGGGGCAATGCGGAGGTAAGAAGCAATTGCGATAACGGAAGAGCGCTTGCGGAAATGACCCGTATGGATAAGTACTTTACTTTCAGCCAGAAGGGAACTTACAGAATCCTTGTGGGACTCGGAAGTGAGCTTGGCGGAGACCAGATTAAGCTTCTTGTGTACAACGAGTGGGGAAGATACTTTGAGACGCGCAACAATAACAATTATTATTTGTGGAACGAGTCGACGGGCGAAGCAATCTTTTATGTGAAAGTCGAATAAGTTTATGGGGCTTGGTATTTTGTATAGTACCAAGCCCTTTTTATACCCTTTCTTTGGCGCAAAAGCAATTGACACGGACGCTTGCGAAAGTTATACTTGTAACGGTTTGTAAATGGTAATAATTTAATCAATCGAGAGGTAATAGATAATGGCTAAGAAACCCGCAGTTTTATTGATACTTGACGGTTACGGTCTTAACGACGAGACCGAAGGCAATGCTGTTGCACTTGCCAAGACTCCCGTTATGGACAGACTTATGAAGGAATATCCTTTCGTAAAGGGTAATGCTTCCGGCATGGCAGTAGGTCTTCCCGAGGGTCAGATGGGTAACTCCGAGGTAGGTCACCTTAACATGGGTGCCGGCCGCATCGTATATCAGGAGCTTACCAGAATCACCAAGGAGATTCAGGACGGAACCTTCTTTGAGAACGAAGCTTTACTTAAGGCTGTTAACAACTGCAAGAAGAACGGAAGCGCTCTTCACATGTACGGCCTTTTGTCAGACGGCGGTGTACATTCTCACAACACTCATTTGTACGGACTTTTGGAGCTTGCCAAGAGAAACGGACTTGAGAAGGTTTATGTACATGCATTCTTAGACGGTCGTGACACTCCTCCCGCAAGCGGTAAGGATTATGTTGCTCAGCTTGAGGAAGAGATGAAGAAAATCGGCGTAGGCGAAGTTGCTACAGTAAGCGGTCGTTACTACGCAATGGACAGAGACAATAACTACGACAGAGTAGAAGTTGCATATAAGGCTCTTACAAAGGGCGAGGGTGTTGAGGCAGACAGCGCTACAGGCGGTATTCAGGCTTCTTATGACGAAGGCGTTACTGACGAATTCGTTAAGCCCATGGTAGTTAAGAAGAACGGTGCTCCCGTTGCAACCATTAAGGACGGCGACTCCATTATTTTCTTTAACTTCCGTCCCGACAGAGCACGTGAAATTACCAGAGCATTCTGCGATGATGATTTCAAGGGATTTGAGAGAGGCAAGAGACTTGACGTAACTTATGTATGCTTCTCCGATTACGATCCTACCATCAAGAACAAGGACGTTGCTTTCCACAAGATTTCCGTTAACAATACTTTCGGTGAGTGGCTTGCGGCTAAGGGCATGAAGCAGGCTCGTATCGCAGAGACCGAGAAGTATGCTCACGTAACCTTCTTCTTTAACGGCGGCGTTGAGACTCCCAATAAGGACGAAGATCGTATCCTTGTTAATTCACCCAAGTATATTCCCACATACGACAAGAAGCCTCGTATGAGCGCTTACACCGTATGTGATAAGTTAAGCGAAGCAATTGCCAAGAAGAATGAAGACGGCTCCGCTTTCTACGATGTAATTATCTGTAACTTTGCCAACCCCGACATGGTAGGCCACACAGGTGTGCTTAATTCCGCAATCGAGGCTATTGAAGTAATCGATAAGTGCGTAGGCGAAGTTGTAGAGCTTGTTAAGGAACATGACGGCGTAATGTTCATCTGTGCCGACCACGGTAACGCAGAACAGCTTATTGACTATGAGACTGGCGAGCCTTTCACCGCTCATACCACCAACCCTGTTCCTTTCATCCTTGTTAACTACGATCCCGCTTACACATTAAGAGAGGGCGGCTGCCTTGCAGACATCGTTCCCACCCTTATTGAGTGCATGGGCGAGACCCAGCCTGCAGAGATGACAGGTAAGAGCTTACTTATCAAAAAGTAATGCTTGATTTGCGAGGATATGTGTGGTAACATACATAATGCTTGGCATTGGGAGACAGGCTCCTTTTGCAGACAGAGCCGTATATCGGAGGTGTACTAAATGGCTGTATTGAGAATTATTGTTACAATTGTATTTATAGTGGTTTCTTTAGCACTTTTGGTTGTTGTACTTATGCAGGAAGGTAAGTCCGCAGGACTTGGCGCTATTTCAGGCGCAGCTGAGACATACTGGGGCAAGGCTAAGGGTAAGAGCATGGAAGGCATGCTTCAGAAGGTTACCAAGATCCTTGCAACTTTATTCATCGTACTTGCTGCAATTCTTAACATCGGAAAGTTTTAAGGATTAAACATTTGTGGCCACTCGATACGTCGGGTGGCCTTTTTATTTTGTCGGCACGAATATTCTCGTGCTTTTAACAGTTTGGATTTATAATATTTTTATGAGTGAAGATAAGAGAGATAAGAGAAAGAAATTAATAACGGAATTATTTAAAGACGATTTGTATTCGCCCATGAAGAGAAGAGAACTTGCGATTTTCATGCAGGTTAATGAGGACAATCGTTCGGAATTTGACTCGATAATAGATGAACTCCTTAATGAAGGCGTTATTGAGCAGACCAAGCGCGGCAAGCTGGTACTTAGAGATGTTAAGGCATCAGGCGCGGTTTCGGTTTCGGCGGATAAAGGCGCTAAGAAGGCGGCAGGAGCATCTTCTTTGTCCTATACCGGTACATATATCGGTAATGCGAGGGGCTTTGGATTCGTGGAAGTTGAGGGGCTTGGCGAGGACTTGTTTGTGTCCGAGGGAGATTCTTTGAACGCTTGCCACGGCGATACCGTGCGGGTAGAGATTCTTAACGGAGGCAGGAAGCGCGGGGCGAGACTTGAGGCGAAAGTTGTAGAGGTTATAGCACGTAGCAATGATGCTATTGTAGGCACTTATCAGGCTTCCAAGAACTATGGTTTCGTAGTTACGGACAACTCCAAGTTTTCAAGCGATATATTCATTGCCAAGGAAAACTCCATGGGAGCCGTGGACGGTCATAAGGTAATGGTCGAGATTAAGGACTACGGTGATGCACGTCATAATCCCGAGGGTAAGATTGTGCGCATTATCGGTCATGCCAACGATCCCGGAGTGGATATTTTATCGATTGCCCTTGCTTTTGGCATAGAGAGTGAATTCCCCGAGAAGGTTTTAAATCAGGCTGAGTCTATGAATAAGCCTGTCAGTGAAGCCGATATGCTCGGGCGAAGCGACTATAGAGATATGGTCATAGTAACGATTGACGGAGAGGATTCCAAGGATTTAGACGATGCCGTAAGCCTTTCAATGGATGGCGAAGATTATGTGCTTGGCGTACATATTGCTGACGTGGCCAATTACGTGCAGGAGAGCTCCGCACTTGATCGTGAAGCTGTTAAGAGAGGTACCAGTGTATATCTTGCGGACAGGGTTATTCCTATGCTGCCGCATGCGCTTTCTAACGGTATCTGCTCGCTTAATGAAGGCGAGGACAGGCTTGCTTTGTCCTGTATCATGAAGATTGATAAGAGCGGTCGCGTCAAGGATTATTCGATAGAAGAGTCGGTGGTTAACATCAATCACAGAATGACATATACGGCAGTTAAAGCCATTATTGAGGACAATGACGCTGAAGTATCTGAAAAGTATGCGGATGTTGCGCCTATGCTTCATAAGATGCAGGAGCTTTCGCTGATTCTTCGTGCGAAGCGTGAGAAACGCGGCGCAGTGGACTTTGACTTCCCAGAGACTAAGCTTGTGCTTGATAAAGACGGTGTGCCTGTTGAGATTAAGCCTTATGACAGAAACGAGGCGACGAAGCTTATCGAAAGCTTTATGCTTGCGGCCAATGAAACCGTGGCAGAGCATTTCTACTGGCAGGAGATTCCTTTCCTTTACCGTATTCACGAGAATCCGGACGAGGAGAAGATTAAAAAGCTATGTACGTTTATTAAGAACTTCGGATATTATATTAAGTCGGCGGGTGAGGATGTACATCCCAAGGAATTCCAGAAATTGCTGCATCGTGTAGAGGGTACCAAGGAAGAGCCTTTGATTGCAAGGCTGACACTTCGATCCATGCAGCAGGCCAAGTATTCGACGGATTGCCTCGGACATTTCGGACTAGCATGTGAATACTATACGCACTTTACATCGCCCATCAGACGTTATCCCGACCTTCAGATACACAGAATCATAAAGGACAGTCTTCGCAACCGTCTTAACGACCGCAAGAAGGAGCATTATGCGTCGATTCTGCCTGAGGTGGCTGTTTCTACAAGCCGTGCCGAAAGACGTGCTGACGAGGCAGAGAGAGAGACTGTTAAGCTTAAGAAGGCGCAGTATATGTCTTCGCGTATAGGCGAGATATATGAGGGCGTTATCAGTGGTGTTACCAACTGGGGCATCTATGTTGAACTTGAAAATACCGTTGAAGGCCTTGTACATGTATCATCGCTTCGCGGATATTACCGCTTCGATGAAGCTAATTATGAGCTTATCGGTGAGGACACCGGTATCGTGTACAGACTCGGTGAGCTTGTAAAGGTTATGGTTCATGATGTGGACCTAGCACTTCGTACCGTGGATTTTATCATCGCAGACTTCGAAGAGGGCAGCAAGACGCATGATTTCTACAGAAACGGCAGGAAGTTAAAAAAATAAAAATTTAACTGTGAGTTTATTTACATTTTGTCTTTAACATAATAATATAGTCTATGTTGAAAAGAGGTGAGTCGAGTGGCTAAGTCAGAGCCTCGTAAGCTTGTATGCAACAATAAGAAAGCTTACCATGATTATTTCATAGAGGAGAAATTCGAGGCCGGGCTTGAACTTTTCGGTACGGAGGTTAAGTCGCTCAGACTCGGTAAATGTTCTGTTAAGGAGTCCTTCATAAGGATTGACAAAGGTGAGGTATACGCCTACGGAATGCATATAACTCCTTACGAAATGGGTAATATATTCAATAAAGACCCGCTTCGTCCGAAGAAGTTATTGCTCCATAAGTACGAGATACTTAAGTTACTTACCAAGATATCCGAAAAAGGTTATACACTGGTACCCCTTGAAGTTTACTTTAAGGACGGTCGCGCCAAGATGGAGTTTGGTCTTTGCAAAGGTAAGAAGCTCTACGACAAGCGCGAAGACACTGCCAAGAAAGATTTAAGACGAGAGCTCGAAAGAGACTTTAAAGTCAAGAATCTTTAAAATATTCGGGGCAGTCAAGGTTTCGACGGGGATTTTGAAGCCGGAGAAGCGAGCCGCATGGTAATGCGTTAAATGGCCAAATTAAAATTAAACGCTAACGAAAATTTAGCATACGCTGCCTAATGACAGCAGTCGGCTCTAGTGCACTCACACATTAGAATCCCGGCTTCGACTATGTGAGAAACGACACGTGCAAAGCTTTGAGCACGCGGGCGTATTATGAAGCTACCAAGACC
>JAFYDI010000088.1 GCA_017544835.1 Lachnospiraceae bacterium | reverse complement strand
TAAAAACGCTCAGAAAAAAGGGATACACCGGAAATGAGTCTTATGAAGACCGTCAGAAGATATTATCCTACTTCTACAGAAGGGGATTTGAGATGGATTCGGCGTACCGGGCTATGGATTCTTTTAAAGAATAATAATGGGCGCTCTGACTTAGTCGGAGCGCCTTAAAAATTGCATATAAAAACTGACTCCGGGGTCACAATCACTTGACATAACTTGTTTTTTTGGTTAAAATTTTTGTGTTGTGAACATGTTTGTTAGGATGCTTGCATCCTTACCTATATTGCTGACAATAATTTAATATGGAGGTACTCCTGTATGACTACGAAGGAAATCGTATTCTTAGCCATCGCAGTAGTAGCCGTCCTTGTAGCTTTGTTGGTAGTTCTCATTAACACCAAGCGCATTAAAGAGCAGAATGCCAAGATTGGCAATGCCGAAGCCAAGGCAAGAGAAATCATCGACGAAGCCCTTCGTGAAGCGGAATCAAAAAAACGTGAAAGCTTACTTGAGATTAAGGAAGAGTCCATTCGTACCAAGAATGACTTAGACCGTGAGATTAAGGAGCGCCGCGCTGAAATTCAGCGCAATGAGCGTCGTATTCAGCAGAAGGAAGAAAATATCGATCGTAAGACAGAAGCGATTGAACGCAAGGAACAGAGCTTAACTGCCAAGGAAGAAAGCTTAGCAAGGGAGAAAGATAAGATTGCCAAGCTTAACGAGGAACGTATACAGGAACTGGAGCGAATTTCCGGATTAACCTCTGAACAGGCAAAAGAGCACTTACTTAAAATTGTTGAAGATGATGTAAAAATCGAATCTGCCAAGCTTATTAAAGACATGGAGCAGAAAGTCAAGGAAGAAGCGGACAAGAAGGCCAAGGATTACATTGTGGGCGCCATTCAGAAATGTGCAGCCGACCACGTATCCGAAGCTACCATCTCCGTTGTACAGCTTCCCAATGATGAGATGAAGGGAAGAATTATCGGTCGAGAAGGTCGTAACATTCGTACCATCGAAACCCTTACCGGAGTTGATTTGATTATCGATGATACTCCCGAGGCAGTAATTCTTTCCGGCTTCGATCCCATCAGACGTGAAGTTGCAAGAATCGCCCTTGAGAAATTGATTGTTGACGGACGTATTCATCCGGCAAGAATCGAAGAAATGGTTGAGAAAGCGCAGAAAGAGGTCGAGAACCTCATTCGCGAGGAAGGTGAAACCGCATGTATGGAAGCGGGAGTTCACGGATTGCATCCCGAACTCATTAAGCTTCTCGGAAGAATGCGTTTCAGAACAAGTTACGGTCAGAATGCCCTCAAGCATTCTATCGAAGTGGCACAGTTGTCAGGACTTCTTGCTGCTGAGATCGGACTTGATGTTCGTATTGCCAAGAGAGCAGGCTTACTTCATGATATCGGTAAGGCTGTTGACCACGATATGGAAGGTACTCACGTACAACTCGGTGTTGAGCTCTGTAAGAAGTACAAGGAGTCAAATGTCGTTGTTAACGCGGTTGAAGCTCATCACGGCGATGTAGAGCCTCAGTCACTTATCGCTTGTATCGTTCAGGCTGCAGATGCTATTTCCGCTGCAAGACCCGGTGCAAGACGCGATACGCTTGAAACTTATACCACAAGACTTAAACAGTTAGAAGAAATATCCAACAATTTCAAAGGTGTAGACAAATCATTTGCTATTCAGGCAGGTAGAGAAGTTCGTGTAATGGTAGTTCCCGAAGTGATTACCGACGCCGACATGGTCATCCTGGCACGAGACATTGCCAAGAAGATCGAAGACGAGATGGAATATCCCGGAATGGTTAAGGTTAACGTTATTCGTGAATCAAGAGTTACAGATTATGCTAAATAAGATTGAGACCCCGCACTATACGGGGTCTTTTCTTTTTCCGAATAGATTAAGAAGTCAATATAATAATTTGATAATTCTCACTTAATTATTCATAAATGTCATTTTGTTACCATTCCTAAAAAGGAGGATTGTTTCCATGCTTTTTGATAATTTTCTTTTGGGAAGCGGTTCATTGCAGGGTATAGATGAGATGAGAATAAGAGGATGTGCCTACGGCGAGTTCGCAGAAAAGGGATTCATGAGCGCATCGCTTAAGAATATAGCAGCCAAGGCAGAAGTCAGTGAGAAACAACTTCTTGCGGCTTTCGGAAGTAAAGAAGAGTTGCTTGAAAGACTTATTGAAGAATTGATAGAAAACGCTACCGAGCATGTCACCAATTCCTCTCTTGAAATGCTTGCGTCCATAGTGGACAGTATGAAGCATGAGATTGAACGTGATACCAGGAAGGCGGCATTTATCGGTATGCTCTTTTGCGATCAGACTATTCCGGCAGATGTTAAGCAGGATTGCGTAGAGTGCTTTGAGAACACAAGAGCGTATGAATGCTTTGCCAGAGACTGCGGCAAGGGGCTGATTAATTGCGATGACTCGGCTGATTCACTCGTCAGATTCTTTATGTCTGTTTTCAGCATTTTAAAAGGATATGCCATAGCCGAAGTTAAGCCTCCGGAGACTGAGTGGCTGTTAGGTCTTCTTTTTAAGAAAACAGATGATACCAAAGAAAAGGATGAGTCTGTTATCAAACGTCAGAACTCTGTAATCGCTACGTTTGCATCTGATTTTGACAGTATTCTTTTTGTAGATTTGGATACAGGCAAGATGGATGTGTACCAGGCCAGTGGCGCCAGCGACCAGTGGATTATAGAAAGCGCGAGGGGCGGATACAACGAGTATAGGAGACGGTTTGCGGAAACCTTCCTGTTCCCCGAAGATGTAGACTGGTTCTTAAAAGAAACCGAGCCTCAGAGCATTATGAATCGTTTCGATGAGGATCCTGTGTTGTTTATAGACCATAGAGTTAACTTTAGGGGCAGGACGGTATTCTATCAGACGATAATTGCTCTTGACCCTATGTATTCATTCGGCAACAAGATTCTAATCGGCGGGCATAAGATTGCGGCTGCCAAGCGGCCAAGGCCTGTGGACGATGATTTTGATAAAGCGATATTTGGATAGACAAAGCGGTACGATTATTGTCGTACCGCTATCTTTTTAATCGGAATGTGTTATAATACTTTTTGGGTGCGCGAGAATGGACTCAGGTCATCTTGACGCACTTATTTTTTTGTAAAGAGAGGTAGATAACAGTGAGAACTGATGTAGTAATAATCGGGGCAGGCCCCGGCGGAGTATTCTCCGCATATGAACTTATGAAGAAGGCTCCCAACCTTAAGGTTAAGGTGTTTGAAGCCGGCAACCCTTTGGATAAGAGAAAATGTCCCATCGACGGCGACAAGGTTAAAAACTGTATCAAATGTCCCACATGCGCAATCATGAACGGTTTTGGCGGCGCAGGTGCTTTTTCCGATGGCAAATACAATATTACCAATGACTTCGGCGGCACACTTTACCAGTACATTGGCAAAGAAAAGGCTCTTAATCTCATGAAATACGTTGATGACATCAACATGACTCACGGTGGCGAGGGTACCAAGATGTTCTCAACCGCAGGCTCTGAGTTTAAGAAGCTTTGCATGCAGAACAGACTTACACTTCTTGATGCAAGCGTAAGACATCTCGGCACAGATATTAACTATGTCGTGCTTGAGAATCTTTATAACGAGCTTAAGGACCACGTTGAGTTTAATTTCAGAACGCCCGTTACTTCAATCGAGAAGCTTGATAACGGCTTTAAGATTAACTATGACGGCGGAAGCGTGGAAGCCGATAAATGTATCGTGTCCGTAGGCCGAAGCGGCAGTAAGTGGATGGAAGAGGTATGTAATGACCTTAATATCGACACACTGTCTAATCGTGTGGATATCGGTGTCAGAGTGGAACTTCCTGCGGCAATTTTCTCCCACTTAACCGATGCTTTGTACGAAAGTAAGATTGTATATCGTACATCCAAGTTTGAGGATGCGGTGAGAACCTTCTGCATGAACCCTAACGGTATCGTGGTTAATGAGAATACCAACGGTATTGTAACCGTTAACGGACACAGCTTTGAAGATCCTGCCAAGAAGACGGAGAATACCAACTTCGCACTTTTGGTAAGCAAGCACTTTACAGCACCTTTTAAAGATTCCAACGGATACGGTGAGTCTATTGCGAGACTTTCCAACATGCTTGGCGGCGGCGTAATCGTGCAGAGATTCGGAGACCTTGAGAGAGGACGTCGTTCCAACACCAAGAGAATTGAAGAGGGCACAGTAAGACCCACTCTTGATGCGACCCCAGGCGATTTGAGCCTTGTACTGCCTAAGCGTATCTTAGACGGAATCATGGAAATGATTTATGCACTTGACAAAATAGCACCCGGAACAGCCAATGACGACACACTTCTTTATGGTGTGGAGGTTAAGTTCTACAATATGGAGGTTAAGCTTGATGAAAATCTTGAGACCATCCATAAGGGCCTTTACATCATAGGCGACGGAAGTGGTGTAACCCATTCTCTTTCGCATGCATCCGCAAGCGGCGTGTACGTTGCCAGAAAGATCATCGAAGGCTAATAATCCCGGCTGTTCCCATCGTATAGAGGAACAATATGGAAAAATTAATTGAGAAAGTAATATTGGTAGGGGTAAGCGCCACATCCGGCGCAGACGCGGAGGACAGCCTTCACGAGCTTTATGAGCTTGCCAAGACTGCGGGAGCTGAGACCGTCGGAAGAGTAATTCAGACGCGCGAATACGAGCACCCTACGACATATGTGGGCTCAGGTAAGCTTGAAGAGATTAAAGAGCTTATCGATGCCACAGGAGCTACAGGCATCATTTGTGATGATGAACTGACACCCTCCCAGATGAATAACATGTCCAAGATTCTTGATACCAAGGTAATGGACAGAACGGTTTTGATTCTTGATATCTTTGCCGGAAGAGCGAAGACTCAGGAAGGTAAGATTCAGGTTGAACTGGCGCAATTACGATACAGCCTTACAAGACTCGCAGGTTACGGTAAGTCCATGTCTAGACTGGGTGGCGGTATCGGTACCAGAGGACCCGGTGAGACCAAGCTTGAATCAGACAGGCGAGTAGTTAAGAACCGAATTTCCAAGCTTAAAGCTGAGCTTACAGAGATAGTGAAGCACAGAAGCGTTACAAGAGCAAGGCGTGAGAGGACCAACATCCCCGTGCTTGCCATTGTAGGCTACACCAATGCCGGTAAGTCCACACTTCTTAACAGCCTTACCAATTCCGAGGTTTTGTCCGAGGATAAGCTTTTTGCGACCCTTGACCCGACCACACGTAAGTACGAACTGGAAAGCGGCGAGGAGGTACTTCTTACGGACACCGTAGGATTTATCGACAAGCTTCCGCATCATTTAATCGAAGCCTTTAAGAGTACTCTTGAAGAGGCCAAGTACTCGGATATCATCGTGCATGTAGTAGACGCATCCGATCCCGAGGCCTATACCAAGATGGAAGTAGTCTATGACACTTTGAGAAGTCTTAATGTTGAAGGCCGACCTGTAATCACACTTTTTAATAAGTGCGATGTAGCGGGCCTTAACCATGGCTATAAGGACTTAAGAGCTTATAAGGCCATTAACTTTTCTGCAAGAACCGGACTTGGAGTTGATGAATTTAACAAGGCAATAGAAGACATATTGGCCGAGCGAAAGGTAGAGATTAAGAGAACCTTCCCCTTTACCGAAGCGGGCAAGATTCAGCTTATCAGAAAGACCGGCAAACTCTTAATCGAAGATTACAGAGAAGACGGAATATATGTGGAGGCCTATGTGCCGAGAGAAACAGCGGGACGCCTGTAAGGCACCCCGTTTTCTATGCTCCCTGATATATAAGCACCCGCTCATGAAACTGCGCGTAGAAGTCTTCTGACGCGTCATACGGGGTTTCGTAAAATATCTTAAGCATCCGCACATTTGCTTCCCTTGCAAGTGTCGGATTATCGACCGCACAGTCGCGGATATTTACCGTTATCTCGTGCCAGGTCCGCACAAACTCTTCATAGCGGGAAAGAGAGGGGATTCCCAGCCACGACTTAATCTTAACCTTAGTCTTGTTGGGATACGGACACTCATGCACCTGCACGAAATAATCAAAGCTTCCGTCATCGTTATAAATGCGCCCAAGCGGGAACAGACGACAGAACCCGGGGCGAAATGCATGAATACCGCAACGACCTTCGGAATTTAAAAAGCCGCAGGCTCCGTCTTGCTCTTTCTTTGTAAGATATGGGGTAACGACGCTGTCCACAACCGTAAGGCCTATCGATTTATCAAGCATCTCCGCGAAGCTTGTAGCCAGCCCGCCACACAAACTGTATATATCGTAAGGATCGATAAATATCGTGTCCTCGGTCACCCTGCAGCATTCCGAGCAACCGTTACAGTCGCCACAGCCAATCTTGGCAAGGTCACCTGCCGAATATCTCTTGCCGTCTGAAATTTCTTCAAAAGTCAAATTTCTCTTCATACGAATCCATCCTAAATCAATGTGGGTTAATTATATATAAAATTTTTGGAAAAAGAAAGAACTCCGCCCGCCTATATGCTACAATTACCCCATGAGAAAAATAGTAACGGGAATCTTAGCCCACGTCGACGCAGGAAAAACTACATTATCGGAAGCCCTTTTATACGAAGCGGGAGTATTGCGTAAAAGGGGAAGAGTGGATACAAAGGACTCATTTCTTGATAATAACGCGTGGGAGAGAGAGCGCGGTATTACTATTTATTCCAAGATAGCAAGACTTAAACTTAATGACATTGAATTGATTCTTACGGATACTCCCGGCCACGTGGATTTTTCGGGCGAAATGGAGAGAGCCCTCAACATCTGTGACCAGGCTATCCTAATCATAAATGCCTCCGACGGAGTTCAGGCGCATACAAAGACCGTCTGGAAGCTTCTTAGGCGCCGCAATATCCCGACGTTTATATTTGTCAATAAAATCGACCTTCCCGGATTTGATCGCGAGAAGTCTTTAAATAATCTCAAAAAAGAACTTTCTGCTGACACCGTTGATTTTTCGAAACTTCATACAGATAATTTTTACGAGGATGTGGCTACGACTTCGGAAGCACTCCTTGATAAATATATGGAAGCAGGCGAGATTTCGGATGCGGAAATTACCGAGGCTATAGCGTCATGCCATGTATTTCCCGTATTCTTCGGCTCTGCGCTTAAGGGTGATGGTGTAAATGACTTCTTAAAGGCGCTCGAGACCTATTCCAAACCGGCAACACCCGCACCCATGGATTCTCTTTCCGCGGTGTGCCTTAAGATTACAAGGGACAAGGCAGGCAACAGATTAACGCACCTTAAGCTTATAGGGGGAGCCCTCAAGGTTAAGGATACGTTACAAGATGAGAAGATTAATGAGATAAGGCTGTATTCGGGCGAGAAGTATGAGGCTGTCACCGAAGCACACGCCACGGACATAGTTGCGGTTACGGGTCTTAAAAACTCCCGTCCCGGCATGACCTACGGCAATGTAACGAATGTTACGGACACAAGCATCGAGCCGGTACTAACATATGCTGTGAAATATCCCGATGATGTAGACCGCCAGGCTATGCACAAATACCTTCTTGAACTTGAAGAAGAAGAGCCCGGCCTTAAGGTTGAATACAATGAAGGAACCAGGGAAATCTACGTCCACTTAATGGGCGAAGTTCAGACCGAAATCCTGATTAAAGAAATAGAAGAGCGCTACAACATCAAGGTTTCCATGGGCGTAGGCAATATCATGTACAAGGAAACCATCGCGGACACCGTCGAGGGCGTCGGCCACTTTGAGCCTTTAAGACACTACGCGGAAGTACACCTTAAGATGGAGCCGCTTGACCGAGGAGCCGGACTGCAGTTTGATTCAGACGTATCTACCGACGAGCTTGCACTTAACTGGCAGAGACTTGTACTCACACATCTTGGCGAGCGCGAGCACAGAGGAGTGCTTACTGGGTCGCCGATAACCGACATGAAGATTACGCTTGTGGCGGGTAGAGCCCACCTTAAGCACACCGAAGGCGGTGACTTCAGACAGGCCACCTATCGCGCGGTAAGACAGGGCCTTATGATGGCAGAGTCGGTTCTGCTTGAGCCCTTTTACTACTACGAGCTGACGGTCCCCGATAATGCCGTGGGACGTGCCATGACTGATATAGACAGAATGTGGGGCACTGCCGAAGTGACAGAGCAGCGCGACGGAATATCCGTTATTACCGGCAAGGCGCCCGTATCGACGCTTAACGGTTATGCCAAGGACGTTGCGGCTTACACAAAGGGCCTTGGAACATTATCCGTAAGTCTTGCAGGTTATGAGCCCTGTCACAATGCCGAGGAGGTAATAGCCACACGCGCCTACAGCCCCGAGAATGACTTAAGAAACACACCTGATTCGGTATTCTGCTCACACGGAGCGGGTACGGTAATTCCGTGGTATGAAGTATACAATTACATGCACTTGCCGCTTATGGGCGAGGAACGCGACGATGACGGCATGGTTGAACCCGTCAATACGCGCACTCAGGACGGCAGAGCAGATATATTTGTCACCACCGAAGAAATTGACGAAATCATCAACAAGACCGCCTATGCCAACAGAAGCGGTCGCAAGGGTTCCTACAAAGGCATAAGCGAGGCCGTGCGCGAGCGTCGCAGAATAGGCGGTAAGCCCATTAACCCCGCACCCACACCCTACAAGGGCACCCGGGCCAAAGAAAAATACATGCTCATAGACGGCTATAACGTAGTTCACGCATGGAAAGAACTAAGCGACATTGCTGCGAGGGACATGGGTGGCGCCGCAGGCAGACTTATGGACATAGTCAGCAATTACAGCGGTATTACGGGCATTAAGACAATCCTTGTTTTTGACGCATACAAGGTTCCGGGACACAGTACCGAGGAGATTAAATATCACAACATAACCGTAGTCTATACGAAGACTGCGGAGACAGCCGACCGCTACATAGAGCGATATGCTCACGATAACGGTAAGAAGTATGACATTGTCGTAGTCACAAGCGACGGCGTCGAACAGGTAATTATAAGAGGTGCAGGCTGCACTCTTATGTCTTCAAGAGACTTCGAAGAAGACTGCTTAAGAAAGAGCGAAAGCTTAAAATCCATGAAGCTTCCGGACTCCGTGCGAATTACCGAGTGAGTATGTAGGTTTTTAATCTTGCTTTTACCTATAAGTTTATAGTACAATTACTTCTGCTTAAATTGACAGTGAGGGAAACTTTATGGCTGCTACATTTGAAGAGAATAAGAAAGTAATGACCGAATTGCTTTTAAACGACGAGTTTTCAAGGCATCTTGGCATCGAAATCTTAGAATTTGAAGAAAAGTACATAAGAGCACGCATACCCTTTAAGAAGCCGCTTCTTAACAATTACGGCTCGGTTCACGGGGGCGCTTTGTATTCTTTTGCAGACATACTGGCGGGAACTGTAGCCTGCATGAGCGGTAAGTTCTGCACCACTGTTGAAGGCAGTATGAATTACCTTGAGCCTGCCGTAAGCCGCGAGTATATATACTGCGAGGCTAAGAGAGTTCGCGGCGGCAACCATCTTATCGTGGTCAAGGTCAAGATAAAAAATGACGACGGAACACTTGTCGACGACGGAAGCTTTACCTTCTACCGTTCGCCCAAGGATGTTTCGCTGTAAGGTATAGGAGGTTTTATCGTGTTAGAACTTAAAAACATAAGCTACACGGCAGATGACGAGCACGATATCATCAAGGACATAAGTCTGACGATAGACGGCGGATTTACTGCCATTACCGGTCCAAACGGCGGAGGTAAGTCCACACTTGCCAAGATTATTGCAGGTATCATTACTCCTACTAAGGGACAGATTATCCTCGACGGAGAGGACATTACAGGGCTTTCCATTACAGAGAGAGCTCACAAAGGCATCAGCTTTGCCTTCCAGCAACCCGTAAGATTTAAGGGCATTACGGTTAAAGACCTGTTGACGCTTGCATCCGGCAAGACCATTGATTTTAACGGAGCATGTGCAATCCTTTCGGAAGTAGGTCTTTGCGCAAGAGATTACATCAACAGAGAGGTCAATGCTTCTTTGTCGGGCGGTGAGCTTAAGCGTATCGAAATTGCCATGATTATTGCAAGAGGCACTAAGCTTTCGCTTTTCGACGAGCCTGAGGCCGGCATCGACCTTTGGAGCTTTAACAGTCTTATCAAGGTATTTGAGAAGATGCATGAGAAGATTAACGGCTCCATAGTCATTATTTCCCACCAGGAACGTATTCTTAAGACCGCCGACAGAATCATCGTACTTTCAAACGGTGAAATTACCGCTGACGGCACTCAGGAAGACGTATATCCCGATTTGTTCATGGAAATCGGAAGCGGCACCTGTGTAAAGCTTGAAGAAGGAGGTGCAAGATAATGGATGCCATGCAGTTAAACCTTCTCAAAGAAATCGCCGATATTCACGGCACTCCCGAGGGCGCGTACAATATCCGCTCCAATGGTAAGTCAATCGGCAGAAATTCAACCGCCAATATTACCATTGAGTCTAAGGACGATAAGCCCGGCATCAACATCATCATTGCGCCGGGTACCAAGAACGAAAGCGTACACATTCCCGTAATCATCAGCGAGACCGGTCTTACAGACCTTGTATACAACGATTTCTTTATCGGTGAGGACGCCAATGTTGTAATCGTGGCAGGCTGCGGTATTCATAACTGCGGCGACCAGGATTCGGGTCACGACGGTATTCACACCTTCCACATCGGCAAGAACGCTCACGTTAAGTACATTGAGAAGCACTACGGCGAGGGCGACGGAAACGGCGAGAACATTATGAATCCCACCACCGTCGTGGAGCTTGAAGAGGGTGCTTACATGGAGATGGAGACCACCCAGATTAAGGGTATCGATTCCACCAACCGTATCACCAAGGGCACCTGCGCCGACAACTCAACATTTATAGTCAAAGAAAAACTTATGACTCACGGCCATCAGTTTGCCCGCACCGACTTTACCGTTGAATTAAACGGAGAGGATTCACACGCTGACGTTGTATCACGTTCCGTTGCAAGAGACGATTCGAGACAGGAGTTTTCCTCCAACATTTTGGGTAACAACAAGTGTAACGGTCACTCCGAATGCGATGCGATTATCATGGACAGAGCCGTTGTTGCGGCAGATCCCAAGCTTACGGCCGCAAGCGTAGAGGCAAGCCTTATTCACGAGGCAGCCATCGGCAAGATTGCGGGAGAACAGCTCATTAAGCTTATGACTCTCGGCCTTACCGAGGAAGAAGCCGAAGAGCAGATTGTCAACGGATTTTTAAAATAATGCGTTAATGAAAGCAAAGAGGCGGTTTTTTCCCGTTTCTTTGCTTTTTCGTTGCCTAGGACGAAATAAGATATAGTTGTATTTTTAAAATAGTTACAACATTTACGATAATTTCGAAAATCCTTGTGGGTGAGGTTACGTTAATCATATGAAACTTAGCAGAAGAGGAAGAGCATATTGTCTGATGGCGGGCACATTGTTGTGCTTTGTGCTTCAGATGCTTATCATGAAAATTCCAAACGGCGGAAGCATTCCGCTTCAGTTTGGCGAAAGAATCTCTGTGGTGAATTTTACCGGCGTCATACAGGCTTTGATGGCGCTTGTTTGCGTTGTCTTGGTACTTATCGATGCCCGTGTGGGACTGATTATTGCAAGAGTAATTCTTTCGATATCTGCGATTTCCATGGTATTTGCCGTAGTAAGAAGCGGCGGCGGACTAGCCCCTCTTCCCGGTGCGGTAACTGTTTTGATGTCTCTTCTTTCCTGTGAAATCATCAGCAGACAGTTTAAACAGATGGAAATGGACAGCATCACCGACCTTGTTACCAAACTCTTAAACAGAAGAGGTCTTATTAAAGAACTCGAAGCAAGGCAGGCCGAGTCTAAGCATTTCCACATGATATTCCTTCATGTCAATAACCTAAAATCCATCAACGATAACTTAGGTTACGAATACGGTGACAAAGCGCTTGCAATTATAGCCGACAGAATCAGTAAGGTAGTAAGCAAAGGAAGCATCGTAAGTAAGCTTGACGGTACCGAATACGCCATAGCAATTCCCGAAGTCGATGATATAAAGCTTGTTGCCGAAGAAATCATGAACGAAGTAACCAAGAAAATCGTTCTTGACAGCGACGGAGTGCCCGCTAACTTCTACTTAAGAGGCTGCGCCGGCGTTGCAACATATCCGGAGGATACCAATTCCATTCTTAAGCTCTTAAGATACGCTGACATAGCAATGTATCATGCGAGCAAGAATGACAAAGAAAGAATCGTTTACTTTAACAAGAGCCTTGAAGAAGAATTGTTACGAAGAGCGCAGGTTGAAGGTTACATTCAGGAAAGTCTTAAAAACGATTATTTCTTCCTCGTATACCAGCCTCAGTACAGAGCGGAAGACAAGAGCCTAAGAGGCTTTGAAACATTAATCAGAATGAAGCTTCCCGACGGCACCAACATAAGCCCCGGCGAGTTTATACCGATAGCAGAGAAGACCGACCTTATTTACAAGATTGATGAGTACGTATTAAGACGCGCACTTAAGGAATTTAAAAACGCAATTCTTACCGCGGGCGAAAAGTTCCTTCTTTCGATTAACATATCCGCCAAGGATATTTCGAGCCCCGACTTTGCGGGCAAGCTTGCACGTATACTTGAGGAGACCGGCTTCCCCGCCGAGTGTCTTGAGATAGAGATTACCGAGTATTCTTTGTACGATTCGCTTGAAACTACGGTAGCCAATATCGAAAGAATCCGTGGCATGGGCGCCAAGCTCGCACTCGATGATTTCGGTACGGGTTATACGTCCCTTGCGCAGCTTCTTCACCTGCCTTTTGACCTTCTTAAGGTAGATAAGTCGCTTGTCGATAACATCGAGACCAGTGAAGTAAGCCGCGACTTTGTAAAGCTTGTAATCTACATGGGACACATCATGAACAGCGAGGTAATCTCCGAAGGTGTCGAATCAGAGTCTCAGCTTAGACTGTTAAAAGAACAGAACTGTGACTTTATCCAGGGCTACGTACGGAGCAGACCGCTTGCGCTTCAGGATGCGCTTGATATGTGCAAGTAAACTTTTAACAAGACGGTTAAACGGTTATCAATATTTGAAGATACTATAAAGCTTCGGTTAAATGCCGGAGCTTTTTTGTGTAGCGACGAGCCAAGCGGCTGTCGAGCTTGCTCGGGCAGACATTTGGCGACCGCATACAATCCCGGAATTCATCATTAAGAATTCCGGTGATTTGGTGATTGTGACAAAAAATTGTATGCGTTGCATGAATGTCTGTAATAATGTAAAATAAACAAAGTGCATTTTGCAAGAAATGGTATGAGGTTATTAAGGAGGTTGGTTATGAGAGAATTAATGTTATTATTTATGCTGTTTGTTTTAGGCATTTGGCTAAATCGGGGCAAAAATGACTACAGGGCGGATTTAGACTATAAGCCGACAGCTGAACTGCAGGAACTTGTACAGGAACTAAAAGAAGAGGAATCTGTCATTGAAGATTACCCGGAATATGACTATGATATTGAGGCGGAAGAAGGAGCAACCTACGAAGCGGAGATAACCACAAGCGATATTCAGTGGGAAGGCAGCAAACGCCCTTTATATGTTGAGGAAGGTTCTGTTTATTCGCTCTCCTGTGAAATGGGCAGTGAGTACAATGAATACTGTTTTTATAAAACAGACTTAAAAACAAAAAATGAAAAGAAAATTTTTGAGCTGACGCTTGATTATGATGCTCCCGGAATATCATATATACACGCTTCCGACACAGGCGGTTATATAGCCGTAGGGGGAAAATGGACCGGCGAATCCATGAAATACTATTTCATGACTCTTGATAATAAGGGTACCTTGCTTGATACGAAACCTGTGGATTTAAGTTATAAAATGCCTGAGTACAGCTATTTTATAGATACGCCTGCCTGCGACGGAACTTATTTATACATATCTTATCAGGGAGAAGGTGCTTCGGGCGGAATACTGGTGTTTGATACGAATTTCAACTTTTTAAAGCAAGTGGTGTCCTCTCCCAATGCATATGCCGTTGTGGGAAAAGACGGTTTTGCATATATGCTGGATTCGTATAATGCCGCTTTATCGGTTTATAATCCCGATAACGATGAATTGGCAAAAGCCATAACCGTTCGTCACAGTTACAGTCTTTTTACCGGTTATGACAATGAATTGCTGTACGGCGACAATGACATCTATTCCTATGATTGCAGAACCGGCAATGAAATAAAGCTGTTTTCTCTCAGTGACTTTGGTGTGGATTGTTTTAAACTTTTTGACATAGACTTTATTTATCGTGATTATAATGGTGATATAGTGATTATTTATCAGGTATACGGGGATGACAGTAATACATCTACGAATGCCTTTGAAGCCAGAGTCACCAGAGTTGACTGACAGCGCCCGGATGGCAAATGATAGCAAAAAGCTTCGGTTTAATACCGAAGCTTTTTTTGTGTGTAGTGACAGCAAATGAGCGATATTGTGACAAATTCCGCTTTATTTTTCATTTCTTTTTTTGGCCTTGAGAGTATAATGACTTATAGGTAAAAGAATATGAAAAAGT
>JAFYDI010000087.1 GCA_017544835.1 Lachnospiraceae bacterium | reverse complement strand
GCCCTCGGATATGAGAAATGCATCGACATCATCTGCGAGGCAGCGCAGAACTAGCCCTAGGTATACCGAATAACAATAAATCCGCCGACGTGACCGCCGACGGATTTTCTATGTACTTTATACAAAACCTCTCATGCGACATATGATAACCGCAATCAATACTCCGAGAAGTGCACCCACAGCCACCTGCAAAGGTGTGTGTCCGATGAGTTCCTTAAGCTTCTCATCGTCAGTCATCTCTTCGTCCGAAAGGCGCTTAAAGGATTCCATCATATCATTAAGAACCTTCGCCTGGTTGCCTGTCTCTCGCCTTACTCCCATGGCATCGTACATGGTGATGAAGGCTACTATCACGCATATCGCGAATTCAAAGCTTCCCACACCGTATATCATAAGTGCCGACGATGTAAGTGCGCAGACCGTTGCCGAATGTGAACTCGGCATGCCGCCCGCTCCGAAGAGTCTCTCACCCCTGAAAGACTTCGACGTAACCGCGTAAAGTATGGTCTTGACAATCTGGGCCGAAAGCCAGCCCAAGATTGCACTAATCAGCACTGTATTGTTCAAAAAAGCGTAAATACTATTCAACGCCTGTCTCCCTGTAACGCGGGTTCTTAAATTCAAACACCGCCATAAGTATCGTAGTCGCGACCGCCACCGCATCCGCAATGGGGCCCGAATAGATTATACCATCAATTCCGAAGAAGCGGGGCAAAATAATAAGAAGCGGAAGCAAAAATATTATCTGCCTTGTTAACGATAAGAACATACCTCTCTGCGGGCGCCCCGTAGCCGTGAAGAAATTAGACACGATAGGCTGCACAAAGTTTAAGAATATAAAGAAGAAGTATATTCTGAAATACTTAACAGCAAAAGAAAAATACTCGGGACTGCCATCTCCGAAGAGCTTAATAATCTGAAGAGGGAATATCTGGAACACCGCAAAGGCTCCGATTGAAAGCAGCGCTCCTATCTTTAATGCAAGAAGCAGTGCATCCTTAACCCTCTTAAACTGCTTAGCTCCGTAGTTAAAACTGATGATGGGCTGAAGTCCCTGTGAAATACCGATAATAAAGGCAAAGAACATCATTCCCACCTTCGAAATAATGCCCACGCACGCAATCGGCACAGACTCGCCGTAGACGCTTCTTGCGCCGTAATACTTAAGTGAATTGTTAAGAACAATCTGCACCACCATCATGGCTATCTGGTTAAAGAAAGAAGCCGTACCAAGTGATGCGCTTCTGCCAAAATAGCGAAGTCTCGGCATAAAATGCTTCCACTGAAGCTTAACGGTCTTATAGTGGCATAAATACCATATTACCATTGCCGCGCAGACATACTGGCCGATAATGGTCGCAAGCGCCGCACCCTGAATGCCCCAGCCGAACACGAACACAAAAAGCGCATCAAGAATGGTATTGATAACCGCGCCCACAAGGTTACACATCATAGAGTATCTCGGCGAACCGTCCGCTCTTACAAGATGAGCACCGCCGCCCTGAAGTATCAGCGCGGGGAATCCGATTGCCGTAATGCGCGTATACTCCGAAGCATAAGGAAATACATCCGCGGGAGAACCGAAGAAATTAAGAAGCGGGTGTAAGAACACCTCTGCCACCACCGCAAGGATGGTACCGAGGATTACTATCATCGATGCCGAGTTACCGATATAGAAAGGTGCTTTTTCCTTGTCCCCTTCACCGAGGGTTAAGTTAAAAGCAGATGCTCCGCCTATACCGAAAAGCAACGCAAGCGATACGCATGAAATCGAAAAAGGAAACGCGATGTTGGTAGCCGCATTGCCAAGCGGTCCCACGCTTCGACCGATGAAGAACTGGTCAACAATATTGTAAAGTGCGCCGACAAGCATCGCAATGATGCTGGGAATCGCAAACTGTCTCAATAACTTGCCCACAGGCTCCACGCCAAGCGGGTTCTTAACTATGTCTCTGTCCATTTTTAAGCCTCTATATCCTAATCTGAAAAACAAAAAAATCGTACCATATTTTGCCCCCGCTGACAAACAAAAATGTCGTTTCCGGCTTCAAAAAAGAACACGGCGCGCTGCCGTGTCCCTGTAATTATATTGCGTGTTCGTAATGCTGTGCGTAAGCTCCGATTCCCGGGTTCGTATTACGATACTCCGTAGGAGTACAGCCTACCATTTCCCTGAAGGTCTTCGTATAGTGGCTGCCGCTTGTAAAGCCTGTCTGGAAAGCGATATCCGTAACGCTTAAATCAGAGCCCGTAAGAAGCTCCATGCTCTTGGTAATGCGGTAGGAAATCAGGTAATCGCCCGGAGTCTTGGCCACGTAACGCTTAAAAATCTTGGCACACAAGGTCTTACCGACGTTACCGGAAAAAGCAATATCCTCAAGAGAAATCTTGTCCATGTAATGGTCCTGAATAAAGGACATCATGCTCTTGAATGTCGATGCGTGGATGGGCACCGCCTGCTTGGCCGTTGAAAAGTCGATGTGCTCGTGCATAAGACGCAGGCACTTAAAGGATGCCTCAATAATCTCAAGCTCCAAAGTCTTCGGATCCTTGTTCTCATCGAAAAGATTCATAAGCTCGTCAATGATTAGCTTAGTCCAGTTATCCTGCTTAAGAAGAATATAGTCGTTGCATCCTGCCGCAAGAATGGGCGCCACATAGCGCTGCTCTATGTAATTGGATGCACACATATATGACGGATGAATGACAAGGCATAAGAACTCGCAGTAGCTGCCCTTGTTGGACCAGTTTGAGTGTATGCGCTTAGAGTTAACGCAGATGCCCTCGCCCTTTTCAAGGTGAAGTTGCTTACCGTTAACCATGAACTCTATGCAACCGTCAAGCACATAGAAATACTCTATATCTTCATGCCAATGTTCGGGAATATAAGTGGTAATTCCGGGTCTTATGAAATGACGGTCTCTGAAGCAGTAAAATAAAGGATTGTTGTAATCAAAAATCTGAGACTTGTCAGACCTGGTTGTAATAATATCTTTATGCATTGTAACTATCTAACGCCTCCGCGTGATAAAGTGACAAAATTGCGGTATATTTGATATATAATAATTGCATTGCGCGTGATATTATCATAACAGATTAAAAACAATAATGCAATGGAGCCGGAATAAGTCGTTTCGACTTATTCGAAGGCGATCGATAATAAAGCGCTTTAGCGGTTTATTATAAAATTGTATAACAAGTCATATCAACATATCCTTCTAGATCCTATGGGTCGCAGAAAGAAGCAGGTTAGCCGCTGCTTCTTTTTGTTTGTATGGGATACAATCAAAAACCCGAGGCTATACTAAAGTCTCGGGTTTCTTATTAACTGTTTCTGATGTCTTCAAGGGTTCCCTTAAGGTCCTCGATTGCTTTGGATGCATTTGAGATTTCTCTAAACTGTTTCTCAAATTCGGGATCGAATTCTCCGTCCTTGTGCATCTCATAATATTTACGGCCGATTGCCATGTATGAGCGATTTACAAGATTCTCGCAGGTCTTGATTTCGCTTCTTACTTCAAGGGCATCGAGTGTGTCGTTTTTCTTCTTGGTGAAACGCTCAACGAGTTCTCCGATAAAGTTTACGACCTTTTCTACCATTTCCCAGAAATCATTCATTTGTTTTCCTCTCCTCAAGTTTCTTTTTTATTTTACCCTTTGCGCGGGTAAGTGCGTTGTCTGTGGATTTCTCGTCGCGACCTAAGACCTTGGCTATCTGAATGTAGCTCATGCCCGTAAGGTGAAGCTCGACCGCCTCACGCTCAAAGTCTGATAAGTCTGAATCGATAAAATGCTCAATATCTTCCACATTCTCTCTGTCTATCATGATAGCTTCGGGATCTCCCGCGTCGCCCGCAAGTGTATCCTCTAAGCTCTTATCACTGTTCTCGCCTTCCGATTCAAACGTTTGGCTGAAAGAGATGTATGTATTAAGAGGCATATGCTTCTTACGTCCCGATGCCGTCACCGCCGTATACATCTGCCTCGACACACAGAGGTCGGCAAAAGTAAGAAAGCTTGCGTCCCTTCCCGCATCGTAATCCCTGATGGCCTTGAAAAGACCTATCATACCTTCCTGAATAAGGTCTTCCGCGTCGGCACCAAGGATGTACATGGACTTCGCCTTAGCCCTCACAAGATTCTTGTACTTATCAAGAATGTATTCGGTAATGCCGGGCTCGCCTTCACGTAAGCGAAGGATAAGCTCCTCATCGGTAGCCTCGCCGTATTTACTTCTGTAATCTTTGTCTTGCAATCTCAAAGCTTAATACTCCCATTGCAACGGATGCGTTAAGTGAATCGATGTCGCCCTTCATGGGAATACGCGCCACGAAGTCACACTTCTCACGCACAAGTCTTGATACGCCTTCGCCTTCATTGCCTATCACAAGGCCAATAGGGCCGGTTAAGTTAAGGTCGTACATAACCTCACCTTCCATGTCGGCGCAGACAAACCACAAACCTTTTTCTTTTAACTCTTCAATGGTCTTGGAGAGATTCGTAACCTTCACTACGGGTGTGTAATTAAGCGCACCAGCGGAAGTGCGGGCAACGGTAGCGGTTAAGCCTACCGCGCGGTTCTTGGGAATAATAACTCCGTGAGCACCCACAAGATTGGCGGTTCTTATAATGGCGCCTAAGTTGTGAGGGTCTTCGATTCCGTCAAGTATAATTACGAAGGGAGCCTCGCCCTTCTTCTCGGCAAGCGCAAAGATATCTTCCATCTCGGAATAATCGTAAGCGGCACTTACCGCAATAACGCCCTGATGGTGACCGGTCTGGGACATCTGATCGAGGCGGTCTTTGTCAACGTATTTAATTATCGTATCCTGTTTTTTGGCCTCACGTTTAATGGTAAGTATGGGGCCGTCCTGACAGCCGTCGAGCACATAAAGTCTGTCTACGGTCTTGCCGGATCTGAAGGCTTCAAGCACTGCATTGCGGCCTTCTATCATTGATTCATTACTCATATTACCTCTATTCTGCGGGCTTCTCTATTACGCCCTTTTCTATTAATTCAAGCATTCTGCCCGTATCACCTTTAAGATACAGGTAACCCATTAACGCTTCAAAACCCGTCGCCTTGCGGTAATCGCCTATGGAAGCGTTCTTGGCCTTGGTGGCAGACTTGGCGTTGCGACCGCGCTTGTAAATATCTGCCTCTTCTTCCGTAAGTAACGGCAAAAGAACATCTGCCGCATCAGCCTGCGCCTTGGCATTCACGTAATGTATGGCATCCTTGTGAACCTTCTCTATCGGTCGGTTGCCCTTGGATAAAGTAACGGTTCTTACCACCACTTCATATATTGCATCGCCTATATGTGCAAGTATAAGCGGCGCCACCTCCGCGGGGCTCAAATCAGCCAGATTATACTTGTCTTTTATCTCTTTATAAAGGAATTCATCCATTTATTCTTTTGCCTAACTCCTTAAGTCTTTCTTCCAGGTCGAGCACTCGGTTGATAAGCTCGCTGTTGGCCTGCTGAAGGTTGGAAATATCCTCGCGCACAGGGTCGGGAAGGTCAACCTGATTAAGTTCATCCTGGGGAAGAAGCACATCGTTACGCTTAACCACGCGTCCGGGAACGCCCACAACCGTTGAGTTCGGCGGCACCTCTTCAAGCACCACGGAGCCTGCACCAATCTTGGAATTATCACCGATCTTAAAGGAACCCAAGACCTTCGCGCCGGCACTGACCATAACGTTATTGCCAAGAGTAGGATGACGCTTGCCCTGCTCCTTACCCGTACCGCCGAGGGTTACTCCCTGATAAAGCGTACAGTTATCGCCGATTATGGTAGTCTCACCGATAATAACTCCGTTACCGTGGTCGATAAAAAGACCCTTACCAATCTCGGCACCGGGGTGAATCTCGATACCCGTCTTACGCGCAGCCTTCTGGGAAATGTATCTGGCCCAGAAGTAATGGCCCTTCTTGTAAAGTCTGTGGGCTCTTCTGTAGCTTAACATTACCTTGAAACTGGGGTACAAGAGTACCTCCCAGTTACTGTGGATAGCCGGGTCACGTTCTTTAATCAGTTGTATCTCTTCTTTAATCTCTTTGATAATACCCATAATCGTACCTTTATGCGATGATAACTCATTGTAATCTATTTTTATGAACTTTTCAATGAAGGGAGCGCACATCCCAAATATTCTCGCAAAAGAAAAGCCACCGGCAAGCCCGATGGCGTATCTCTATCTGTGTACTTTGTAGGATTTGACATCAAGAACGGTCTCCCCGTCAATCTGAAGCGCGCAGGGGCGGTCGAACTTAACTTCCACCTCATGGCTCTTTATCTGAATGACTTCCTTGCGATGCCTGATATGCTCGCCCTTGCTGATGCCCGAGAATATGAGAAGTGTCTTAAGGCGGCTTCTTCCTCTGAATATCATGGTGGTAACGGTTCCGTCTTCACCAAGTCGCTTCTGGGCGGGTGTGGCGTTCATTCCGCCGCCGTAGTAACGCCCGTTCATGGTAGGCGCTATCCAGACATGGTCGAAGAGCTTCTTACGACCGTCCGAAATGACTGCTGCCGTTACGGGCTTAAACTTAAAAAGAAGCCCTTTAATGGCTATGGCCGCATAGTTGACGGGGTCGTTACTCTTCTGTCTTAACTTATCCCCTTCCTCACAGCAATAACCGTCGATACCGTAACCGATACCGTTTACAAAACGATAAGTCTCGCCCTTAACCGTAACCTTGGGAAGGTCCTTAATATATGTGTTAAGAAGCACAAGTCCCGATGCTCCGTCGGGCCGAACATCTCGCATAAAATCATTGCCCGAGCCCGAAGGGAAATAATAAACATCCCTATCTAACGGCTCATCGCCAATCGCATTTACAAAATGATTGATGGTACCGTCTCCGCCCGAAAGCACCAAAGTCTTATCCTTTGGAAACTCTTTGATAAACTTCTTAATATCCTCAACCGAAAGAATGCTTACATATTCAAACTCGCCGTCAGCGACCGCAGTTTCAATCTTTGTGGCACTCTCAAAGCCCCTGCCGTTATTAGACAGAGGATT
Organism: Lachnospiraceae bacterium; assembly: GCA_017544835.1. Taxonomy (GTDB): domain Bacteria; phylum Bacillota; class Clostridia; order Lachnospirales; family Lachnospiraceae; genus UBA1258. Next base: position 22,055 of record JAFYDI010000087.1, on the reverse strand, counting down.
AAATAATACGTAGTACTTACCCATTTAAACAATAACACTCCTTTGTACCCATCCGGAGTATTATATCCCCCAAGCTCATTCTTTTTCCATATACAGATTCTGACTTTTGCACAAAAAATCCTTACGGTCCGAGAAAATATCGCTGTCAAAATATTTAACGATTAATTCCGCATCTTCATCCGTCACCGCATGGCCGACCTTGTGCACGTGAATGGCAAAGTGCCTTGAAAGCCCCGCCTCCTCGTAGTAGGGCAGCGCTCTGTTGTAACACTCCCACATAGCAGGCGCATTAACCCAGTCCTCGCCAGTTGCCGCGCAGACTATGAAATAGTATACGTTTGGGTCCATCGCCAGCGCCGCGAGCATCTCCTGGTTATAAGGAATCTCCTCCTCGGTCTTGTACTGTAAGAATTTATCCACGAACCATCCGCGCTCCGCATCCGACTGCAGGCATGATAGCGGCTCGTTCTCGCCGTATGTATAATCTTTGGGTGCGCCGACTTCCGTCAGATCGTACGCCTTTCCCTGTGACTTAACTCCGTAAAGCGCTAGTCCGCCCGCTCCCGAGCAGGTAGGCACCACCATCTTGAATCTGTGGTCGAAAGCACCGCACACCGCAGTCGCCTTGCCCCATCTCGATACACCCGTTACTACCGCAAGTTCGGGATTGAATCCAAGCTCGGCGCCAAGTCCAGACTTAACTGCATCGAGCACCTTTGAAGCACCCCATGCCCAGGCCATAAGTACACCTGTCTGCTCTTCTTCCGCCCCGTAAGGATACAATTTGTAGAAGCATCCGTCATGCTTATAATCGTCAGACGCAATCTCCCTCGTATCCATAAATATCAGTCCGAAACCCGCCTTCTTAAACACCTCAACCGGCTGGATAGGATGCATGCATATTACAAAAGGATGTGCTCCTTTGTGGGGAGCGTCCGTCTCGGGTCTAATCACTCTCACGGTAAAAGAAACCGAGTCCACACATATGCGAATCGGCTTGCCGGGCACCTCCTGCCCAAAGAACACAAGGGGCTCAACGGTTCCCTCCTCAGGAATTTCGTAGCTTACCTTCTCCTCGCTTCTCCACTTGCCGTATTCGTTTTCTTCAAAAAAACGTCTGACTTCTTCTTTGTTAAACATGGTCATCCCCCTAAACTGTTATCGATGCAAATACGCTGTTCTGTCCTTCTTCTTTTTCAAAGCCCATGGATTCATAGAGTCTTAAGGCAGGAATATTGTCCACAACAACCGAGAGTACCATTCCCTTGGGCTTATTAATCTCGATTGCCCTTGCCAAAAGTTTCTTGCCGAACCCCCTGCGCCTGTACTCCTCAAGCACCAGCACATCGTAAGGCTCATTAATCTCGCAGTCGGTGGAAAGGTCGAGATACCCCACCAGTTTGCCGTCGCACAGGGCAATTATGGGCGCAAATCCGTCCTTGTCCTCAATCACGCGCTCGCCGGTCCAGTAACCGGTGACGGTGTGGATGCTTAAGTACTCCTTAACGTATTCTTCCGAAAGAATCCTCGTCCCACCCATGTCCACTCCGGGCGTGGGATTTTTAAGCACCATCTTCTGCTGCTCGTCATCAAAACGGGCGCACTTTGCCGTAAGTGCTTCTTTGGCCGCGCTGTTCTGCGGATTTATGATAAAGTCCACGCGGTAACCTTTAAAGTTCCGGCCGAGATACTCAAACAGTTCCTCGTAAGAGCTTCTTTCTCTCGAATAAGCTTCCAGCACCTCAATATAATCGTCGTCAAACAGCGTCAAAAGATCGAATATTCCTGTAATCTCGCCGTTTTCAAAGGTGGCCACCACCCTTCTGTCGTCTTTCTCAAGGGCCTTTTTGAAGCGCTCATCCACCTTGTCTTCTTTGGTATTGGGCTGGGAAAAAGAAGGGTCTGTGCACAGCCCATGGTAAAAATCTCTGTATTCTTCAACCGAATTTAATTCTTTAATCATCTTAATACCCTGAACTCTCAAAAATACAGGGCTATTATAACACAGTCGCCCCCCGGATTATTCATTCTTTGCCAAAATCTTCTCTCTTGTTGTCACGTTTCATAAAACTCCTTGAGAATTGATTTTGTTGTGATAAATTGAAGATATCTTTTTTAAAGGAGATTGATTTATGAGAAAAAGAATACTTATGACGTCAGCCTGCCTGCTGACTCTTTCCTTAATGTGTGCCTGCGGCAAGACCGCTTCGGCATCCGATGTATCGGTTTCTGAGACATCTGTTTCCGAAGAAGCTTCCGTCGAAGTTTCGGACGGTATTAAGGAAGCCATCGAGGCAGAGACTTCTTCCGTTGACACCACGCCCGCAGGCGAAGTTGAGGCAGGTGCCGAGCGTGTGGCCGATGCTACGATTTCGGAGCTCATCCCCGGCAAGTACATCAAGCTTCAGCTCAGGGAATCGGGCACCATCGAGAAGATTACTTACACCTCCAAAGATTACTTCGGCGACGGTTCAGACGTAGAGAAAGACGCCTATGTTTACCTTCCTTACGGATACGATGAATCCAAACAGTACAACGTCTTATACCTTATGCACGGTATCGGCGGTGACGAGGCTGAGTGGGAAATGACCGGCTCTTCTTCTAGAGTTAAGTGCATTATGGATAACCTTATTTATAACGGTGACATCGAGCCTTTCATCGTTGTTACACCCAATGGCCGTTCCGCCAAGAATCATGCTAAGAACGGTTCCGACTTTAATTCTTTTTACTGCTTCGGACAGGAATTACGTAATGACCTGATTCCTTACATCGAGAGCCACTACTCTACTTATGCAGAGTATGACGAGAACGGCTATGATTTATCCGCCACCAGAACTCATCGCGCTATGGCAGGCCTTTCCATGGGCGGCATGCAGACCATCAACATCGGTATCGGCGAAAGTTTAGACCTCTTCTCCTACTTCGGAGCGTTCTCGGCAGCGCCTACCAGCAACACCGCTTCCATTACAGCGAAGACCATTAACGAAAGCGACTACACCATCGACTACTTCTACAACATTTGCGGCAAGAGCGACGGCACGGCACTCGCCAGTCACACCGCTGCTGCCAAGACCATCTGCAGCTTAACCGACAAGCTTACCGACGGTGAAAACTTCATGTGGCAGGAAGTTAAGGGCGCACACGATTTCAATGTGTGGTACTTGGGCTTCTACAATTTCGCACAGTTGGCATTCAAATAAACAAGCACATTATAAAAGGCGGCGAGCTCGATTTGAGTTCACCGCCTTCTTTTTATTAAAGCTTATTAAATTCTGTTAACGCCTGTCTTAACAGCAGCTGCCTTAACGGCCTCGGCTACGGTCTTGCCGACTCTCTCGTCGAAAGCGTTGGGGATGATGTACTCGGGACTGAGTTCAGCATCAGATACAAGGCTTGCGATTGCGTAGGCGGCAGCGACTTTCATTTCGTCGTTGATGTCGCGGGCACGTACATCGAGAGCACCACGGAAGATGCCGGGGAATGCAAGTACGTTGTTAATCTGGTTGGGGAAGTCGGAACGTCCGGTTCCCACAACAGCTGCGCCTGCGGCCTTGGCCTCGTCGGGATTGATTTCGGGTACAGGATTGGCCATCGGGAAAAGAATGGGGTTAGGCGCCATGGTCTTAACCATCTCAGCAGTAACTGTACCGGGGGCGGATACGCCGATAAACACGTCAGCGCCCTTGATTACATCGGCAAGAGAACCCTTCTCATGGTTCTTGTTGGTAATCTTGGCCATTTCAACCTTCTCGGAATTAAGGCCTTCGCGACCTTCGTAAATCGCGCCGGTTCTGTCACACATGATAACATTCTGAAGACCCATGCTGACAAGAAGCTTAATGATGGCGATACCTGCGGCACCTGCGCCGGAGGTTACTACCTTAATATCTTTAATGTCCTTTTTAACAATCTTAAGTGCGTTAATCATAGCGGCAAGCACTACAACTGCTGTACCGTGCTGATCGTCGTGGAAAATCGGGATGTCGCATACTTCTTTAAGTCTTCTCTCGATTTCAAAGCATCTGGGAGCGGAAATATCCTCAAGGTTAACTCCGCCGAAAGAGCCGGCAAGAAGCTTAACGGTATTAACGATTTCGTCAACGTCCTTGGAACGGATGCAAAGAGGGAAAGCATCTACACCGCCGAAAGCCTTGAACAATGCGCATTTACCTTCCATAACAGGCATGCCGGCTTCGGGTCCGATGTCGCCGAGTCCGAGTACTGCTGTACCGTCAGTGATAACCGCTACAAGGTTGTGGCGTCTTGTGTACTTGTAAGACAAATCCACATTCTTCTGAATCTCAAGGCAGGGCTCCGCAACGCCGGGAGTATAAGCTACCGAGAGCTCTTCTTTATTGGAAACGGAGGCGCGGCTGATTACTTCAATCTTGCCGGCCCATTCTTCGTGCTGCTTAAGTGCGAATTCTTTTTTGTCCATGGTAATAGTCTCCTGTGAAAGTTTATCGTTGTTAGTATATCACTTTAGTCAAATAAAGCAAATACAATTTAATCAAACTTTTATTGTTTGCAAAATAACTTTTATGTATAATGAAGCCGGAATAAGTCCGAAGGACTTATTCAAAGGCGCTTGATAATAAAGCGCTTTAGCGGTTTATTATAGGGCCGGACTAAACCCAAAGGGTCTATTCGAAGGCGACCGATAATAAAACACGAAGTGGTTTATTATATGAGAGAGGATATCAACATGAAGAATATAAAGCGTTTTTTGACGGCGGTTCTTATTGCCGCAACCGTTTTTTGCGTCTCTGCCTCAAGCGCGCGCGCTGAAGGCGAGCTTAATACTTATGAGAAAACTTTCACCTACACGCGTAATGACGGCAAGACCTTCGGTGCAACCGTAACGATTAAGAGTTCCGCCGAGACCGACTGGAACTTAAGATTTGACAAGGAAAACGACGAGACTCAGGACAACTACGTCTACTACCGCATCATTGCGGACGGCAACCCCGGCGACGTAATCGATGTAAGCCTCACTACCGAATACCCCGACACCATGCTAGGTGTCACCATGATGCCCAAGATTAACGGTAACTGGAAAAGCGGCACTCAGAAGACTCTCTTCGCGACCGCTGAGGACAATTCCATCAATTTAAGCTACACCATCGACCAGAATGCTTCCGACCTTCAGGTTGCTGCAAGCGCCTACTCTAAGTCATTTAGTTCGAAGAAGCCCGGCAGCATGGATGTTATCCTTACGATTCAGACAGGTCTTCACACCGATACCGTTAAGACCGAGGGCGGCGGTAAGTTCTTCCTTACCATTGTCGTATCCGTTCTTTTGCTGGTAGCGCTTTCAATGTTTATGGGTAAGAGAAGTGCCATGAAGCAAAAGAAAAAATAGACTACTGCTTACGTTCCTCACGCCTCTTACGCCTTACGCGGTTGATGTGGCGTACAAAGTCACCGTTCTCGATAAGCTCGGCGAGCACATACTGCTCCATCACCGGGACGGTACATGAATAGAATCCTATGCGATCATTAAACACCTTTACAAGACTCTTCGGTATTACCATGTAAGCGGCTCTGATAAACGGGCCCACGGTTCTTGTGAAGGTGTTTACGTATATTACGCGGTCGTTTTTATCCAGGGAATAGAGCGTCTCCTCCGCCTTTCGGCTGGGGGTGAATTCCGACTCAAAGTCGTCTTCTATGATTATTCCGTCTTTCTCAACGCTCCACTTTAAGTACTCTGCTTTCTTGGCAGCCGATGCCGTAACACCGGTCGGGAAGCTTCGGTATGGTGTGATGTGAAGCACTTTGGCTTCAGTCTGCCACAAATACTCGCTCTCGATACCGTCGTCACCAAGGTGTAACAGTTCGGGCTTCACGCCTTCGGTCTTGTATATCTTGTAAATCTTCGGGTACGAAGGGTACTCCCCCGCGAACTTGGTAGTACGACCGAGCGCATTGATAATAAGCCCGTAGAGATACTCCGCTCCCGCGCCGACGATTATCCGTTCGCTCTCTGCCTCAATACCCCTGTATCTGTACAGATATTCGCTGATAGCGTGCCTCAAGCATTCGCAACCGTAGCCCGGCGACCGTTCGGTTAATTCCTCCCCGTATTCACTCAAAACTCTTCTTACGGTCTTTGCATATATGTTAAAAGAAATCTCCTCGTCATGCGTTACACCTGTGTCATTTTTCGCATGTCTGTATACGCTTCTATCCGTAGTCTCGCTCTTCTTCTCATTTATGCCAAAAGAATCGCTTTCCCGGTATGTCACAAAATATCCGCTTTTTTCAACCGTAGAAATATAGCCTTCTTCCTGCAAAAGTTCGAAAGCGTGCTCAACCGTTATGACACTTACTCCGTTGTCTCTGGCGGTATCTCTCTTCGACGGAAGCTTGGCGCCGTAAGGATAAATTCCGTCCACAATCTTTCTCTTCACGTCTTCGTAGAGGCTTAAATATCTGGTCATATAAAATTCTCCGTTTTTGGTGATTTTAGTATTACCACCTCAATGGTATATTATGGAGCAACAAGAGTCAAGAATGACTTGAAAATATTGAGAACAAAGGAAGAAGAATACTATGAGCACTCAGAAATCACAGGATAATCTTATTAAGAAAATTGCTTTTGCAGGTCTCATGGCAGCGCTTTGCTATGCAGGCTACGCTTTTATACCTCCGCTTCCCATACCGGGGCTTTTTGATATTACAAGCGGCACCAAGGTTCACTTCGGTAATGCCTTTGTAGTGCTCGGTGCTTTGTTCCTCGGCGGCCCTTACGGCGGACTTGCAGGTGCAATCGGACTTTCACTTGCAGACATACTTACAGGTTACGGCGCTTCCGCTCCCAGAACCTTTATCTGCAAGCTTTTAATCGGTCTTATCGTAGGTCTTGTAGCTCATAAGGTTGCAGAAATATCCAAGTCCCACGATAAAGGTTACCTTACAAAATGGGCTATAATCTCCGCAATCAGCGGTCTTGCTTTTAACGTTATATTCGAGCCCACTCTTAAGTATATTTGGTTCTCGATTGTTACCCCCAATGCCGACAAAGCGCAGTCAGCAATCAAGACACTCGTAAGCATCACTATCGCAACATCTTTCGTGAATGCAATTATCAACTCAATCGTAGCTGTAGTCGCTTACCTTGCGCTTCGCCCGGTACTTTACAAGACAGGCCTTCTCGGCGAGCTTCCCTCCAAGCGTAGTAAGGAAGCATTATCATAATTCAGACAGTTATTCTTTACATAGTAACTCCTAAACTAAGAAACGCGCCCCGTTAATTTCGGGACGCGTTTTTTCGCAAAAAAAGAAAGTCCCCGTAGAGGACTCTCTTTTATATGTACCAGGTTTTAATTTCTGAATATACCCAATAATCTGCCTAAGAATAACTCTCTGAATAAACCCTTTAAATTGCCCTCGCAATTGAAAAGACGTTCATCTTTAGCCCAATTAGGCAGAAAATCGTTATCCAAATTACGCGTATCGGTTATATCATTCATCATGTAATTAAGTCCCATACTCTACCTCCTGTAAGCTTCAAGTTCTGTGTGTCTCTCGCGGACATCTTTCATGCTTAAAATATAGCACAAAAGTACTATTTTGGGAAGTGGATTCGCTAATAATTAACAAAAAATTAGACAAAATTGCCAATTTTCTCGATTTTGTATTATCCATCGCGGATATCTGTCCGTGCTACGCGTACATTTTTGGCCTGTTATCACGCTAAAGCGTTCGCGTGATATTGCGAAAAATCGTAGTTATGTAAACTTAATTGAGTGCTTTTGGGGCCAAAAAAAACCGCGACCAACAGATCGCGGTTTCAATCATCATTAAATACTTAACTGAAAAGTTCCTTCATCTCCTTGCCAACCTTCTCAAGGTCGTCCCTGATATTAATCTTCTGGGGACACATGGTCTCGCACTTACCGCACTTAACGCAGGAGTAAGGTCTTTCGGCCTCCGACATCTGGCTCCACTCCCACTGGGCGCCGCCACGATTCATGAACTTGTGGTAATTGTTCCAGATAGAGAAGTTCCTCGGGATATTAACGCCCTTAGGACAAGGCATGCAGTATCTGCAACCGGTACAGCCGTTCTGAGAGCGTGCCGTAATCTCTTCATTGACCTTCTCCATGGCAGCCATTTCATCATCATTAAGAGGCTTAAAGTCTGCGAAGGTGCTGAGGTTGTCATCAAGCTGTTCCATAGTGGTCATACCGCTTAAGATGACCTTAACGTTATCAAAGGTTCCTACCCACGACAAAGCCCATGCGGAAGGCGTAAGTCCCGGTCTGTATGCATCCATGGGACCGATAACATCCTTCGGAATATTGGCAAGGTTACCGCCCTTAACAGGCTCCATAATTACAAGCGGAACGCCAAGCTCCTTGGCCAGTTCGTAGCCCTTCATGGTAGCCTGAGTGTCCTTGTCAACGTAGTTAAACTGAATCTGACAGAAGTCCCACTCACGGTCCTTAATAATATACTCAAAAGTGCTGTAATCATCGTGGAAAGAAAATCCGTAGTTCTTAATCTTACCTTCATCCTTGTAAGTCTGAAGAAGATCCACGATACCAAGGTTCTTAAGCTTATCGTAAGAGCCTCTGCTCATAGCGTGAAGAAGATAGAAATCTATATAATCGGTCTGAAGATGCTCAAGCTGCTCCTTAAACACCTTCTCAGCCTCCTCAAGACTGTTTACAAACCACGCGGGCATCTTGGTGGCAAGGTAAAAAGAATCTCTGGGAAGCTCCTTCATAATCTTACCTACCACTCTCTCACTCTGACCGCCGTGATAAGGCCATGCTGTATCAAAATAATTAACACCGCTCTTGTAAGCCTTCATAAGAAGCTTTCTGGTCTCAACTTCATTAACCGTCTGGCCGTCTTCCATAAGGGGAAGGCGCATGCATCCGTAGCCTAAAAGCGATGACTTGTATCCGTTTTTAAGTTCTCTGTACTCCATAAATATTTACCTCCTCGTAACTAAACTGCCAAAATCTCCCACTCAACTTCTTTTATCATAACAAAAAAACCCGGGAGATGATACTCTCTCGGGTTTCGATTTTGTAAAAATATAACTCTTATGTATCGAAAGATTAAAGCTGTACGCCGTTCTTTTTAAGAAGTTCACGTGCGCTTTCAACAGAGTCTACACCGGTCTTATTCTTGATGGGTGCGAACTCTCTCTCTCTTACTACCTCGAAAGGTAAGCATGAAGAGCTTAAATAAATCATATCAAGCACGAGCTGCTCGAACTTACAGCCGTTGGGAGTCTCGGGCTTAACTTCGTTGCCGTTTTCATCAAGGCAGGGAATCTTCTTCTCAGCAAGGTGGTAAGGAAGGCTCTTGTCTACTATCTCCTCGAGTTCTTTCTCGTTGAAAAGATAGTTAAGAATAACGCCGAAGTTATATACTCTCTCGCCACGCTCGTCGGTTAAATCCATAAGCTCATCGGTAAGCTCGTAGTACTCAACGATTGAAGGGTGACCGTCTTCAAGACACATAACGCCGACCTTCTCGTCACGGGTATTCTTACGAACAACCTTGGCACCTACGGAACGCTTCTCCAAAATGGTAGCGCCTACGAATACGGGATCGCAGATACGCTGACATACGTTATCTACAGCAAATACATTGAGCCATTCAATGTTATTCTTCTTAACAATATCAAGGACTCCGGTTCTCTTCATGGACTGGAACCATCCCGCATTACCGTTAGGGGATACCGCAACCTTGTCCTTTCTCTCAAGAAGAACCTTGCCGTTATAGTCACAGCAGGGAGCCATTTCCTGTTTAAAGAAATGAACGTACTCGTCCGGATATCCAAAGTTCTTCTTTTCCTTAAAGAACTTGGTGGTGGAGTCGTAGTTTAAATCACTTGTCATTACAAAAAGATGGAAGTATGTGCCTGTTTCCTTAACAACATCCATCATGTTATTGATGAGGCACTCAAAGATGTATAAATCTCTGGTAAGACCTACATTGTACATACCCTTGGGGTCGTTGCTGCCAAGTCTGGTACCCATGCCGCCTGCAAGAAGCACTGCGCCTACCTTGCCTGCCTGAATGGCCTCGACGCCGGCCTTTCTGTACTCAGCTTCGCGCGCCTTAATCTCAGGAAGCTCTAAGCTCTTAAGAGGTGTGATATTGCCTCTCTTCTCGGGCTTGTGCAAATGCTCGATGTTCTTAACAACGCTAAAGTCAAGGGATTCAATCTGCTCGTAGAGCGCCTTTTTCTGCTCTTCTGTAAGCTCAGATTCGTACTTTAAAAGCTGCTCCTGGCCAATCTTACTAAGTTTTTCTTTAACATCCATTTATTCAACTTCTCCTTCTATTCGTAGTGATCGTAGCAGATCTTCTCGGCCATAGCCTTAGCGACGTCATGTCCGTCGATTGCCTCTATAATCTTAAGGGCAAAGGGAACCGCACAGCCCGCCGAACGACCTGTAATCACATTCTTATCCCACTCAACCTCTGCACCGGTGCACTCCGCGCCTTTACACTCTGCTTCGTAGCCGGGGAAACAGGTGGCTTTCTTGCCTTGAAGCACTCCCGCACGGCCAAGGATAGAGGGTGATGCGCAGATAGCCGCAATGAACTTGCCCGATTCATTAAACTTCTTAACATACTTCATAAGAAGGTCGCACTTTTCAAGGTTGGTAAATCCGGGGCCGCCCGGAAGCACCAGCATATCAAAAGTCTTGAACCAGACTTCATCCACCACAAAATCTGCCTTAAATACTATTCCGTGTGAGCCGCCCACATGATGCGAATGTCCCACCGAAACCGTCTCAACATCGTAACCCTGTCTTCTTAAAATGTCAACTACGGTAAGTCCTTCAATTTCTTCGAACCGTTCCCCAAAGAAAACGCCTATACGCATAGTAACTACCTCCTCATTACCCTATAGTATACAATATTTGTCACATTTTTTCCACTTATGATATACTTCTGTTGTAACCGATACACAAGGAGCTTAAGCATGGAAATCGAAAGAAAGTTTTTAATAAAAGAAGGGGCCTTCCCATTCAGAGAATACCCCTACAAAGACTATGAACAAGGCTATCTTAACACCGATCCCGTGGTACGCGTACGCCGCGAAGGCGATGATTACGTACTCACTTACAAAGGCGGCGGCATGATGGTCCGCGAAGAGCACAACCTTCCCCTTAACAAGGAAAGCTTCGAGCACCTGATTCAGAAGGCCGACGGTAACATCATCCGTAAGCGCCGCTACTTTATTCCTCTTGGCGACCTTACCATCGAGCTTGACGAGTTCAAAGAGCCCTTCGCGCCATTACTCATGGCCGAAGTCGAGTTTCCCTCGGAAGAAGCCGCACGTTCTTTTACCCCTCCCGAGTGGTTTGGTGAAGATGTGACGCTTAATAAGGAATATCACAATTCGACAATGAGTAAGAGACAATTCTGATCCGTCATACAAAAGGAGCTGCACCGCAGGGTACAGCTCCTTTAATAATGCCTTTATTTGCTTGTCAATAATTACTCGTCTGCTTCGCCGTCTTCTAACTTAAGGCCTTCTGCCTCGATGTTGTCGCGCTTTGCACAGGTCTTGCAAAGACGGGTCTTGTTGTCGGCAATCGCCTGGTCAACGTCACCTTCATACAAGGTATCGCTGTTATTTAAGTGTGAGCAGTCAGCGCTGGTATGATATACCTTACCAAACTGTGTCCAGTATACGTTACCGGTGATAACTGCCTCTGCAGCTGCCTTTTCCTCTGAAGAAATAGGGTTCCAGTCGTAGCTTGCAAGTCCGCCGATTAAAAGTGCGATGATACCTACAACAACTGCGATAGCTTTGGTCTTCTTATCAAGCTTATTCTGCTTGTCTGTAAAGATTAAGATGATGTAAGGAAGGAAAGCAATGATACATACGATAACGCCCATGTTGTTCCATAAGAAGAACTTAACGGGATTCTTCTTGGAAGCGGGATCGATGCGGTTAGCTTTCTTCCAAAGCTGTGAACCGATGATTACAAAAATTAAATCAAGTACCAGCACGCCGATAATACCTGCAAGTGTAGGTAAAGGTAATCTGATTTTGTCAAAATATAATAAGAAGCCCAATACTTCAAAGCAAATTGCTACGAGCCAGCAAATGATGGCGCCGCATCTTAAACCGCCTGCGTTGCCCACGGGCTTGGCTTCTTTAATGTTCTTACCGTCTTCGGTCTTCTTGGCTTCGCCTTCAACCTTGACAATTTTGCGTTCTTTTTTCTCTTCTGCCATGGTAACTCTCCCTGTATGATTATGTGTGTTCAGACTCTTTCCGAACCAAAATAATTATACTCAAAATAAACTGTCATTTCAATACTTTGACACTCCTATGATAGATAATATTTGACTTTTTGTGCCCAAAAACTCATAATTATTTCAAAGAGGGTTTGATCCCCCGGAAAAGGAGAAAATCATGGATTTATCTAATGTATTGGGCCTTTTGTCAGGCGGCGAAGTAAGTAAAGTAAGCAAAGAAACCGGCGCATCCACCAAGGATGTCACAAGCGTTTTAACAACGGCTCTCCCCCTTCTTGCGGGCGGTGCCGATAAAAAGAAAGCGAGCGAAGCCACAGCCAAGAAAACCGGCCTCTCCCTTGAGACCGTTCTTCCCATCATCACGGCTGCACTTCCTCTTCTTCAGAAACTGATTAACACCAACGCCGAAGAGGAAACCACCTCCACCGGCAAGAAGAAGAAAAAGAAACCGGCTGCCGGACAGTCACAGTCGTCTGGTGCCCTCGGACTTCTCGGCGGATTGTTAGGCGGCGGAAGCTCATCGGGAAGCAGCTCGGGCGGCAGCTTATTAAGCGGTCTTGCAAGCTTAGTCAGCACCTCTACCGAAGACGAGGAAGAAGAAAAGCCCAAGAAACCCGCAGCCAAGAAAAAACCGGCATCATCTTCTACAGCCAAGAAGAAACCCGCAAGCAGCACCTCTGCTGCCAAGAAGAAGACTTCTTCAACCTCTTCCACGGCCAAAAAAAAGACCGGCACAACAGCCAAGAAGACTACAGCCAAGAAATAGCATTATTAAAGGCACAAGCCCATGGGCTCGTGCCTTTTTATTGTCACGCAAATTGTATCTTTAAGTACCCGTCCTCAAACTTCGCACCGGCCACATTAAGTTCTTTAAACTCTGCCGGTACAGGGAATCTGCGTCGTTCATTCTTAACGCCCACGGTGATTTCGGAACCGTCCTGGTTAAGCTCGAGTTCTTCTTTGGCCGCAAAAGGAAGGTAAATGGTGAGGGTGCGCGCGGCGCTGTCTACGCTGTACATTTCTTTCTTAAAGAGAACCGCGTCGGGAGCCATGTCCTTAAACATAAGGTCGCCGATTCTTCCAAGGTCATCTACCGTACGAAGCTCGCTGTCCTGAAGTTCCACGTAAATCTTGGGCACCTCGCCGAAGCATTCTTTAATCTCCGTCAGTCCCTCTTCCTGGCGCTTAATCCACTTGTTAAAGTAACCCTCCATCGCCTTTGGGGGATATATATGGTTCACGATTACCGCGTCCACATTGTAATGGTAGAGATATAGGCATGTAAAGTTGCGCTTTGCCTCGCTTATAACGATCTTCTCGGGTGTTGTCACCACACGGAGGCTGACGGTATCGGTGTCGAGCATAAGTTTGTGAAGTCGCTCCATCTTGTCCATCAGATACTCTACGTCGTCGAATACGTTCTCGCCGGGCATAGGAATCTTCATAAGCCCTTCCACCACGGGACCCGCCACCTTCACGCCTACCTTCTTCATGGGAAGCACCTTGTCAATAAGCGTCGAGAAGCGCTCGGGATATTTAAGAAGTGACAACGTCTCACCTGTAGGCGCACAGTCCACAATGATTACGTCGTAGTTTCCGCTTTCGTACATTTCAAGAATCTTAAACATCGAGAAAAGCTCTTCAAGTCCCGGAAAAACAAGGAGTTCCTCAGCCTCTATTCCGCCCTCTCCCCTGCTGGTTATGAGGCGCTTCATATAGTCCTTTAAATTACCCCAGCTTTTCTCGCCCTCGTAAACCGTGTCGATTTCCATGGCATCGAGATTGTCGGTAACCGCTGTTGCCTCCCTTCCCACTTTGCAGTCAAAAGAATCTCCGAGGCTGTGGGCCTGGTCTGTACTCATAATGAGCACTTTCTTGCCTTCTCTTGCCAGCTTCACGGCTGTGGCGGCGGCCATGCTGGTCTTGCCCACACCGCCTTTGCCTGTATATATAATCACTCTCATGTGTGTAATCTCCTTACTGAATGTCTACTTTCTTGACACGCTCTCCGGTGGTCTCGCCGGCTTTGCTGTTGCCGCCGGCGTTACCGGCGCAGGCTTCTGACCCGAAGGCACACTCGCGGCCGAATCTTATTACGCTTTCGGTCACCAGCGCCTTAAGTTCTCTTGCTATCACTTCTATATGTCCCGCGGACTCCGCAGGCAAAAGCTCCATGATGGCTTTCTTTTGATACTCGCCCGCGCGTTTGATTCTCTGTCTATATTCTTTATTCATTCTCGTCTCCTTTCTCCTCTTTGGTGAAAAGAATGTTAAGCTTACCGTCCTCGTAGCCCGCCTTGGCCACGCTTAAATTCATGAGCGTGTTGGGAAGAGGAATGTTTCTTTTAAAGTTACCTATCTTGATTACTATGTCCGCGCCTGCCTGAAAGAGGTCGATGTCGCCTTTGTCGGCGCAGGGAATGTTGACCTTGAGCACGTAGCCGTCGTCGGTTTTTTCGAAGCTTTCGCGCTCGGTTGTGGCGTGGCAGGCGAATACGTCCTTGTCGCCAAGAGCGTCGCTTACAAGCCTTTCTACGTTTTTGATGCCCTTAAGTTCCTCGTCGTACCAGGGAATTTCGTATATCGGGAGCCCGTCAAAAGTGCTCTTAAGCACACCTATGTATTCCTTTTGCAGTCCTATCCATTTGTCAAAGAAATCGTTGCCGATGTCCTCGGGCAGGATTCTGTTGATGTAGAGACCGTCCACATTAAAGTTATAGAGATTCATATACATGTAATTACGCTTGGTCTCTTCCACCACCATCTTCTCGGGAACGCTTACGATGCGCACGCTTGTGGTCTCGCGGTTCTTAAGAAGCTCCTGAAGTTCCGCAAGCTTCATGTAAATCTTCTCTATGTCGTTCATAGCCTGCTTGTTAGGCATCTCGATTTTGAAAAGTGACTTCGATACCGGCGCAAGCACGCGAACACCTACCTTACCTATCGGGAAGAGCTTCTCCATGTACCATGAGAGCATCTCGGGGAACTTAAGAAGCGATAAAGTTTCACCCGTCGGCGCACAGTCTACGATGATGCGGTCATAAGTGCCGCTCTTGTGAAGCTCTGCAATCTTAAGCAGCGAAAAAAGTTCTTCCGTTCCCGGTATGATTCCTATGTCCGCCGGTGCCAGTTCGTCTGCGCCCGCAAGCAGGTTCTTCGCGTATTTAATAATGTCTGCGAAGTCTGTTTCACACACGTATGCGGGGTCTATTTCGTAGATATCAAGATTTGGCATAACCATCTCGATATCCCTTGAAAGCTTGCGCTCGAAGATATCCCCGAGGTTGTGTGCCATGTCCGTGCTGACAAGAAGTGTTTTCTTACCTTCCCGGGCACTTTTATAAGCGTGGGCTGCCGCGATACTGCTTTTGCCGACTCCGCCTTTTCCTGTAAAGATGTATATTCTGCTCATTATTCTGCCTTTCGTGTAATTCCTTGTGTGAATAGTTCGCGTGTCGAAGTATTTCTTTTTATGTAAGGCAGCCACTGTAGTGTGCTGCCTTGAGTGTTGCTATTCAATTGTTATCTTTCGTACCTTTTTGACCTCGGTTTCCCGGTCGTGTTCTTCTTTAAACACGGCTTTGGCCTTGGTCATGATGCTTTCGAGAAGCTTAAGCTCGTCTCCCGTGAGAGAACCAAGTATATTCATACCGTAGGACAGCAGTTCTTCCACCAGGCGGTTAAACTGCGCGCGTCCCTTCTCGGTGAAGGTGATAAGCACCACTCTCTTATCTTCCTTAGAGTGAGTGCGCTCGATAAGTCCATTCTTCTCCATACGGCTCACGATGCCGGTTGCCGTATTAAGCGGCACATGAATATACTCGGCAATTTCCGACATATTCACTTCGCCCTTCTGATACAAAAGCCAGAACAGAAGCACCTCGTTCTTCGAGCAGTTAAGGAAAATGTTGCTCCAAAGATCGAGCGATAAGAGCTCCTTAATCTCTTCAATATAGTCCGTGAAGTTCTTTAACACTTCTTCCGGCTTATCGTTTCGGCTTATTTTAACACTCATTTCAGGTCCTTATATAAATACTTCGCGTCTCGAACTAAATTAATTCTACACGCGAAGTATTTTTTTGTCAAGAGCTATTTCTTTAAGAATTCGGACACATCTTTTTGCAGTGACTCAGCCATCTCGGAGAGGTCGATTTCTCCGTCATAGTACTTGTCTGTCCAGTATGTTACATATTCCATAATCTTCTCAGACCGCTTATCGACCGCCTTCACATTGCTTATTGCCGTAACTGTTTCATCAATGTCCGCTACATCGACCGTTGTCTCACGTTCAAAGAAATCTTTAACCACCGGCTCGCTCTTCAGTGAAGCTACATTAAATTCAAATATCTCTTTATTGGCAAGAAATGTGCCTCTTCTCTCAACGTCCCTGTAGTGGCTGAACAGGTATTCAAGGAAGTCAAAAGCACCTTTCGGATTGTTGCTTCCTATAGGAATTCCGAAACATCTGCCCGATAAACGGTAGCCTCCGTTTCCTTCTGCCGAGGGCTTTCCGACCAGAGTAATCTTCTCGCCCAGTCTTTCTTTTTCCTTGCTTAAGTAGGAAAAGTCCGAAATCTCGGCGTCAAACAGTATTCTCTCTTCCTTACTCGGGAAAGCGCATTCCGGGGCGATTACATACCGATTGTCGCAGGCGATTGAATCTATGGACGAAATGATTCTTTTAAAGTTAGCGGAGCTAAATGTGCAGGTGCCCTTTTTGAAATTGACGAATCCGCCCAAATTGTTTTCTAAGGCGGCTGTTGTCACGCTTTCTTTGGATAGGAAGTAGTTCGTCCAAAGAAGGCCTTCTCCGTCCATGAATGATATGAAATCCTGCGGGTGGTTCCGGTTTATATGCTTTTTGTCGCTTTCTTTGACCGCAAATGTATGCAGTGAGAATTCAATCGGCAGCATATACAGGGCTTCTTCGTCGCCGTAAGCGTTAAGAACCGCAGGGATAATCGTATCCTTGTTTAGTATTTCGGACTCTGACATGAAGGGTGCCATATCCTTAAGCGGACGATTAAAATCTGAGTCGCGCCTATACATCAAGTCTGCGTTCGATTCCGATGACCTAAGCAGCGCGTATTTGTCGCTTTGAAGGTTATATCTGTCTATTATCCCCAGCATCTCCTGATTGCCCCAATGCATGCTATCGTCGGCATCATCAAGGTAAACAGGGATCCGTGCCTTACCCTGTATGGGCTCTTTGGTATAAAAAGTATGGTACACACTAAAGTCTTCATGCTCCCATGGAGAATAAGTGATAAAGCCAATTTCGCCGTCATTGTAGCGTAAAGCAAATGTAGTCGGCGAGGTGTGAAAATACTCCCAAAACTCGGCAATCGTTGTCTTCTTGCCGTTTCCAAAATCATACGCGCCGATTCCGTCATAACCCGCGAAATACACTTTATCATCCTGAGCCGCATATATATCTACAATTCCGCCCATCTCCCATTTCACCCCGTCCGAGCGGCACTGATTATCTATATCAATTTCATATACAAATTTAACTCCATAGTTAAATAAATCATCTTTGTTCCTGGCACATACAAAGACTCTGTCATCCTGCGATACAACGATTTTGTCGCAGTCAAGACCGGTAACCTTCCAAAGACAGTTGCCCTCACCATCGTATTCCGACACGCCTTCATAATTGCCCATGATAACCCTGCCGTCGGAAGTAACGACAATATTACTCTGCATGCCTAACTGAAATGATGCCTTAAGCTGATAGTCTTTAATTATCTTGCCGGACATATCTGCTATGCGGATACCAAGCTTCTCATTGCCGGCCTTGTGCAGAATATAAATGTTCTCACCGGTATAAAACAAACTAAATAAATCCGCCCCGTCCAAAGCCACTGGAACCCGTTCCTCTTTGAATCCGTCGGAAACATCTATAAGATATATTCCCTGATCGAATTCAAACTCTCCATTATCTTTAACATCCAAAAGAACCTGTTCCCACATCAACAGCTTATCACCCAGATAATTCTCGAAATGAATCGAATTCATATCATGCTTCTCATAAAGCCTCATGTCTTCTGCCGTATCTCTGTATAAAGTCTTGGAATCTTCTGCCATCGATGTTGTATGGCTTACAAAAATAATAAGAAAGAAAAAGAGCAAGAATATAGAAAACCTTCTCATTGTCATACCCCCACGAACTTAAGTCTATTATCCGGCAATAGTCGTGTCAATGTATGTGGCGATGGTATATTCTTAAGTTTTTCTTATTCCTATTCTTATCTGTATCCCTATATGAAAAAAGTGTCCCGGTTGGGATAAGAAATCGGCCATTTTTGTGTTATGTCAACCATGTTTATCCCAATATGAAATTTTTGCTGAATTGGGATAAGTTTTTTCCATTTTTTTATCCCAAAATCAAGATTTTTTCATATTGGGATAATTGGCTTACATAACTCAGTGTGTGCTAACCATTTTTTATCCCAATTCGCAACTTTTTTCGTATTGGGATAACCTGACCCGCAAGCCGGCAAAAGAAGGTCCCCGCCAAGCCCTATACAACGCAAAACAGCCGCCGGAATCACCCGACGGCCGCTTCAAATTACACTTATCTAATATTATTTATCTCAAGCAAAGCTTTCTAAGCTTATCAATCTCCTTGGCAAGCTTCTTGGTGCAGGCGCTCTTCTTCATGCGCCACTGCCAGTTGCCGCCTAAGACTGCGGGGGTGTTGATACGACCTTCCGCGCCGATGTTTAAGAAGTCCTGCATCGGAATGATTACGGTGTCGCAGACACTCTTGTAGCAGAGTTCAATAAGCGCCCATGCCATCTTCTCGGAATCCTCTTCGCGAGCGTAGAAACGTACGTATTCCGCGCATTTCTTGTCGTCCTTAAGCATTCTTTCGTACCAGCCGCGAACGGTTTCGTTGTCGTGGGTGCCGGTGTAGATGACGCTGTTTGAGGACAGATTGTGAGGAAGGTACTCATTGCCGGCGCCGGAGCCGAAGGCGAACTGCATAATCTTCATGCCGGGGTAGCCGGTGCGCTTAACAAGGCGACGCACGGAGTCTGTTAAGAATCCGAGGTCTTCGGCAATAATCTGCTTCTCGCCGAGGGCGTTGTTGATAGCCTTGAACAAATCGTAGCCCGGGCCCTTGCGCCACTTGCCGTTCTCTGCTGTCTTATCGGTAAAAGGAATCGCATAGAAGGCATCGAAGCCTCTGAAATGGTCGATTCTTACCACATCATACAAATCAAAGCAATAAGCGATTCTCTTAATCCACCACGCGTATCCGCTCTCGCGGTGCACATCCCAGCGATACAAAGGATTGCCCCAGAGCTGTCCGGTAGGTGCAAAAGGATCCGGAGGGCAGCCTGCCACAGCATTGGGAATGTTCTCTTCATTAAGGTCGAAGAGCTTAGGACTTGCCCACACATCCGCCGAGTCAAAAGCCACATAAATCGGTATATCGCCTACTATCTCGACACCCGAATCATTGGCATATTTCTTAAGTGCTTTCCACTGCTTGTTAAAATAAAACTGCTGGAACTTATAAAAGTCAATCTCACCGGCCAGGCGCTTCTTGGCACTATCCAGTGCCTTAGCCTTGCGAAGCTTTAAATCCTCTTCCCACTCAGTCCATGCAATTCCGCCCTTTTCATCCTTAATAGCCATGAACAAAGCGTAATCGTCGAGCCAGAATTCATTGTCCTTCACAAAGTTCTTGTAAGCCTTCAAAGCCTTTACATTACTGTTTTCGAAAGCCTTCCTAAGAAGCTTGAAGCGCTTCTTGTACATATCTTCGTAGTCTACGTAAGCCGTATCCTTGCAGGCATACTTCTTACAATCGGCCTCGGTAACATAGCCTTCCTTCACGAACTCGTCCACATCGATAAAATAAGGATTACCGGCGAAGGTCGAGAACGACTGATAAGGCGAATCACCATAGCCCGTAGGGCCAAGGGGCAGAATCTGCCAGAGGCTCTGTCCCGCAGCCTTTAAGAAATCCACGAATTCATATGCTTCCTTTGAAAAAGTACCAATTCCGTACTTGGACGGAAGGGAAAAAATCGGCATTAAAATTCCGCATCTTCTCATAACGTAACCTCCATACACACTCTCTTATTCAAGGGATTTAAGGTGCCATACGTCTTTATTGTAATCTTCGATGGTTCTGTCGGATGAGAAGAAGCCTGCTTTTGCGATATTGGTAAGCATCATCTTCTTCCACATGGTGCGCTTCTCGTAGTCTGCAAAAATCTTGTCCTTAACTTCGATGTACTCCTCAAGGTCAAGAAGGGTCATGAACCAGTCCTTGTTAAGAAGTTCATTGTAAAGGCGCTCAAGGTTTTCTTTGACACCTACGGAGAGGCACTTGTCGCTTACGATGAAGTCAACAGCGTTCTTGATGACCTTGGAATTCTTGTAGAAGTCCTTGGAAACGTAGTCGGCCTTCTTGTAGTGATTGATAACGGTCTTTGAATCCTTGCCAAAGAAATAAATATTCTTTTTACCTACAAGTTCGCCGATTTCAACATTTGCGCCGTCCTTGGTACCGAGGGTTACCGCACCGTTAAGCATGAACTTCATGTTACCGGTACCGGAAGCTTCCTTGGAAGCGAGAGAAATCTGCTCGGACACATCACATGCGGGAATAATCTTCTCAGCATAGGAAACGTTGTAGTTCTCAACAAACAGCACCTTCATGTAAGGACTTGCGTCGGGATCGTTATTGATAATCTCCTGCAGGCAAAGAAGGAGGTGAATAATATCCTGAGCGATTACATAAGCGGGAGCTGCCTTGGCACCAAAGATAAAGGTCAAAGGTGTGGAAGGCTTCTTGCCCTTCTTAATTTCAAGATACTTATGAATAATGTAAAGTGCGTTCATCTGCTGACGCTTGTACTCGTGCATACGCTTTGCCTGAACGTCAAAGATTGAATAAGGGTTAAGGGTAACGCCTTCTTTTTCCTTAACATAAGCGCAGAGTTCTTTCTTTTTCTCGAACTTAATCTGAGCGATTCTGTCAAGTACCATTTCGTTGTCGATGTAATCAAGGAGCTTCTCAAGCTCGGTGGCATCCTTCTTGTAGTAGTTGCCGATGAGGGATGAGATGTAGTCGGAAAGCTCGTGGTTACAGGAAAGAAGCCAGCGACGGAAGGTGATACCGTTGGTCTTGTTGTTGAACTTCTCGGGGTAAATCTTATAGAAATGGTTAAGCTCGGTCTTCTTTAAGATTTCTGTGTGAAGGGCAGCAACACCGTTAACGGAGAAACCGTAGTGGATGTCAATGTGAGCCATGTGCACGCGGTTTTCTTTGTCGATGATGTGAACCTTCTTGTCTTTGTACTGCTCTTTAACCTTCTTATCAAGTTCCTTTATGATGGGCACAAGATGAGGAACCACCTTCTCAAGGTATGCAAGAGGCCATTTTTCAAGTGCTTCCGCAAGGATGGTGTGGTTGGTGTAAGCACAGGTCTTCGCAACCACTTCAACGGCCTCGTCAAAAGTAAATGCCTTGTCGTTTACCAGAACTCTGATAAGCTCGGGGATAATGAGGGTCGGGTGTGTATCGTTAATCTGAATTACGCAGTAGTCATACATTCTGCGAAGGTCGTACTGTTTTTCTTTTAACTCTTTTAAGATGAGCTGCGCGGCATTGCTTACCATGAAGTACTGCTGGTAGATACGAAGCAGATTGCCGGCTTCATCGGAATCGTCGGGATAAAGAAAGAGTGTTAAGTTCTTCTCAATATCGGTCTTGTCAAAGTCGATGCCCTTGTCAACGATGGACTCGTCAACGGACTCGATGTCGAATAAATGAAGCTTGTTGG
>JAFYDI010000086.1 GCA_017544835.1 Lachnospiraceae bacterium | reverse complement strand
TTTTCTTTCCGTTTACTGTCTTTTGGGTCGTATTTTTTTATAGTGTGTTCGCTTTCACACTTCTGAATAATCTCAAAGATTTTCAGGGTTGCATTGTTGTTTGATTGTCAAGGTTCTGTTGATGCTTACGCATCTCGGTACTTGGAATGTACCAAACGGAGAAGGAGGGATTTGAACCCTCGCGCCGCTATTAACGACCTGCACCCTTTCCAGGGGTGTCTCTTCAACCTCTTGAGTACTTCTCCAAAAGCTTGAACTGATAAGCTATTTAATTAGTACCGCGCGGAGAGGATGGGATTCGAACCCATGCGCCCTTGCGGACAAACGGTTTTCAAGACCGCCTCGTTATGACCACTTCGATACCTCTCCATAGTCCGTTTCACAAGGAAACTTGCAACTGACTGTTCATCAGCGCAAGGAATATACTATCAAAACTATCGGACTGTGTCAACCAATTTTTTTACTTTTTTTAAAGAAATTTTTAAGCGCCCGTTCTGCCCTTTAAAAACCGCTCTGCAGTCACGAAATCATCGGGCGTGGTAATCTTGATATTCTCGTAATTACCCTCCGTAATATGCACGGGAAGGTTCCCGAAAAGTTCCATCACCGACGCATCATCGGTCACACCGGCGCCGGAAGTTTCCGCATACTTACAATACGCTTCATATATATCTGTATAAAGAAACGTCTGCGGCGTCTGAACATTCCACAAAAACTTCCTGTCGGGAGTAGTCACTACAAAGCCATCTTCATTGACCACCTTCACAGTGTCCTTGGCTCGAACGGCTGTCACGGAAGTCCCGAAAGCCTCCGCGTCTTCTTTGGCCCGGGCGAGAATCTCAGGACTTAACATCGGTCGAGCCGCATCCTGTATATATACGTAGCAATCGCGCGTCGACACAGCCTTAAGCCCGTTAAACACCGAATCGCTTCTCTCGGCGCCGCCCTCCACGACTGCTGCCACCTTGTCGTAAGAATACTTCTTAACTATCTCTTCCTTAACATAGTCAACATCACCCGCACCGACCACAATCACTATCTCGTCGATAAAACTCTTCTGCATCGCATCAAGACAGTACGTAATCACGGGGCGATTGCACAAATCCATATATTGTTTGGGAATGTCTCCGCCGACTCTTAAGCCTTTACCCGCGGACACCACAATTCCGATATGCTTCATTATCTTTCTCCGAGACGCAGATTGGGTACTGCGTTCAAATCGTAACCGCTGACGTTACCCTGTATAAACTCGTAGTAGCCTGCAGCACCTATCATTGCCGCATTATCCGTACAGAGTATAGGTGAGGGTCTGTAAAAAGAAATCCCCTCTCGAGCACAGGTCTCCTCAAAAGCCTTCCTTAAATGTGAATTGGAAGCAACGCCGCCCGCAATCGCAAACTTCTTCATGCCCGACTCTCTGACCGCCGTCATGGAATGGTCTACAAGCACATCCACAACCGCTTTCTGGAAGGATGCCGCAACATCGGCCTGCACCACGGGAATGCCCTTCATCTCGCATTGATTAAGGTAGTTAAGTACCGCCGACTTAAGTCCGCTGAAGGAGAAGTCGTACACCGAACCTTCAACCTTGGCCCTGGGAAAAGAAATCGCCTCGGGATTGCCCTCATACGACACCTTATCAATCTTGGGGCCGCCGGGATAGCCAAGTCCTATTGCACGGGCAACCTTATCAAAAGCCTCACCCGCCGCATCATCACGCGTGCGACCGAGTATCTCATACTTACCGTAATCAAGCACCTTCACAAGATGCGAGTGTCCGCCCGATGCCACAAGACAGATAAAAGGCGGTTCCAAATCTTTATTTTCAATAAAGTTGGCGCAGATGTGACCCTCGATGTGGTGAACGCCCACAAGCGGAATCTTCGTTGCAAAGCTTATGGCCTTGGCCGCAGACACACCCACTAAAAGAGCCCCAACAAGTCCGGGGCCGTAAGTCACTGCTATAGCATCTATGTCCTTTAAAGTTACATCAGCTGTCTTAAGTGCTTCTTCGATTACCTGGTTAATCTGCTCGGTATGCTTACGCGATGCAATCTCGGGCACCACGCCTCCGTAGAGAGTATGCAGATCTATTTGTGACGATATTATATTCGAAAGAACTTCTCTTCCGTTCTTAACAACAGCGGCGGCGGTTTCATCGCAGGAACTCTCCACCGCAAGTATCAGTTTATCAGCCATTATCTTCTTTCCAGCCATAGATTCTCCAATGGCTCTTGTCATCCTTTCTTAACACAAAAACTTCGTTGATGGTCTTTCGGTCCTTGCCGGCCTTTATGGTGTATGCGCACCACAGCCTTGCCCACTCGAAACCATCCTCCGTAAAGAACACCACATCGGTGCTCGCGCTCGGGGCATAACTTGAAATCGTATACCCGTTTTCATTGTAAAATCTGATGTCCGACTTTAAGTCAAACAAATAATCCTCGTAAGCCTTGTAGGATACAAGTTCATCATCATACAACTTTAACATCTGGCGCGCAAGAGCCTCAAGCTGCTCATCGTCGTCAAACGTCTCGTTGTAGTAGCACTGTGTAATTTCGCTGAAGTATTTGACTACTTCTTTGGGTGTGCTGGGGTAATTGGTGGCAAGGTTGCGCTCAAGTGCAAGCTGCACGGGAGTCGCAGGCTTAGCTTCTTCCTCTTCCGCTACGGGATTTTTCTTATTGTTAAGTCTAAAGAAAAAGCCCATAAATGCCATAGCGGCAAAAAGAAGAATCAACACCCCTCTAAGTCCTTTGAACTTCATCCGGGTCCTCTTAAAATGTATTAGTCTTCAGGGAACATCAAATCGACGGATTCGCCGTCCCTGCTGATTACCGTATCCTTAAAAATCCTTCTTACTTCATCCTTAAATTCGGCGGGCCTGGTAAGCGACGGTGAGTAGTGAGTAAGCCACATTTCCTTAACTCCTGCGCTCCTTGCCATTTCTGCCGCCTCATAAAATGTCATGTGCTTGTGTTCCTTGGCCTTTTCTAACTTGTCGGGCTCTCCGTACATACCTTCGCACACGAAAAGGTCGGCCCCCTTGGCATTTTCTACAATAAAATCCGTGGGCCGTGAGTCGGTACAATATGTTACTTTGAGGCCTTTTCTGGCGCCACCTAACACCATATCGGGGGTGTAAGTCACACCATCCTGCGTAACTGTCTCGCCACGCTGCAAAACGCTCCAAAGTTTAAGTGGAATATTCTGAGCCTTAGCCCTTTCGGGGTCGAATTTGGGTCCTCTTTCCACAACTATATTATAACCGTAGCAAAGCACGTTGTGATTAACACGAAATGCCTCTATTCTGTATCCGTCGAATTCAAAACTCTGGAAATTGTCCTGAATCTCGATAAGTGAAATGTCAAAAGGAAGTTCCGGCGCTATCATTCTTAATGCCGGCACCACGCGGGTAAGGCCTCTCGGTCCTATCATCACAAGCGGCTCCGTTCTCTCGGCGTTGCCCATGGTAAGAAGCATACCGGGAAGTCCGCTGATATGATCTGCGTGATAGTGTGTAAAACACATAACATCAATGGGCTTGGGGCTCCACCCCTTTTTCTTCAGAGCAACCTGAGTACCCTCGCCGCAATCTATCAAAATATTGCTACCGTTATAACGCGCCATAAGTGCCGTTAAGTAGCGGTTTGGAAGCGGCATCATTCCGCCTGTTCCCAAAAGTGCAATTTCTAACATACAATCTCCTATATCGGCTTAACATCTCTAAGCCACATAACCTCGGCATCCTCCGTCGGGCGCTCGTAGAAATTCTTACGTCTCCCTTCAGATTTAAATCCGAGACTTTCATAAAGCTTAATCGCAGGTACATTGGATGCCCTTACTTCAAGCGTAAACTCGGGCACTCCGTTCTTCCTGCCGACTCTTAACAATTCCTGCAAAAGAACGCGCCCCAGTCCTTGACCGCGATAGTCAACATCTATAACTACATTATTAATATAACCGTCAAATCCGTTAAAGGTATATCCGGCAGCGCCGACAACTCTGTCATCCGAGAGAATTACAAGATAAATCGAGTTGTTGTCCTCAATCAGCCCTTGAAAGTCTTCCCTTCTCCAGGGCATGGAAAAAGAACTCTCCTCGATAGCGCAAACCTCATCCAAATCCTCTTCCCTTAAATCTCTGACTTCGATTTTCATTTGCCTTCTTCTCTTTCGCGTTCAGCCTGAGACAATCTTAAGTAATCCGGCACATGGTCGCGTGCGGGAATCGCCTTGCCTTCTTCTAACAGCTTAATGCCTAAAGTTGCTATTGAAGCCGCGCTCTGAAGTCTCTTGCTTGCGGGCGCAAAGCTTACGGGAACCTTTATAAGTTCCAAAATTCTGTCCTTAAACACTGCAACTCCGTCACCTAAGAATATAACAGCGCGCCCCGCTTCATTAATGCGGGCCACAGTATCCTCAATCGGTTCAGCCGTCGCAGGAAGTATTGTCTTAAGGTCGTCGTCTTCAAACTCGTAGAGTCCGGTATACACCTGCTCGCGTCTTGCATCCATGATGGGCGCAATTAATTTATCGGTTCCAAAGAGGTTATAGGCAAGTCCCTCAGTGGTAGAAATTTCAACAATCGGTATATTAAGCGCAAGTCCCAATCCCTTGGCGGTTGCAGATCCGATTCTTAAACCGGTAAAAGAACCCGGTCCTTTGGCCACGGCTATTGCATCAACGGTGCTTAAATCAAGTTCCGTCATCTTCGATATTTCATCAAGCATCGGCACTAACGTCTGTGAATGTGTCTTCTTATGGTTAACGGTGTACTCGGCCACCAGTTTATCGTCTTCGACAATCGCTACGGTAGCTGTAAGCCCCGAGCTGTCAAGTCCTATAACTTTCATTATTCAAACTCCGTAATTTCTATATCTCTGTAGTCAAACCCTTTTGAAAGGTCTTTCTTAATCTCTATCCTCGTATGCTTTTTCGGAATAATGCCTTTTATTAAATCCGCCCACTCAATAAAGCAGACGCCGTCGCCGTATGCATACTCTTCAAAGCCTATCTCGTCCATCTCGGACTCGTCGCCTATCCTATACACATCAAAATGGTAAAAAGGAAGTCTTCCCTCGTCATACACCTGCAAAATCGTAAAGGTCGGACTGTTAACAGGTTCCGTAATTCCAAGGCCTTCTGCAACTCCCTGGGTAAACACGGTCTTGCCCACGCCAAGGTCTCCGATAAGTGTATACACCTCACCGGCTTTAGCTTTCCTGCCTATTTCAACGCCTAATTCAAATGTTTCTTTTTCACTCTTGCTTTCAATTCTCATAGTTACTTAAATTGTATATTCTTTCTGTTGTACATGCAAGAGCAAAAATTTCCGCCCCCAGTGCCACCCTGACGCGGACCGGCACGGGCGGCCTCGTCTTTATAGTCCGGATAAACAAGATGCTTGTAAAACTTTCTTTTCGGGAGTCTCGATCAGCCAAAAACCTTGTATTCGACCTTGACCGGGCTGCATTAAATGTGGGGAATAAAAAAAGGGGGCCGGTGTGGCCCCCTGAGGTGATGCTAATTACATGAACATACTGAGTAAGCTGCCTAAGTTCTTCATCTCCTTGGGAATGAACCAGGTGTAGGTCTTGGAGAATGCGAAGTATGCAACAAGAACGAAGATTAAAGCAGCAACGATGATGCCGTAAACGAGCTTGTTGGATGCGCCTTCGTATTTCTTATTGAGTACTGCGTAAACTTCGATGAATACGAGGATTCCTGCGAATATGAATACTACGATACCCCAGCCGACGTTGATGAGATTCAAAAGTGCTGCGATTGCAATGCCGCCGCTTAAAAGTGAAGCTCTTACGCCTGCGATTTCAAGGCTCTGGTAAAGGCTTACTTCGAGCTTTAAAAGCTTAAGTGTAAGGAATGTAATGCAAGTGAATAAAAGTGTTGCAGCCAAAGAAAACAGAATGGACAAGAAGAAAGGCTTAATTACAGAGAACTTAACCAGTCCCTTGAGTGCTCCGTTAACTTTAAGTGCAAGCACAAGAGAAAATACTGCAGTCAAAAGTGACTGAAGAATGATTACAGCAATAGCTGTGATATAGTTGGCGCCGCTTATAAACTCCGCACCTTCGGTAACGGGCTTCTTAATGATTTCAAGGCATGTAACACCGGCCTTGCCTGCCACCTCACCGCCGGCCCTGGCAGCGTCTTTAAGCGCATCAGTAGCTGCCGTTACAGCTTCGGAGCCGTTAACGTTAGCCTTGTTAGCCTGTGCCTGTGCTTCTGCGCATGTACAGGTTTCTCCCTCTTTAATTTCTTTGCCGCAAAATCTGCAAAAAGGCATATCCAATTCCTCCTTTGGAACCAAAAAAATAAGTGTGAATCAGTACTCAACCCACACCAATTATTGTAGGCGAAAACCTCCGTTAAGTCAACTTAAAAGGGAGCGTATCGCTACGCTCCCCACACAATTTACATGTTGTATTCTCTTCCCGCTTCCAAGTCTTCGTGCATGACCTTTGAAAGGGCCTTAAAAGACTCAAACTTTCTCTCCGGACGCCTGAACTCAAGTAGCGTCACCGCAATCGTCTTGCCGTACAAATCACCCTCAAAATCGTAGATGAACGACTCCGCATTCACGAAGTTGCCGTCATCAATCGTAGGGCGTCTGCCGATATTGGTAATCGCTTTGTACGTAGCGCCGTCCACCGTCACCGTCGAATAATATACACCAAAGTCAAGCTCCGACACATCCTCCGTCGGCACGATATTGGCCGTAGGCATGTCAATGGTGCGCCCGGCACTTCTTCCGTGAGTTACGACACCGGTCACAGAAAAGGGAAGTAAAATCATTACATATTACCTTTCAAAAATCTGGACAAAGGCTTGTAAATAAGCATCGTAATAATTACGCAAGCCAATCCCTTAATAATGGTAAAAGGAAGGTTAAACACAAGAAGGCACTGTAAAATGCTCTTAGCCGAAGGCATAATAGCCTGATAAGCGCCGAGTACCGATTCCTTGGGCATAAAGTTGTAGTAAAAAGGATATACCACAAAATAGTTGGAAGGAACTGAGAATATACCCATTATAATCGCGCCGATGATACCGCCTAAAAGTGCGTTCTTCTTGTTCTTGTTGCTCTTATAGATAAGGCCTGCCACTGCCACAAAAACCGCACCCAGAAGGAAGTTACTAAGCTCACCTACGGTTGCGCTCTTGGTCTGCAAGCAGTGAATAAGGTTCTTAACAAGTTCAATTGCAACGCCGGCTATGGGACCGTATGCGAAGCTTCCTACAAGTGCGGGAAGATCGGAAAAGTCGAACTTAATAAAGCCGGGAATCAATGCAGGAATAGGAAATTCCAAAAATGTCTGAAGCACTACCGCAACGGCGGCAAGCATGCCCGAACCCACAAGTACTCTTGTAAGGCTGCTTCTCTGAGCATTGGTTGTTGTGTTACTCATAAATGTTGTCCTTTCTGCGTGGGACGCCAGAAAGATGTGCGCGCCCGCATACCTTCTTAAGCTTATTGCAAAAGAAAAACCCCGTGACAAAACACGGGGTAATGGTACGCAAATAAAGCGCTCTCTTCTTTCATCCGGACTGTACCGTCGGTTTCGGAATCTCACCGAATCAGCCGTGCAAGCACGGGTCGCGGACTATACCGCCGGTAGGGAATTGCACCCAACCCCGAAGATTATTGTTTACAGTTAATATTTCTACCATATCTTGGGGCTTATGTAAAGATGCTTTTGCCTATATTTCTAGTATTTCATTATCTTTTCGATTAGGTCCATACTATCACCGCAATACTTCTCGTAAAGGTCCTTCATGGCATCGCGGAAACGTTTCTTTTCCTCCGGCGAAAGAACAATTATCTCCGTGCCGTTTTTAAGCGCCGTTTCCTTGGAGCTTTCCTCCCGCTCCTTCCAAAGCCTTCGTTCATAAAGCGCCGACTCTCTTGCGCACTCCGTAATAATCTGCCTGTACTCCTCGGTAAGCTCATCCCACACGGCTCCCGAGCAAATCTGCATCTCGGGCACGCGCACATGCTCATCAATCGTATAGTAACGCGCAACTTTATAATGTTTCATAGCCTCATATGAAGGCCAGTTATTCTCCGCTCCGTCCACAATGCCCTGCTCAAGCGCCGAGTAAACTTCCGAATACACCACTTCCACCGGGTGAGCTCCGAGCGCCGATACCATATCGGACATAATCGCCGACTCCTGCGCGCGGATATTCTTGCCTTTTAAGTCTTCCAGTCTTCGAATCGGCTCATCCGAACTGTAGAAATTACGCGCACCCGCATCATACCAGGATAGTCCCACCAAATCATATGCCACCGTCTTCTCAAGGAATTCGTCTCCGATTTCCCCCTCAAGCACGCGCCACATATGCTCGGAATCATCATAAAGATACGGCAGCAAAAGAACATTCATGTCAGGAATCTTCTCCGCAAGCTGCGATAGCGACACTCGTGCAAAGGCAATTCCGCCGTACTTAACCTGGTCGATTGCCTCGGCCTCGCTTCCCATCTCCGCACCGTACTTAACCAGTATCTTGATGCGCCCGTCGGTTCTCTCATTCACAAGGTCCGCAAAATACTGCCCGCCAAGGGTCGTAGGATAGTCCGCCGTCTGATTCTCCGCATACAAAAATACATACTCGGGCACAGGCTCACCGGCACCGCGATGCTTTAAAAACAGCGTTACCCCTACCGCAAGTGCAAGAAGAAGGCATATGGAAATTGTCGTAAGAATCTTACCCTTTTTGCTCATTACATGTGACCTCTTGCCAGACAATCGTTTCTGTACTCGGTAGGCGTCATGCCCATCATACGCTTAAACACGCGGGCAAAATAATTCTGCTCCCTGTAGCCTGCTTCGGTACTTACATTCTTAATATTGATAAAAGGATTCGCAAGGGCTTCTTTGGCCTTGGCGATACGCATTTCATTTAAATACACAATAAAGCTCTTGCCGAAGCTTTGCTTGAAAATCTTGCAAAAGTATACGTCCGAATACCCAAGCACATCCGCAACGTCCTGAAGCGAAATGTCCTCTTTGTAGTGTTCTTCCAAAAACTTCTTGACCACACGCACCATTTCGGATGCTTTGGCCTCATCCGCCTTGAAATTCTGCCCTTCGGCTTCTTCGTTGACTTCACGAGTCAACACGCTCTCCGTCACCCCGTTGCCACGTTCTTTGTTCATGTCGCAAATGCTGAAGGCTTCTTCAAGCGTTGTGAACAAATCTTCATCGGTGGTAGGCTTAAGAAGGTACTCAAGCGCCTTTATTTCTATGGCTTTCTTGGCATAATTGAAATCATCGTAAGCCGTTAAGAATATAATCGGAACAAGTGCGGACTCCTTCCTGATAAGGGTTCCCGCATCGATACCGTTCATGCCGGGCATGGCTATATCAAGAATCACAACGTCGCAGCCCTTTTCATTGAAAATCTCCACAGCCTCAAGACCGTTGGCCGCCATCAACACCTCTATCTCGGTGCCGTATGCCTCTCTTATCTTCTTACACACCACCTGTCTTTCGATGGGTTCGTCATCTGCAATAAGTATCTTGTACATAGGTTAAGTCTCCTCACCTTTGTTATTATCGGTACTCGACTCCTTATACGGAACGAGCAATGTAATCTTCGATCCGACTCCCAGCACGCTGTCAACCTTCATGTCCGACCCGGGATACATGGACTTAAGGCGCCTGTAGATGTTGCCAAGCCCGATTCCGATGCCCAGGTTTCTTTTGCCGTATAAGCTGTCGCGGAGGTCTTTTAAGTCCTCGGGGCTGATGCCCTTGCCGGTATCCCATACTTCTATCACCAGCTTATCGCCTTCACGTTTAATGCTTACCTTCACCTCGCCGCCCGAAATCTTGGGGGATATTCCGTGAATAACAGCGTTTTCAAGAAGCGGTTGCAGCGTAAACGTCGGAACCATAACTCCGTCGGCATCCACCTCGCAGTCTACGTCATATTTCACGCGCTCGCCGAAACGCATCTTCTGAAGGTACATATAATCCTCGGAAACCTTAAGCTCCCGTGACAAAAGCACTTCTTTCTCCTGTGTTTTAAGGTTATATCGGAATATGGAGCTTAGCGCCACCGCCATCTTTTCCGTTGTGGGCGCGCTCTCAA
Organism: Lachnospiraceae bacterium; assembly: GCA_017544835.1. Classification (GTDB taxonomy): domain Bacteria; phylum Bacillota; class Clostridia; order Lachnospirales; family Lachnospiraceae; genus UBA1258. The sequence goes on along the minus strand of JAFYDI010000086.1, from coordinate 9,917 downwards.
GATTGGCCATGCCGCCGATTACGTTTAATGTGTTAAAAAGAAAGTGCGGATTGATCTGATTCTTTAGAAGCTCAAGGTTCATGGCATCAAGCTGCTTCTCGGCTTCAAGGGTTTCAAGCTCCTTGGCGTGAAGCCTGTCAAGCGCTTCTCTCTTCTCTTCAAGCGCATCTATATATTCGCCTGTAGCGTATTTCATCTTGTTAAAAGCAGTGATTAATTCTCCGAGTTCGTCCCGGTTCTCGGCACGGACATCGTCGATGTAGAAGTCATTGGCCGCAATTTTCCTGGAGGCGTCGGCGAGCTTAAGAACCGGCTCCGTTACGGATTTGTTCATGGCTCTTGATATCTCCAGTATTGCAAAGAACATAAGAATGCTGATAATTATTGTAACCGCGGGGATAATAAACACCGCGGGAAGAATTTCGTTGTATCTGTCGTTACCCTCTTTAAGCGTAGTGTCGGCGTAGCGACCTGCATAGTTATAAAGGTACTTCTGCATATCGTAAACGCTGTAGAGCTTATCCACATATTCACGCCCTTCAAGGCTCCCCGAAATAACCTCGTCTCGATAGTCGCAGTATACCGCATAGAGACTCTTTAAGGACTGAAGCTGCGAAAAGCGGTTATCGCCAAGCCGCTTGTAATCAAGATTCATGGAGGAAACGACTTCTCTTAAGGTCGCTGTCGCAGCGTCAAGGCTTGCCTTGGAATCCGCGGAACCGCTTCGCACATAAAGCGTAAAGGCCTCCGTCTCCTTATCCACCGCGCCCACAATCTGGCCGCCCTTCATGTTGTCGGTCATAATATCGTTAAAATCAAACATAAAAAGACGCACTATCCACGCATCAAATATGATGGAGAACAGCACAATCACAAAAACACTTCCCGTAAAGAAGGAAATCTTTGTTTTGATTTTACGCGTAGCCCAGAATGACCTTAATTTCTTAATCATAAGGCAGATAAAAAGCCCCTTATCTAGTTTCTTTTATTTTATCACAAAGGTAGGAAAAGAACTCGTCTTTTTTGTCCTTAAGCACCCTGTCTGTAAGCATATATCCGTGGCGGTCGTCTGCCATCACAACTACCATGTTGAACTGTTTGTAGGCGTTGGCAACCCTTTTCCAGGGAATTTGTTCGTTTTGACCGTTGCAGTCAATAGTTAACCCCTTGTCACCGAAGTGTATTATCACTTCACCGGGGAGGCCTTCAAGCTGCTTTATGCTTCTTGAATAGATGGCAAGGGGTTGAAGTATGGGAAATAAGATGAGCAAAAAAATGAGTACCGCCCTAAGAAACGTTCCCACCTCACCGTAGAAGCGCGCACACAGAATCATCATCGCAGCGGAAAATACGATGTTGATGATACCCGTGTAGCTCTTATAAATCTTAAGCATTGCAATCTTCCAAAGATCGATTGGTTTAACGTCTGATTTAAAGCAGTACTCCATAATAAAAGCCTCTTTCTTTTTACTTCATAAGTAAGTTCGGCAAGAACATACTGATTTCAGGTATAAACGTAAGCAGGATAAGTACGACAATCATGCAAAGATAGAAAGGAAGTGTCGCCTTGACCACTCTCTCCATCTTAACCTTGCCGACCGCGGAACCGATAAAGAGCACGGCGCCCACGGGAGGGGTAAGAAGTCCGATACCGCAGTTGAGAATCATCATGATACCAAACTGTATAGGGTTTATGCCGATTGCTGTTGCGATAGGGAGCAAAATAGGTGTTGCGATAAGGATAATGGGTGCCATATCCATAATGCATCCAAGCACCAGCAGAATAAGGTTAATAAGTAACGCAATAAGTACGGGATTCTTGGTAATTCCGATTATTGCATTGGCCGCAAGGTCCGGTACGTGAAGTGTCGTAAGGCAGTATCCGAATATGCTGGAGGTTGCAATCAGGATAAGCACTATCGATAAGGTGTCGATACATTTTTCAAGAGTCTTCCATACACCCTTCCAGGTAAGGCCTTTGTAAATGTATACGCTTACAATGAGGCTGTAGAAAACCGCTATGGCTGCGGATTCGGTAGCTGTAAACACACCGCCTACCACGCCTACGACAACTATAATCACCGAAGCAAGTGCCCAGAAAGAAGATAACAATTGCTTACCAAAGCTTTTAAGGCTGAACTTGTTGCCCTTGGGGTAGTGTCTTTTTTTTGAAATAATATAGGAGCCCACCATAAGTGAAAGCGCAAGTAACGCTCCCGGAACATACCCTGCAAGGAACAGACTTCCTACGGAAATTCCGCCGGCGCTCATGGCATATATAACCATGTTATGGCTGGGAGGAACGAGGAGTCCTTCGCAGGAAGATGTAATGGTTACCGCAGTTGAAAAATCGTCGTCATATCCCTGCTCCACCATCATGGGAATTAAGATACTTCCGAGGGATGCGGTATCGGCAGCCGCTGAGCCTGAGATACCGCCAAAGAAATATGATGCAACAATGTTAACCATTGCCATACCGCCTGTCATCCATCCGACGCATGCATCCGCCAGGGCTATAAGTTTCTCGGAAATACCGCCCGTACCCATTAAGCATCCCATGGTGATAAAGAAAGGAACCGCCATCAGGCTGAATGAGTTGATTCCCTTAACCATCTGCTGGCAGACGGTCGTAAGCGGCAAGCCCTGATACAGCAGGCAAAGTGCCGAAGAAATTGCCACGGCATAAGCAATCTGGAATCTGAGCAAAATCATTACAAGGAAGCTCACAAGCAATATCAAAATAGCTGTAGTATTGACCGTCATTGCTTTTTTACCTCCTTAACGAAAATATCTTTTATGTGGTTGTATATAGCTTCAAGTTCGAAGATTATCATGGCGCATCCCGCTACCGGAATAGGGAAATACATCCAGAATCTTGAAACCTTGGGCATGGAAAAATAAGATCCCTTGGAACCGATTTTGACTGCATACTTCCAGCCCACCACGAGCATTACAACGGCGAGTGCAAATACCAGCACATCGTTTAAAATGTCAAGGAACTTAATGACTCCCGAAGGAAGATACTTGTCAAAAGCAGTCATCCTTATGTGAGCCTTTCTTCTGATGGCAAGGGCACCCGACAAAACTGCCATGTAGGACATAAGTGTAAGCACCACTTCCTCGCTCCACTTAGGGTCCGGGATAAAAGGAATGTGTCTTCCCGCCACGGCAAAGCCTGTTATACAGATGTCTGCTATCAAAAGAATCTTACAGATAAAAAGCATGACGTTATAGGTTCCGTCATACAAAGGCTTTATCTTATCTATCGCTTTAAAAATACCATTCATCATTTTCTCCAAAAAGGGTGCGGGTATGTGCCCGCACCCGAATTTTTAAGGATTCCTTATTTCATGTCTACAATCTTTTGATACAAATCTTCCTGACCCTTAATTGCTTCTTCAACAACGGGCTTTACGATTTCCTGCCAAGGAGTAATATCCTCAACTTCGATAATGTGTGCGCCTTCTTCTTTAAGAAGATTAAGAACTTCTTTTTCCTTGTCACCGGATATTTCGCGGTTGTAAGCGGATGCAATCTTACCTGCTTCAACAAGAATCTGCTGCTGTTCTTCGGTAAGTCTGTCCCATGCGTCGTCGGTAATAACTACCTGGATTGCGCCGAGGGTGTGACCGTCGAGAATCATGTAAGGTGCAACTTCGGGGAACGCATTGGATCTGTAGTTGGCAATGGGCTGCTCTGCCGCATCAACAACGCCTGACTGAAGTGCGCTGTAAAGTTCGCCGAATGCTACAACAGTGGGAGAAGCGCCGAGACCTTCAACAAGACCTGTCATAATGGGGTCCATGGATACGCGGATCTTCATGCCCTTAAAGGACTCGATACCTGTGATTTCATCTCTGGTAAAGAAATGACGGAAACCTTCTTCGCCGTAGAAAAGACCTCTTACGCCGCTGCCGTTTTCGTGGGGCTCAACAAGGAACTCTGCAGCAAGGTCGGATGTTGCGAAATTCCAGAAGTGATCGCGGCTTACGAAAGTGTAAGGAAGAGACAAAAGCATGGACTTCTGTCCGCCGTAGCTTGTAAGTGCGAATGCGGAAATACGGGAAATGTCGATTGTCTTGCCGCCGCCGAGCATTGTGTCGAGTACGTCGTTCTCGGAGCCAAGTACGCCGCCGGCCTGAAGGTCGATAACGATGGTATTGTTTGAAAGTCTTTCAACTTCCTCCTTGAACTTCTGGTCGGTCATACCTACGATGGTGTCAAGAGGGTTAACCTCTGCCATAACAAGTGTGATAACTTCCCCCGAAGCGGGTGCGGGTGTTTCTGAAGCCTTGGCAGTTTCATCTGCCTTGGGTGTCTCTGTCTGCTGTACATTTGTGGTACTTGCAGGTGTTTCGGGCGCCTTTACGCCGCATGCGGCAACTGAAAGAACCATTGCAGTTGCCAGTAAAACCGATAAAAATTTCTTTTTCATAGTAGCCTCCCTTTTTCTTCTTCATTGGCTGTTTTAATGCCCTCTCGGGCTCAATTAAAGTATAGATTAGAGGCATGGGATAATAAAATCGGACATTCTTAAGATGAGTAGCACATTATTAATATTTGGCAGAAAAAGAAAAGTTATAATTATTTAAGAATTGATAGTGCAAAACCGATTGACACTGTCTTAGGGCGGTGTGATAATGATGTGGCGCGTGTACGCGTGAGAGAGACAGTTTGTTTAAGGGAGCAATATGACAGAGGGTTCCATTACCAAAAAGCTGGTGTTTTTTGCGGCACCGCTGTTTTTGGGGCAGCTTTTGCAGCAATTGTATAATGTGGTCGATTCTGTAGTCGTCGGTAATGTACTCGGCAAGGAGTCGCTTGCGGCGGTTACCACGACCGGAAGCCTTGTGTTCCTGATGGTAGGCTTTATTACCGGACTGTTCATGGGTAACAACGTTATCGTCGGCAAGCGGTACGGCGCGAAGGATTATGAGGGAGTATCCGTTGCGGTTCACACTGGTATTACGTTTTCTTTTGTCGCGGGTGCTGCACTGACTCTTATGGGAGTGTTCGGCGCTCCTGTAATACTTAAACTCATGGGAACGCCCGATGATGTATTACCCAATTCTACGCTTTATCTGCGTATATATTTCTCCGGCGGCCTCGCCAATGTGGTGTATAACGCTTCCTGCGGCGTATTTCAGGCTGTGGGCGATTCGAAGAGACCTCTTTATTACCTTATTGTCAGCACGATTGTTAATACGATTCTTGATATACTGTTCGTTAAGTTTTTGGGCTTTGGCATCGCAGGCGCGGCTTTTGCAACGATTATTGCGCAGACGGTGAGCGCCGTTCTTGCTTTTTCGAAGCTCCTAAGAGTTGACGGCCCTCACAGGCTCGAGCTTAAGAAGCTTCGAATTGATGGTGATACTTTAAAGAAAGAGCTTTCAATCGGTTTTCCTACCGGCATTCAGAACAGCGTTATCGCCATCGGCAATGTGGTGGTGCAGTCGAATATCAATGCTTTCGGCTCTACCGTCATGGCGGGTTCGGGAAGCTACTCAAAGCTTGAGGGATTCGTGTTCCTGCCCATTACCTGCATGTCTATGGCGCTTACTACTTTCGTAAGCCAGAACCTCGGTGCGGGACTTCACGACAGAGTTCGCGCGGGTGCAAGACGCGGCATTGCGATTAGTGTCACTTGTGCGGAGATTATCGGTGTAATCGTGTTTTTCTTTGCCCCTGTGTTCCTGCATATGTTCTCGCAGGACCCGGATGTTATTAAGGTCGGTGCCACACAGGCCTCTATAGAAAGCCTTTTCTACTGCCTGTTATCCTTAAATCACTGTCTGGCGGGCATCTTGCGCGGAGCGGGTAAGACCAAGATTCCCATGGCGGTTATGCTTTCAAGCTGGTGTCTGTTACGTATTACATATATAACCGTCATCATTCACTTTATCCCGAAGGTTAACGTTATCTTCTGGGCCTACCCGCTTACGTGGTCGGTGAGCGCAGTGATATTTATAATTTATTATTTCAAAGCCAACTGGATTCACAATTTCGATAATGAACCTGCTATGGAAAGCAGATAACACAAAAGACGAAAGCTTGTCGCTTCCGTCTTTTTGATTTTATTTTTTATTTGCCGGCCGGTGTCTTCTCGTCAAGTCTCATGGTGAGGCTGATTCTCTTCTTCTGGAGGTCTACATCAAGAACCTTAACATCTACCACGTCGCCGACGCTTACAGCTTCAAGCGGGTGCTTGATGTATCTGTCGGTGATTCTTGAAATGTGTACAAGACCGTCCTGATGAACACCGATGTCTACGAATACGCCAAAGTCGATAACGTTACGAACAGTTCCCTTAAGAATCATGCCGGGCTTTAAGTCCTTCATGTCAAGGACATCGCTTCTAAGAATCGGAGCGGGCATGTCGGCACGAGGGTCACGTGCGGGCTTGTCAAGTTCCTTGACGATGTCTTCAAGGGTAATCTCGCCGATGCCGAGCTCTGTTGCTGTCTTCTTAAGGTCGCCTACCTTGGAAATGAGGCTTGTTGAAGGAGCCTTGGGAGCTACCTTCTGTGCCTTGGGCTCCTCGGCGGGAGCTACGTAGCTGTTGCCGAGGGCTGCCGCAAGGGCTGCGCCCATTGCTGTATTGGTATTCTTAATGACTATCTTCTGTTCCTTGGTCTTTTGGGGCTTGGGAGCGGGAGCCTTGGCAGCTTCTCTTGCCGCCTGTGAAGTCTTCTTCCAATTCTCCTTAACGTCTTCCATGGTCATGCCAAGTTTCTTAAGAAGCTTCATTGCGGCTTCGTAAGACTCGGGGTGAACGGAAGTCATATCAAGAGGGTTGTCGCCGTCAGCTATGCGTAAGAAACCAGCACACTGCTCGAAAGCCTTCGGTCCAAGCTTCGGAACGGATAAAAGTTCGTTTCTGTTTCTGAAGCGTCCGTTCTTCTCACGGTACTCAACAATATTTCTGGCGATAACCTTTGAAATACCGGAAATATACTCAAGAAGGGGTGCGGATGCGGTATTGATATCTACTCCTACCTTGTTAACGCAGTCCTCAACTACGCCCGAAAGAGCGTCGGAGAGTTTCTTTTGATCCATGTCGTGCTGGTACTGACCTACACCGATGGACTTGGGATCAATCTTAACTAGCTCTGCAAGAGGGTCCTGAAGACGTCTCGCCATGGAAGCCGAAGAACGCTGTCCCACGTCGAAGTTAGGGAACTCTTCGGTAGCAAGCTTACTTGCGGAATATACGCTTGCGCCTGCCTCGTTAACGATTACATATGAAACGGGAGTATCAAGCTCCTTGATAATATCTACAATCACGCGCTCGGACTCACGGGATGCGGTGCCGTTACCGAGTGAAATAAGGTTAACGCCGTACTTCTTGATAAGCTTCTTGATGGTAACCTTGGTCTCTTCAACCTTGTTTTGAGGCTCTGTAGGATATACCACGCAAGTATCAAGCACCTTACCCGTAGGGTCTACGACACAAATCTTACAACCTGTTCTGAATGCAGGGTCCCAACCGAGAACGGTCTTACCTACAATGGGAGGCGCCATAAGAAGCTGCTCTAAGTTCTTGCCGAATACGTCGATAGCGCCGTCTTCCGCTTTCTCGGTAAGCATGTTTCTAATCTCGCGCTCGATTGCGGGAGCAATAAGTCTGTCGTATGCGTCGGCGCAGACTTCCTTGAGAATAGGTGTGGTAAACTCATTGTCTTTGGTGATGGTCTTGGTCTCAAGGAATCTTAAAATACGCTCTTCGGGAGCATTGACCTTAACAGTCAATACCTTCTCTGCCTCACCACGGTTAAGTGCGAGCACTCTGTGACCTGCTACCTTCTTAACAGGCTCCTCGTAAGCGTAGTACATTTCGTACACAGACTGAGCTTTCTCATCCTTGGCCGTCGAAGCGATAATGCCTTCATCGAAAGTGATATCTCTTATATATGTTCTGTAATCCGCATTATCGGAAATGCTCTCTGCAATAATGTCCTTGGCACCCTGAAGTGCATCCTCGGCGGTCTTAACTTCTTTCTCCTCGTTAATATACTTGGCGGCTTCATTGATAACCGGTTCGGCAGCCGACATCTCAAGTATAAACTGAGCCAAGGGTTCAAGGCCCTTTTCCTTGGCCACTGATGCACGAGTCTTACGCTTGGGCCTGTAGGGACGATACAAGTCTTCCACAAGTACCATGGTCTCTGCGGCAACAATCTTATCTCTTAACTCGTCCGTAAGCATACCCTGAGACTCGATGCTTGCAAGGACGGTTTCTTTCTTCTCTTCAAGATTTCTAAGATATGTAAGACGCTCAAAAAGGTCACGGAGCTGCTCATCATTTAAAGTACCCGTAGCCTCCTTACGATATCTTGCAATAAAAGGAATCGTATTCCCCTCATCAATTAACTTAACGGCAGCCTCAACCTGCCATTTCTGTACTTTCAGTTCTTCGGAAATCTTCTTACAAATATCCATCCAAAATAACCTCTCAAACTCCAAAATCTTGTGCTTTCGCACCCCCTTATTATACAAAATTCTGCGCTTGTAAGCAACAAAAAAGCCACCCGGCAAGGTGGCTTTAGACTTAAGTCAGTAACTGTGAATTGGTAGGTTCCTCGGGTTCTTGCTGCAAGAGAGGATTGTAGGGTTCCTCGCCGATAGCGTCGAGATAGAAATTAGCCAAAGCGGTGTAGTAAAGCACCATAGGCCATAGCACGCCGATGCCAAAAGCAAACATACCCAATATCATACCGGGCAAAACCCGAAGAAAGAGAATAAAATACTTAAGGCGTCTTCCTTTCATAAGTCGATTGCTCTCTGCCAGAATCTCCATAACGGAAAGCTCGGGCTTGTCCGACAGGACAAAGAAGCACATTCCGAAGAACATATTCACGGTGAAAGCAACAACCAGCGAGAAAATCCGAATTAAATAAGCGGCTACCAGTGTCTCGCGCTCATTCAAAGTTGTAAAAAACAGTACGTATATCGTAGGAATCTGCGTTATAAGTGATGCTACAGCAAACACTATTTCAAGACAGATTGCCTTATCGGTGCAGTTCCTAACCCCATGAAACAATTCCGCGGGCGACAAATCCTTTGTGCCACGCACAAGATTTAAAAAGTAACGAAACATACCAAAATTCAATACACCCAAGAGCAAATCGATTATAGTCGTAATCAGAATCCTGAAGAGATATGTTCCTAAGGTGCCGGTATAAGTGTAATTGGCAAAAACAGAAAACAGAACCGTCAATGCAATCATTACGACAGTTACCAGAATTGCCTGCCCATAGCGACCTACCAGCTGACCGCGAGCGTTTAATAAAAGTTCTTTTGCAGTTTTGTTATTATTCATTGATGCTACCTCCGAAGTATTTGTTAAAAAGCTCGGAAGGAGTCATGTTAAATTCATTATTGTAAGTTTCGCCGTAGAAACTGTCGGTTACAGAACCTTCTTCGGAATTAAACAGTTTACTGGTTCCAATCATATAGCAAAAGAAAAGAATGCCGACTACAATCCCCACAATGGCAAACTTCACTGCCGTCACGGCTTCCTTGTCCATTTTGGGGCGATAGCCTTTTGATAAGAACGCGAAAAGAATCGCCAAAAAACCGAGTCCTATTGCAATAAAAGGAACGTTAAATAGAATTATGGAGCAAGAAAGCGATGCCACCGCAAAATTGCGAGACCGTCTCACAAGATTTAAACGCGTCTCTTCGTACAAATATCTGTCCATGGTAACCTCGAATGAATTGTTTTCAATGATATATTACCAAACTCCGATAAAATATACAAATGAAGTATTTGTGAACAAAATCAGAACCACCGGCTTAGCCGGTGGTTTGTTCTGGCCCTATAAGGGCCTGTTGCCGGCACTGAGTCTAAAGACTCGCCGAATGGTTCGCCAGCCGCAACATCATTTTCCTACAGAGCCCCCTGGGCTCATTTTTAT
>JAFYDI010000085.1 GCA_017544835.1 Lachnospiraceae bacterium | reverse complement strand
TAGTTTAATGGCGGATTATGGGGCTATCAGAAATAAATACTTGGAGGGTGGCAAAGCTAGTACTTTGGCTCACGTGCAAGAAGTTGCGGACACGGCTGAGTGGCTCGGACGAATTCACGGATTAGATGTCGAAAAACTTCGACTTGCAGCGATGCTTCATGATGTGAGCGCTGTTATTTCGCCCGAAGAGATGTATAGGATTGCGACGGAGCGTGGTATGGTAATCGATCCGGCGGAGGAGAAGTATCACTTTCTTTTGCACCAGAGGATTTCGGCAATTATGGCACTTGAGGAGTTCGGAGTGACCGATGAGGAAGTTTTAAGTGCCATCGAGTGTCACACGACTCTTAAACGGGGCGCCGGGATGTACGACAAAGTAGTATTCCTGGCGGACAAGATTTCCTGGGACCGCGGCGGAGTGCCGCCTTACTATGATGAGCTGAAGGCGCTCGCCGGGAAATCTCTTGATGAGGCCTGTCGGTATTTCATCAAATATCAGTTTGATAACGGACTGCTCCTGATGCCGCATAGATGGCTCACGGAAGCATATGAAGAGTTGGAGAATGGTAATGTTTGAGGTAAAAGTATGTACGGATTACGAGGCTGCGAAGGCGCTGATACGCGAGTATTCGCAGATTAAAGGGGCTGAAGCGTGTTTTGTTTCCCTTGATAAGGAGCTTGCGGATTTGGGTTCTTTTTACAAGGGAGGGGCACTTTTAATCGGCTATGAGGGTGAAACGGCCATAGCGACCATAGCAATCAGGAAGATTGACGATGAAACTGCGGAGGCCAAAAGGCTTTATATTAAGCCGGAGTATCGTGGCAGAGGCTACGCGCGTGTGATGCTTAATGCTATGCTTGATAAGTGCAGGGAGCTTTCTTTTGCCGAGGTAAGATTTACCACAAAGCCCGCGGTTATGAGCATCGGATATGCACTGTATCAAAGAATGGGCTTCGAAGAACTTGAAAACGACGGTGAAACCGTTTTGATGAGAATGAAACTGAAGTGATGAGGACGAATATGGATTACGATGGTATCGTCTTTCGCAAGGCCGTTACTCAGGATTGCCTAGCCTTATCTGAATTAAAAAGGGCCGTCTGGAATACGACTTATGCGGGAATCTATCCGCAGGAAAAGCTTGACGGGTACGATGTTAAGAAGAATGAGGAGATTTTCCGCGGAATCGTAGCAAATCCGGAGATTGAGCTATATGTGGCAGAAGTTGCCGGAGAAATTGTGGGCTTTATGACTGTAGGTAAGCCTTACAAGCTATATGAGGAGTACGACCAAGAGGTGGGGCTTCTTTATATCCGAAAGGATTATCAGCGGAGGGGCATCGGCAGACGGTTTATCGATATTGCAAAGGATGAGGTTAAGGCTAAGGGCTTTGATAGTTTTGTGCTGTCGGTTAACTCGCAGAACGCAGGCGCGATTGCTTTTTACACCGCAATGGGTGGCGAGATAGTTCTTGATGACGGCGGGCAGAAGCGGTTTCTTTTTAAACTCGGATAAATAAGAGAATACTATGGTCCGTGTAGAGGTGGCGAAATCGGTTTTTTGACTAAGCTGGCAATGTTGACTGGTTTTAGTCAATGCTTACATTCATTCTGTTGCGAAAACGCCTCAAAAACACAACAACTTGGGCGCTCCAATATAATAATTGTATAGTTATGTAAACCTAAAATCGAGAAAAGGGTGACTAAGAAACCGACGACGCATGAGTTTAGTCAACGGGGCATTTTTTCGGACCACTGAGACGCATGAAATGGTATACTTATAGGGAATAATTCGCAAAGATGCATGAGCGATAAGTCTGCATCGGCGTAAATAGGGGAGTACAATGATCTACGCAGTATATCCGCTGCTTCTTATAGCACTGTTATGGGGCGCGAAACTAAGCAAAAAAGGCGAGTGGAACGACGAAGCGTTTTCGTTAAGACAAATGAAGGCATTGCAAGGGTTCATAGCCATCTGCATCATGCTGCATCACTGTGGGCAGAATACGAGCGCGTCGTGGATAGACAAGAGATATTATTATCCGGGGCTTGATTTCTTCGTGCCGATGGGATTTGTGTTCGTGTCGTTCTTTACGTTTGCCACAGGTTACGGGCTTTACAAGAGCCTTAAGACCAAAGAAAACTATCTGCAGAATCATTTCATCAGACATCGAATACTTCCCATAATTCTAATCGGTTACGCAGTATCACTGATATTCCTGATACCGAGATATTTCCTCGGCGAGAACCTTCGCGGCATGAGGGTTGTGTGGTATCTTACCGGGCTTAAGCTTTGCAATCCCAACGGCTGGTACGTGGTAGCGATTCCCTTCTTTTACCTGTGTTTCTACCTGGCATTCCGCTTTTGCAAAAAAGAAAGAACCGCGCTTGCGATAGTAATTCTTTTTACGACTGTCTACCAGCTCATTGGCGTGTTTCTTGACCACAACGACTGGTGGATGTGCGGCGAGTGGTGGTATAACTCGGTGGATCCTTTTGCGGTGGGCATTCTTTTTGCAATGTATGAAGAACAAATAGTTGCCCATGTCAAAAGAAACTACGTCAAATACCTGATATTCGGGCTCATAGCCATGGTTGCTTTTGACATACTGCGAACATATGCTACCGGCGTATTCTCGTATTACGGCGAATACTGGGACGCACCCGATAAGGTTTGGCGGCGCATCGTATGCCTCATAACGGAAGAACTGTATGCCGCATCGGTGGTATTCTACGTATTTTTAATCGGACTGAAGCTTAAAATCGGCAACAGATTTCTTGCATTTATGGGGACTGTTACGCTTGAATTCTACCTGATTCACGGACTTTACGCGGAACTGTTCGCATTTTCCTTTGCGGACGAACTCAAGCCCCTTTATTACATAAAGAACAACGCGCTGTACGTGGTCGTGGTATTCATCTTCGGACTACTCTCGGCGATAATCCTTAAGAAAATCGAAGACGCCGTCAAAAAGGCGCTTAGGAGGTAATCATGCACTTTACATACTGCCCCCACTGCGGGACCAAGCTAGTGGACAAAGAAATCGGCGACGAAGGCCTCATTCCCTACTGCGAGCACTGCAACGTGCCCCTTTGGGATATGTTTACCACCAGCATCATTACAGCTGTTGTGAATGAGCAGGGGGAGGTAGCACTTCTCAGGCAGAACTACGTATCCACCACTAATTACGTGTGCGTGGCGGGCATCATGAAGCTTGGCGAGTCCGCCGAGGACACCGTCATCCGCGAGGTCAAAGAAGAAATCGGTCAGGACGTGGAAAAGCTTGAATTCATCAAGAGCTACCCCTACCCGAAGAAAGAAATGCTGATGCTTGGTTACAAGGCAACGGTGCAAAAGAAAGATTTCCACTTATCCGGCGAAGTCGATTCCGTCGAGTGGTTTAAGCTTGAAGACGCGCCCGCTAAGCTTAGAGAAGGCGGCATCGCCTGGCAGTTAGTCAAGACCATTCTCGAAGACTCAAAGAATAAATAGAGAGAAGACAAGGAGAGCTATCATGGAAATCACCTACAGAAAACTCACGGAAGCAGATCTTGATACTTTCATAAAGATGCGCATTACCCAGCTCAGAGAAGAAGGCGCGACAGAGGACATAGACCTGGTTCCCGCACTAAAAGACTTCTATCACCGCCACATGGCAGACGGCACTTTTGTGTCGTGGCTGGCTCTTGACGGCGACAAAATAATAGGCACAAGTGGCATGTCATTTGTGGAAAAGCCCCCGTATTTCAGCTGCCCCAGTGGAAAACTCGGACTTCTCTCCAGCATGTTTACTAATCCAAACTATCGTCGCATGGGCATTGCCAAAGAACTCCTTCACCGCGTAGTCGAAGAAGCAAGAGCTTACGGCTGCGGCGCAGTCCACATCACGGCATCCGACATGGGCGTAAAGCTCTATACTGCTTACGGCTTCGTCCACAACGGCAACTTCATGCAATATAAACTTTAATTCAAATGCAAACGGAGACACCATGAAATTAGTATTTCCGACACTCGAGTACAAAGAAAAAGCAACAGAATACATCCGGGAATTCTACGAATACAATTCCGAAATTAACGGAAGCGGCGCCCTCGACAGATTCTTAAGAGAATCCACCTATGAGGAGTGGCTTATCAAAGTTCGCAAAGACATTGACATTGCCAACGTAGAGAAGCCCAGAGTGCCCGCACTTACATATTTCTACGTGCGCGAAGCGGATGACCGAATAGTGGGTATGATTAATATCCGCCTTGCACTCAGCGATTTTCTGAGAGAAGAAGGTGGGCACATCGGCTATTCCGTGCGCCCCACCGAGAGGCGTAAGCACTACGCGACCGACATGCTTAATGCAGCGGTTGAGGTGTGCAACACTATAGGAATCAACGAAGTTTTCGTGTCCTGTGACAAAGAAAACCCCGCATCCGCCGGTACAATCAAGAATAACGGAGGCAAGCTTATCAAAGAAATGTATAGCGAGACCTTCAAAGAAAATATTCAGATGTATTCAATCGCAAGATAAGAATTTGGGAGAGTATTAAAATACATGAACTATAGGTTGGCAGAAGAAAACGATATCGACTCAATCTGTGAATTAATTGCTTCCGCCATCGCGGAAATGGAATGCAACAACATCCATCAATGGGACGTCATTTATCCTACGAGGGAAGACTTCCTGAGTGATATCATAAAGAAAACTCTTTACGTCGGTACGATTGATGATGAAATAGCAGTAGTATACGCAATCAACAAGGAAACAGACGAGCAGTACGCTAACGGCGCCTGGGAATATCCCGACAGTGACTACTCAATAATTCACAGACTGTGCGTTAACCCTAAGTATCAGAACCGAGGCGTGGCGCGAGAAACACTCAATCACATAGAGACCACCCTTAAAGCAGCAGGAACAGAATCAATCAGACTCGATGTCTTCACTGAGAACCCCTTCGCACTTAAACTATACAGGCGCAACGGCTACACGGAAGTCGGCTCCGCTCACTGGCGCAAGGGAACATTTCTCCTTATGGAGAAACATCTATAAGCGTCCCACGGAGGCATAATCTCACATGAAAATAGAACACATAGCAATGTACGTAAACGATTTGGAGTCCGCCCGGGACTTCTTCGTAAAATACCTCGGAGGCACTTCCAACGCAGGCTATCATAACAAGAACACCGACTTCAGATCCTACTTTATTACCTTTGACGACGGCGCCAGACTTGAACTCATGAACAAGCCCGAACTCACGGACGCGCCAAAGCCCGTAAACCGCACCGGTTACATTCACATAGCCTTTTCAGTGGGCACCACAGAAAAAGTCGACGAACTCACGGCGACTCTCAAACAAGCCGGCTACGAAGTCCTAAGCGGCCCCCGCACCACCGGCGACGGCTACTATGAAAGCTGCATAGTGGGAATCGAAGGCAACCTTATAGAAATCACGGAGTAAAGATGAGCCAAAAAACAAAAAAGATTTTAGCTACAACTATATACGCAATCGGCGTTTGCTGCGTCATTTTCTTTGGCATAAGTGCCATTGTGGGAGGTAGCACTGTCAAGTATCCCGATGTTATGCTACCCACCACAGAGTTTGAGCGAAACATCGAAATCCTGGGGTTTGGATTTATTCCGATGCTTTTAAGCAGCATATTTATGATATCGGCATACAAACCCGATAAGCGGTGGAAGAAACTCCTTATTTTGCTACCTGCAATTATAACGGGAATACCGTTTGTTTATGGTGTGGGATTACTTGTGTTAATGCTTGGTATGGGAATAAGGGATGCTTTGGGAGCATTGTGATACGAGGATTTTAATAAAGATTACAGAATAATCACGGAGTAACAGACACATGAAACCCGAATTACAAAGAATAGTAGACAATTTTCATAAATACAACTCAGAGCATATGGCCGCTCAGGCATTTGGCTTAAGTGAGGACATAGAGTACGATGCGCTGGTGATTGCGCCGAGCTTCACTCCTTACAAACTTCGAATGGACGCAAGCTACAAGGTTACGACGCTCAAAGAAGGCGCATACATAGCCGGCTATCAGGTCGAGGGCGACGGCTTTACGGTAGCGTGGATTAAGATTGGTTCTTCTGCAGGAAATCTCGTGGATCACCTTGCTCTGTGCGCAGAGATTAAGTTTAGGAAAATGATTTTCATCGGCGCGGTAGGAGCTTTAAAAGAAGGCTTCAACCTCGGCGACATCTGCACTCCTTCCTACTCTGTTTCGGGCAGCCAGACGGATGTGTACTTAAAAGGCAAGTCCATTCGCGATGCCGTGACCTTTGAAAAGGTATATCCTGACGAAAAGTACATCGATGAAGTAATTAAAATCGGTCACGACAAAGGCTACGATATCCGCAAGGCAAGTGTATTCTGCACTCCGACAGTGGCACTTGAGTATTCGCGTCTTGATGAGATTAAGGAGTTTGATACCGACTTGATTGAGATGGAGACGGCTTCTTTTTACTTAATGAGGGAACTTTTCGAGATACCCGGCGTTGCGCTTTTGGTGGTATCCGACAATTCCGCATCGGGCGCGCCGCTTGTGGGTCGCTCCGAGGAGCAACAGAAAGTTTATGACAGAGGCAAAATGGTAATGTTGCCTGACATGGTTATTACACTCGCGAGGTTATAAAATGGATTACAGAATAATGTTTTTAAGCATGAATCCGGGATTTTTCGAAAGAGAACGGATGAATTATATGGACGAGCACGAAGTGTATGCGGAGCTTGCGATGGATCTTAGCAAGACCGAACCAATCGCCGTGCCGTTCACACCGCAGGAAGGCATTACCTTCGGCCTTTTCCGAGGTGATATAGAAACGGTCAAAGAAGCCGTGGCCAAAGTCGACGATAACTGGGTGCAGTATTTCAACGAACACAGCGAAGTATATTGTGGCTTTGACGGGGACAAGATTGTTTCTTTTTGCAACGTAGGTGACTGGGGCGTGCATGACGGCGTAAGAGTCGGCGGACCCGGCTGCGTGGGAACGATTCCTGAATATCGTGAGCGCGGCATCGGTCTTGAGATGGTGAGGCAGGCGACGGAACTTTTGAAAGACCGTGGCGTAGAAGTTTCATGGATTCACTTTACACATATTGAAAACTGGTATAAGAAGCTTGGTTACGAGACGGTTCTTAAGTGGAACCGATACGGAATCATAGAGGAGAAGACAGATGGAACTTGTTAGATTGTCTGTTGACGACATAGACAGCATAAAAGAATTATTTGTTTCGGTCTTTACCGGGCCGCCCTGGTACGATGACTGGTCGGACGAGGAGCAGCTCGACGCATATATCATGGATTTGATTGGATGTTTCAATTCACTGGCACTTGGCTACAAAGATGAAAACGGCTTGCAGGCGATTGCGCTTGGCCGTACGAAGCACTGGTATAAGAAGACGGAGCTTTTTATAGATGAGTTATGCGTAAGAACCAAGCTTCAGGGACAGGGAATCGGCAAGAAATTCCTCGAAGAAGTTGAGGAGTATTTAAAGGGGCAGGATATCCACGGAATCTTTCTTTTGACGGAAAGGAATATGCCTGCTTACAATTTCTATAAGAAGATGGGCTTTGAGGAAGAAAGCGAGAGTGTGGCTTTTTCGAAGCGATTTTAGTTAGGGAGAATTGCAATGAACAGAGATATGTCAGTGCCCTGCGAAGAAGGCATTATCAATCTTCGCGTGGGAGCGATTATTATGAAGGGCGGAAAACTTTTGATGGTGAGTAACGATGTGAGACCCGAGTATCTGTATTCCGTCGGCGGGCGCATTAAGTTCGGGGAACTTGCCGAGGAGGCGATTGTGCGCGAAGTGTACGAGGAAACCGGTGTGAAGATGGAAGTCGAGAGGCTTGGGTTCGTGCACGAGAACTATTTCTACTGTGACTCGGGGGCTCATATCGGGAAGCTGGTTTATGAGATATCGTATTTCTTTTACATGAAGGTGCCAAAGGACTTTGATCCGGGGGAAGGCAGCTTTACTGAGGATGGTGCGACGGAGAAGCTTCGCTGGATAGATATTGACGACCCGATTAAGTATTATCCCGAGTTTTTTAGAGTGGAGTTAAAGCATCCGGTGCCCGGGGTTAAATATTTTGTGACGGATGAGCGAAAGAAATGAAAGAACGAATTATAGATGACGAGATTAAACTCGTTCCCTACTACCGCAATGACGAGGTCTCGCTGGCGTGGTATCAGGACCTAGATGTGTGCAAGCAGGTAGATAACAGGGATGAGCCTTACGACCTGGAATTGCTTCATAGGATGTACGACTATCTGTGCGCGCACGGCGACTGCTACTACATTGAGTTTGGGGGCGTTTTGGTGGGTGACGTGTCGCTTCGCAATTCCGCGGAGGTTGCGATTGTGGTATGCAAAGAGTATCAGAATCGCCACATCGGCCGTCGCTGCATCGCAGACATGATAGCCCTTGCCCGCGAGAAAGGCATGGAGAAAGTAAAGGCCGAGATATATTCTTTTAACACCCAAAGTCGTGCAATGTTTCTGGCAGCGGGCTTTAAGCAGGTGGGAGAAGAATGGTATGAGTATGACATTATGAGGAAAGATACATGAAAATCATGGTAAGTGCCTGCCTGCTTGGTACGAATTGCAAGTATAGCGGCGGCAACAATTACAATGAAAAGGTTATAGAGTTTGTGAAGGGTCACGAGGTGATTCCTGTGTGTCCGGAGACGGCGGGTGGTCTGCCGACTCCGAGGATTCCTTGCGAGATAGTGAACGGCGTGGTTACTAATGCCGACGGCGAAAGCAAGGATAAGGAATTTCGCGCGGGCGCCGAGAAGTGCTTAAAGCTTGCCAAAGAAAAAGAAATCGACCTGGCCATCCTTCAGTCACGAAGCCCCTCATGCGGAGTCAATCAAATTTATGACGGAACCTTTAGCGGAACACGAATCCCCGGCTCGGGGATATTCGCGAGCCTGCTTAAAGAAAACGGATTTAAAGTGATAGATTTGGAGGACATAGACAAATTATGATAACAGATTCTTTTGACAATAAAACAGCAGCCAAGATAAACTTAACCAGAAACGAAAACGCGCCGAAGGTTGATGCGGTAATCCTTACTTTTTCCAACAAAATCGAGCAGTTTGTGGTAGAAAACTACGATTGTGAAAAGGTGGGCGAACTGTGGATGGCGACGGGCATGACACCGGTATATGCCATCAACTATAAAGGCAAGCGCTTCGGCTTCTATCGTACATACGTTGGTGCGCCCGCGTGCGTTGCGACGGTGGAAGAGGTGCTTACGGTACTTGATACCGACAAGGTAATTCACTTCGGCGGTGCAGGATGCCTGGACAAAGAAATCGCCCGTGGCAAGGTCATGATACCTACGGATGCCTACAGAGATGAGGGAACATCCTACCACTACGCGCCCGCTTCAGACTATATCAAGATTAAGAATTCAGATGTTGTTGAGGCATTCATGAGGGAGAATAAGTTGCCTTACGTACTTGGCAAGACTTGGACGACAGATGCTTTTTACAGAGAGACCTGTGGTAATTTCGAGAAGCACAAGGCAGACGGATGCATTTCTGTTGAGATGGAGGGCTCGGCGGTTCAGGCTATGTGCGATTTCAGAGGAGTTAACCTTTACATGTTCTTTACAAGCGGAGATTTGCTTGATGCGCCGGAGTGGACTCAGAGACGCGAAAAGGGTCAGGTTAAGGGAACACAGCACGACGTAGGACATTTTGACATCGCGCTTGAGCTTGCAGTGTACGTGGCTGAAAGAGCGTAATTTATTAGTCGTATTGGGGGTTACAATGTATTATCACGCATCATCTGTGGCGGGTATCAAGGTGCTGGAGCCTAGGGTTTCCAATCATAATGTACCGTTGATTTACCTGTCCGAAAAACGCGAGAATGTGTTGGTATATCTAAGCAATGCAGTTGAGAAATATTGCAAGGACACGGGTTTTGAGTGCACCGGCACTTGGAAAAAGTGGGGGCCTTACGGCTTTGGCAAGGATGGCCGCTTGCGCTTGGAGGAGTATTATCCGAACGCGCTTGAGACGACTTACAAAGGGGTGCCCGGCTACATCTACAAGGCCTCGGACGTAATCGATTCAGGCTTCGAACTTCAGATTCCCGATGCAGTCACAAGCAGTGAACCGGTAGAGGTCACAGGTGTTGAATTCGTGCCGGATGCTTACGAGGCTATCTTACAAGCCGAGCGCGAAGGACTCATCACAATCATGCGCTACGAAGAAATGCCCGAGCGCATGCGGGAGTGGAACGTGCGAACCATTCGCGAAGAATACATGGAGGCTGCAGATCACCCGGAGTACAGGCATTTTCTCAAGGGCAATTTTGCAGAAATATTAAAGGATTTATAGTACATGGGAAATATAAAGATTGAACCTTTTGACATGAAATACCTCTCGGATTATTACACCGAGTTTAATGAAGAAATAACCAGGTATCAGTGGCCTGACCCCTTTGAAAGCATTGATGCCGCGAAGGAGTTATTGCAGGAATTCGTCGATGAAATGGGGCGGGAAGAGATGCTTTTTCTTTCGGTGTTATCGGAGACGGGAGAATTCTTGGGAAGCGTCGAAGTTCACGGCCTCGACGAAGACTGCCCGGAACTCGGCGTATGGATTAAGAAGTCCGAATGGGGCAAGGGGTACGCATACCGGGCACTGAAAGCAGCACTGGACATTGCAAAGAGTAAATACGGAAAGACCGAGTTCTTTTACGAAGCGGATACACGAAATGTGGGAAGTAGGAAGCTTCTTGATAAATTCAAGGACGAATATGACATCGAAGCCCAAGCGGCTGAAACACTCACAACCGACTCCGGTAAGGAACTGGAGCTGCAAGGATTTGTTCTTACGCTGAAAGAAGGTTAAACAGATACATGAAGACAGTCACAATATGCGGCAGCATGCGCTTTGAGAGGGAAATGCAGAGCGTAGCATTCAAGCTTGAGGCTTATGATAATTTTAATGTGCTTCAGTGCGTGTATAATGTAGACAAGCTTGATATATCGCAAGAGGAAGCGGCTTCTTTGGCCAAGGGGCATTTCAAGAAAATAGAGATGTCCGACGCAATTTACGTTGTAGACATAGACGGCTACATCGGCAATCAGGTGACCAAGGAAATCGAGTATGCAAAAAGCCTTGGCAAAGAAGTGATATATCATTCCAAATATGCAAGCACGGAGGCGTAACATGAAACATTACATCATTGCCAAATTCAAAGACAGAAACGACACCGAGAAATTTCTGCCGGACATTACGGCGCTTTTTAATAAGACACTTAAACTTGACGGCGTGGAAGACGTGGTCATTCATAAGACCAACAGCACCCGCGAGAATCGCTACAGCATCATGATTGAGATGACACTTACGCCCGAAGGGCTTGAGAACTATGACAAGTCAGAGGCGCATAAGTACTGGAAGAGTACCTACGGCGACAGGCTCGAGAGCAAGGCAATTTTTGATTGCGAATAAGAGTCTTAATCACTGTTTTTTTGTGAATTCTAAGAAGCTTATCCCAATACGGAAAAAGTATCCGAATTGGGATAATTTTTTACCCTTTTAGAACTGTTTGAGAAGCATTTTATCCCAATATGAAAAAAATCGGAAATTGAGATAAGTTTTTGGCGTTTTTTTATCCCAATTCAGAAGGTTTTTTCGTATTAGGATAATCGGTTTACATAACTCGAAGCTCAAGGGGGGTTTCTTATCCCAATTTCACTTTTTTTTGCTATTGGGATAAGTTGCCGGCCAAAGAAAGATAAAAAGACTATTAAATCTTCTTTTATCCCCTAACCTAACCCCAATAATCTGCTATAATCACATCATAGTATTACATTGGTAACAATTTAATTTGTAAATGAGGTAACGGTATGGAGAAGAAACTTAAGGTACTTATGCTTAACGGAAGCCCCAGGCAGGAGGGCAATATTGCGCTTGCTTTTAAGGAGATGGAAGGGGTGTTTGCGGAGAATGATGTAGAGTTTGAGAACATTCAGCTTGGAAGGATGGACATAAGAGGCTGTATTGCGTGCGAGACTTGCAGGAAGAACGGCAAGTGCGTTTTTGACGACATTGTCAATGAACTTGCGAAGAAGTTTGAGGAGGCGAACGGTCTTGTAATCGGTTCGCCGGTATATTACGGCTCTGCCAACGGTACACTTATGTCGGCGCTTCAGAGACTATTCTACAGCACACATTTTGACAAGAGCCTTAAGGTGGGCGCAAGCGTGGTAAGCGCAAGACGCTCGGGATGCACGGCGACTTTTGATGAACTGAATAAATTCTTTACACTTTGCAATATGCCTGTTGCCACCAGCCAATATTGGAACAATATTTACGGCTGGGAACCCGGCGAAGGAAAAGTTGATGCGGAAGGAAGACAAGTTATGCGCGTTCTAGCCAGAAATATGGTATTCTTAATGAAGAGCATAGAGCTCGGTAAGACAGAGGTTGGTCTTCCGAAGGAGGAAGACCGGGTATGGACTAATTTCACAAGGTGAAATCAGAGAAAGGACATTGGACATGACAGACAAACAGGCAATCTTGGTAAGACATTCGGTTCGTAAGTACAGAAGCGTAAGAATCGCAGACGATTTAGTGGCACAGCTTAAGGCTAAGATTGATGAGCTTAATGCTGCAGGCAATCTTCACCTTCAGTTTGTGGAGGATGCGGGTAAGGCATACGGCAACCTAATATACAGAGCGGTAGGCTTAATCAGTGCTCCGAGCATTATAGTGTGCGTCGGCGAGGATACGGCGGATCTTGATGAGAGGGTGGGATATTATGGCGAGAAGCTGGTGCTTTTTGCGCAGACTCTCGGACTTAATACCTGCTGGACAGGAACTTTCAACAGAAAGGCAGTTGCTTTTGACGTAAAGCCCGGCGAGAGAGTGGTGCTTGCAATTGCTATCGGCTACGGCGTAGATCAGGGTAAGGACAGAAAGTCTAAGACTTATGAGCAGGTAACGGAGGTTTCCGGCACGGCTCCCGACTGGTTCAAAGAAGGTGTTAAGGCAGCCCTTCTTGCGCCTACCGCACTCAATGAGCAGAAGTTTATGATTAAGTACAATGCGGACGAGACGGTTTCTCTTGAGACTAAAGGCGGCGGACTTACGAAGGTGGACCTTGGCATCGTTAAGTGCCATTTCGAAATCGGCGCCGATAAGCAGATTTAATAAAAAGAAACCGCATAAATCAATAATTATGGGAGAATTCCCAAATCTTAAATAAGTACTTGCCTTTGAAAAAACTCTGTGCTACAATGTAAAAGCTGTTTAGAATAGCAGCAGTGGATGAGAACAAAACGTTACAATTAACATACAGTTTAGAAGAGGTGAAAAGATGAAAGAAGGAATTCATCCTGAGTACTATCAGGCAACCGTAACCTGCAACTGCGGTAACACTTTCGTAGTAGGCTCTACCAAGAAGGATATTCACGTGGAAGTTTGTTCCAAGTGCCATTCATTCTACACAGGCCAGACTAAGACCGCAAGAACCGACGGACAGATTGAGAAGTTCAATAAGAAGTACGGTGTGAAGTAAAGATCGTTGCTTAAAGGGTTGAGATTTCGGTCTCAACCTTTTTTTCTCTAAGAATGAGTTTATTCGGAGGAAATTGGGTATGGCCAAGAAAAAGCTTAAAAAGGCCCGTTATTCAGGAATCGGCGGACAGGCCGTTCTTGAGGGCATTATGATGAAGAATAAAGACAAGTACTCCGTGGCCGTTCGTAAGGCTAACGGCGAGATAGAGGTCGACATCGACGAGTACACCGGTGTCACCAAGGGCGGTTTTATTAAGAACGTTCCTTTCCTTCGCGGAGTTTTCAATTTCATAGATTCACTGTCACTTGGTATCAAGTGTCTTAATTATTCGGCAAGCTTCTATGAGGAAGAAGCCGAGCAGGAGACAAGATTCGACAAGGCCATGAACAAGCTCTTTAAGGGGCATGCGGACAAGGTTTTGTCAGGAATTATCACATTTTTGTCGATTTGTTTTGCAATCGGTATTTTTATCGTTCTTCCCTTCTTTTTGACGGGACTATTCAAGGACGAGATTCGTAACGACAGCTTGAAGGCATTGCTCGAAGGCCTTATCAGAATTGTGATTTTTGTGGCTTATGTGGCATTAATTTCAATCAGTAAGGATATTAAGCGTGTGTACAGATATCACGGCGCGGAGCATAAGTGCATCAACTGCGTTGAGCATGGTAAGCCCTTAACTGTCGAGAACGTTATGCATTCTTCGAGACTTCACAGAAGATGCGGCACAAGCTTCATGCTTCTTGTAATGCTTATAAGCGTGATTTGCTTTTTCTTTATAAGAGTGGATTCG
>JAFYDI010000084.1 GCA_017544835.1 Lachnospiraceae bacterium | reverse complement strand
TAACGCTATCGATGTGCTTGGTGTATACGGCTTAACCGAGAACGATATCGAGCCTACATACCAGAGCTTCGGCGATTCGGCAGACGCTCTTAAGGATGGCAAGATTGATGCGGCATTCATGGTTGCAGGTGCTCCCACTACAGCAGTGGTAGACCTTTCCACCACAAAGCAGGTATATCTTGTATCTCTTGACGATGAGCATGTGAATGCACTTCTTACAGCTTCACCTTACTACGCTAAGGCAGTTATCGCAGCAGATACCTACAACATGCCTTCAGATGTTACAACCGTAGCAGTAGGTGCTGTAATCCTTGCCAACAACAGCGTATCCGAAGATGCAGTATATGCATTCGTTAAGGATATCTTCGAGAACGCAGCATCTCTTACAGACAGCCACGCCAAGTACGGCGAGGTTAATCTTGAGTACGGCGCATCCATCAAGTCAGTACCTTATCATCCCGGTGCAGCCAAGTACTTTGCAGAAAAAGGCTATAACGTTAAATAATTTAGTCACAAGCAACAATGGCGGATTCTTGTGAAGAGTCCGCCGTTTTCTTTTAGGAGAATCGGTACATGAGCAATGAATCAGACAAGAATCTACAGGCGGAGGTAACTTCGCAGGCGGAAATTGATGACATCATGAAGAAGTACGACAAGGAATCCAATACCCGCGTGTGGGAAGGAGTCCCGAAGACTATAATAGTCAGCTTCATGTCGCTGTTTTCGATTTACTGCATTTATATGACGCTGTTCTCGACGGCACTTCCGGAGACGAGGCTTTCGCTGTTCCTTGGGTTCATCACCATCATAGGCTTCCTCGTATACCCCGTCAGTAAAAAGAACGTGCGTGTCAACCACATGCCCTGGTACGACATCGTACTGATGATTGTGGGCGCAGGCTGTTTCTTTTACTTCGCGTTCAGTGCCAAGGCCATTATCAAGATGGTGGCCAATACCGGTATCGGGCCGCTTCAGGTAATTATCGGTACAATCGGAATCCTCGTAATGATTGAGCTTTGCAGACGCTGTGTCGGCGTGCCGATACTTTGCGTGCTCGGAGCACTGCTTCTTTATGCATTCATCAATCAGTTTACTTACGGCGCAGACTTTTACAGAGCACTTCGCGCCATCATCAACAAGCTTTTCTATTCAACCAACGGAATAATCGGCACACCCACCAACGTGTGCTACACATACATAGTTCTGTTTATCATATTCGGTGCGTTCCTTGAGAGAACGGGTATATCGAACTTCTTTATTTCTTTTGCAAACAGAATTGCGGGATGGTCGTCGGGCGGTCCCGCGAAGGTTGCGGTTATAAGCTCGGCCCTCTGCGGTATGGTATCAGGTTCGTCGGTAGGAAACACGGTTACCACGGGTTCCGTTACAATTCCCATGATGAAGAAGACCGGTTACAAGCCCGAATTTGCCGGCGCGGTTGAGGCTGCGGCATCTACCGGCGGACAGATTATGCCCCCTATTATGGGCGCGGCTGCGTTCCTTATGGCGGAGTACATGAGCATACCCTACGCTCAGGTGGCTTTAAAGGCCGTATTACCAGCGGTACTGTATTTTGCAGGCATATTTATAGCCGTTCACCTTGAAGCCAAGAAATTGGGCTTAAAAGGCCTCAAAAAAGAGGACCTGCCGAAATGGAAGTTCCTCTTTAAGAACTGTTACCTGATTATCCCGCTTGTGCTTCTTGTATGGCTTGTGTCATCGGGCGCAAGAACCATGGCATATT
>JAFYDI010000083.1 GCA_017544835.1 Lachnospiraceae bacterium | reverse complement strand
TCTTTGATTTCTGCCTGTCGGTGGATTCATGGGTGGCAATTGTGGTGTTCTTTGTCTACATAATTGTTGTGGATATTGTGGTAATCAAGAAGATTAAGAAGTATTCAAGAGAAGATACGCCTATATATACAAATGATATCGGGGTCCTGTAGAGGACCCCGTTTTAATGTCTTGATGTCTTACTAATAGCCGATGTAGTTAAGAAGCTTATCGAGAAGCTCCGCGTTTTTAATTGAGAACTCGGGAGTGATGAACTGAGGCTTGCCGGTCAGTATGCTCTCGCCGAGGGAGGCTACTTCAAGGGTGTAGTTGGAAGGGACATTGATCATTCTGGTGATATGACGCCCCTCGGAGATAACATTGTATGTAACGTCGCCTGACGCATTATAAGGAACCATGGAATGAATGTCGCCTTTGGTGCCGTGTACGTAAAGCCTGTCGAAGCGGGCATTGGAGTCCTTGCCAAGTACCATTCCTACGTCAAAAGCAGCTCTGGCGCCGTTCTTAAAGCCCATAATGGCTCCGGCAAAAGCATCTACGCCTTCATCGGTCATTTCTGCCACGCATTTCACGTAGTCTATATCGGAATCTATCAGCGAAAGAATCATTGTGGTGCAGTAACAGCCCACATCGTATATCATGCCGCCGCCAAGCTCCTTATGAAGGCGGAAGTCTTCCTTGTAGCCCTGGGTCATGAAGGAAGTGTCGATATACATCGGGTCACCTATAAGACCGCTCTTAACATCTGCGATAAGAGACTCCATATAAGGACTGTGGAGATATGCGTATGCTTCCATCAAAATCTTGCCCGTCTCTCTTGCAACTGCGTACATTTCGCGAGCTTCCTCGGCATTAAGTGCAAGGGGCTTCTCACACAAAACGTTTTTGCCGGCTCTGAGTGACTTTATAACCCACTCTTTGTGAAGATTATTGGGCAAAGGAATGTATACGGCCTCAATATCGGAATCGTTAATAAGCTCTTCGTAACTTAAGTAACTCTTCTTAAATCCAAAGCGTTTTACAAAGTCTGAGACCTTCTCGGGATTTCTGCCTGCAATTGCATAGACTTCGCAGTTGTCTGCCAAAAGCATTCCGGGAATTGTGGCACCTTTGGCGATGCCCGCAGTACCTAAAACGCCCCATTTGACCTTTGTCATAGCGTAACCTCCTTGATTAAATCATGATTTAATTATTAAAGTATGCCTTTCTGCCGGATTCTTCGAGCTCTTTCTCAAAGGCTTCGGGATTCTTTAAATAGTAGTCCTGATGGTATTCTTCGGCAGGATAGAAGGACTTAAAGGGCTCAAGGGCGATGGCCGGCTTGCGACCTGACTCTTCCTCAAGAGATTTAAGTGCTATCTCGGCGGCTTCACGCTGGAATTCGTCGGTATAATAGATTGCAAGGGTGTAGGAAAAGCCTTTATCTATAAATTGCCCTTCGGAATCGTAAGGATCTACATTAGCAAGATAAATTTCAAGAAGCGTTTCGTAGTCGGTGAGAGATTCATCATATTCCACACAAATGGTCTCCCTGTGCCCTGTGCGTTGTGCCTTTACGTCTTCGTACTTGGGATTGACTTCGTCTCCGCCACTGTAACCGCTTATAACTGATGATGCCTTATAGATTTTAAATATGGGAGTGATGCACCAGAAACATCCTCCTGCAAAATATGCTTTTTTCATAAAGATATTGTATAATTTAATTGATGACTATACAAGCGATTCATAAAAGTTTTATAATTGGCTTGGTTGAGGGAAATGCGCGATAGAATAACACACGTGATATTGATGCATTCGGCATGCAGTTGAAAATTAAATCGAGATTTAGCAAAATGCGGATGCTATGGAAAGTACTTGTGAGCTTAAAAATAACAAGCGTTACATACCGCATAAAATCGGCATTTTCTCGTTTTTTAAATTATCCACATTCGTTGTGTATAAAATAAAATGACAATAAAGGAGATTTATCATGAAAATCAGGGTAGCCGGTTCTTCCGATGCGAGGAGGATTGCGGAAATTTATGCTCCATACGTGGATGAAACGGCAATTTCTTTTGAATATACAGCCCCGGGCGCAGAAGAGATGGAAAGACGCATCAAGGCAACGCTTGAAAAATACCCCTATCTGGTGGCTGAAGACGATGACGGAATCGTGCGCGGATATACTTATGCGGGAAGATTCAGAGTAAGAGAAGCTTACGATCATTGCGTTGAGATGTCGCTATACGTCGATAAAGACTATAGAAAATCGGGAATAGGGCGCGCTTTATATGCAGAGATAGAGAAATTGTTGCTAAAACAAAATATTTACGTGGTATATGCCAATGTAACTTTCACAGATAATAAAGAAGATACCCATGTTACTGATGACAGTATCAAGTTTCATAGAAAACTCGGATACGAACTGATTGGCAAACATGCCAAATGTGGGTACAAGTTTGGAAACTGGTATGGCGTATGCTGGCTTGAGAAGAATTTGAGCGAAAGGCCTGAAGTAGTTAAACCATTTATTCCGTTTAGTGAAATTATCAAGGAAATGTAAAGAAATTAATAGGTGTTTAGTAGGAGTATGTATTCAAATTCCGACAAGATATATCAATTTTTTTATAATTAAATTCGATTTGGTACTTTTAATTCGTTAAAAAGTATTATATGATAATCGTGAATTTGTTCTATGGGGGACAAACGTATATTTTCTCGGAAACCGAATCTGAATACTTTTGACTGTTCCGCTTTCGGACCTGTCAAGAGGTCTTTTTCTATTGGGTAAAGATAGGTAAAAGCTTTTTCTAGGTTCCGCGTATCTGCGCGTTTATTCTGCGAGGCAAATTTAATTTCACTTTCTTTTGCGAAAATTGCACACAATTCAATACCGGGATGAGTTAATAGTGCGTTTATAAAGCGCATTTATTATAAAAAAGCGGAGGTACAAACAATGGCTATTTCCTACAACAAGCTTTGGAAGAGACTCATCGACGAGAAGATGAGCGCTGCAGAATTGAGAAGACTTGCAGACATCTCTCCCAACACCATGACCAAGATCCATAAGGACGAGACCGTTTCTATGGATGTTTTGTGCAGAATTTGCGACATTCTCGGCACATCATTTTCTGACATCGTGGATTACACACCCGAGAAACCCAGAAAAGGTCGCTAATCGCAGTAAAAATCCGTCGTATGAAGATACGGCGGTTTTTTATTGCTTAAATTGTGCTGTATATTGCCCAAATCTTTTGATATTGACGTAAAAATTGGTGCATGCACAAGGCATTAGTGATACACTTTAAGTATAAAAATAAGGAGGTTACAACATGAACGAAGTATATGAATTTTTGAAAACATGCGGAGTATATTATCTTGCTACGGTTGAAGGCGACCAGCCCAGAGTTCGTCCTTTCGGAACCGTCAATGTTTTTGACGGCAAGCTCTACATTCAGACCGGCAAGTCCAAGGAAGTTTCCAAGCAGCTTCACATCAATCCCAAGGCAGAGATTTGTGCTTTTGCCGCTGACGGAAGATGGATCAGAGTAGCAGGTAAGCTTATCGCCGATGAGAGAAGAGAAGCTAAGACCGCAATGCTTGATTCCTACCCCGATTTAAGAAGAATGTACAGCGAAGATGACGGCAATACAGAGGTTCTTTATTTTGAAAGTGCGGTTGCCACTATTTCTTCTTTTGCAGGTGTTCCCAAGACTATCGAGTTTTAACAGGTTTTTTAATAGGTATTCTGTATACTTTAAGAAAAACGTTGCGGAGCAGTTATGACCATTAACGATATCAGCGAATACATCAAAAACGGCAACAGGGAAATGTCCAAGGAGGAGTTCCTTGAAGCAATAGAGATTTTTAAAGAAGACGCAGAGGGCGAGGCTTTGTACGTCAGTGAGTTCCTGCGCTTCGGATTCGCACTTGGCAGGTTTGAAGGGAATCCTTTCCTGGACGATTTGCACCTGTGCAATCAGATGTATATAGCTACTGTTCAGGGCAAGGCAGATCTTAAGAAGCTTCATTTACCGTACCTGTATCTTAAGGAGATGGAGTACTATACGCTGGTTAATTCCTACTCCGAGTGCGTGCGCATAGTCAATAAGATTATGGATTTGGGCGAGGTGCCCGATTTCTGTATGGGCGCGTGCCTGTCTCAGGCCATTGATATATTCATGGGCTGCGGCCTTACCAAGGAAGCGGAGAAGTATGTCGAGGCCATGCGTGTTTTCTCCAACGTCTGCGACCTTCCGGCCAGAAATCTTATAATGATTGACTGTAATCTTATGCAGGCTTACGCCTATATGGGACGCAGGAAAGAATATGAGTATTTCAGAAAGAGCGTGTCAAGGTATCCCGAGAATTCTCTTGATGAAGGTGTAATGAGCATAGTTAAGCTGTACGTACTTGGTTCGGAGGCTTTAATCGATTCGGACAGAGAGCCTACGAGAGAGTATGTCAGAGAGGTCTGCGAGCTGATGGAGAACGGTGCTTTTCGTACCGGACTTACCGCCGATTATGCGGAGATGGTTGTACCCATTTTTAAGTGGATTAAGAATGATGTTGCCCCGGAAAAGCTTACGGAATATGTTCTTTCGATGATAAATGCATCGGAGATTATTGCCGACAAGCTTGAGATGTACAGTCTTTTGATTAACGATATCAAGGTGGACAGAGTTAAGTATGCGGGTATCCATAATGATTATTTTGCCACTTTAAGGGCGTATTACGACAATGACTGCGAGATTCGCCGCCATGAAGTAATAGGCGAAATGATGGCATATGAAATGGAGAAGCAATACAGAGCCAGAGCCATGACCGATGAGCTTACCGGCATCGGCAATCGTCATGCGTACGAGGCAGAGGTTGACAGTATTATTGCAGAGCGGGTTAACGGTCAGCTTCCGAACAATGTCATTGTATTTTCCATGGACGTTAACGGTCTTAAGCATGTTAACGATACATACGGTCACCAGGCCGGAGATGATTATATACGAGGCGCCGCAGATTGCCTTAAGATGACGATGGGCAATTACGGTAACGTGTTCCGCGTGGGCGGCGATGAATTTGCGGCAATTATCCGTGCTACCAATTTCCCCGATGAGGAGGTTGTGGCACTTCTTCGTAAGCATTTGTCGGAGTGGAGCGATTCTTACGGCAACCATCTGACTATGTCCGTGGGTGTCGGCAAGTCGGCTGACAATCCCGAATGCAACATTGAAGAGATTATAGGCATTGCGGATGAAGCAATGTACAAGGATAAGAGAGCTTACTACCAGCAGACGGGTAAGGACCGTCGACAGAGGTAGAGGCTTCGCGCGCGTGTTCTTTGGCCGCGATAACTATATTGAGTTTCATGGCGCCTTCCTGCGGGTGGGCGCTAATTTAAAGTAAAGTGAGAGATTGGTATGAAAGTTAAGATTGAAAAGGATAAGAGATTTTCTTTTTACAACAATGTTGACTTCTGTGTGGGTACGGGAAGACTTGGGCTTGCGCTTACTTCCGAGTATCTTGACGAGTTAAAGCTTGCGCAGGAGGAGATTGGATTTAAGCATATCAGAGGTCACGGATTGTTCTCCGACGATGTGGCGATTTACCATGAGTACGAGGAGAACGGCGAGACGAAGGTTGAGTACAATTATACGTATATCGATCGTATATTTGATAAGTATTTGGAGCTTGGTATCAGGCCTTTTCTTGAGCTTGGATTTATGCCGGGCAAGATGGCAAGCGGTACGCAGACGATTTTTTACTGGAAGGGTAACACCACGCCACCTAAGGACTATAAGCTTTGGACGGATATGGTAGTGGCTTTGCTTAAGCACTTGCGCAGTCGTTATGGCGAGGAAGTGCTTGACTGGCCCATCGAGGTCTGGAATGAGCCTAACCTCCCCGGATTCTGGTATAAAGCCGATATGGAGAAGTATTTTAAGCTCTTCAAGGAGACCTTTACTGCGATTAAGGAGTATGACTCTCGGTTTAAGGTCGGCGGACCTGCTGTGTGCGGTGTGCGTGACGATGTGTGGATTCGTGAGTTTCTTGAGTTCTGTAAGAAGAACGGCTTGAAGCCCGATTCCGTTACGCGCCATCACTATTGCGTAGAGTTTCCCGAGAACATCG
Organism: Lachnospiraceae bacterium; assembly: GCA_017544835.1. Taxonomy (GTDB): domain Bacteria; phylum Bacillota; class Clostridia; order Lachnospirales; family Lachnospiraceae; genus UBA1258. The sequence goes on along the minus strand of JAFYDI010000083.1, from coordinate 29,641 downwards.
GACATTACGACTATTCCAAGCTTCAGGATGCAGATGAGAGAATGGCTAATCTGCAGTCATCAAGAGATATTATCGATTCTTTTGACGAGTTTAAGGGTACGCCTATTCATATTACGGAGTTCAGTACTTCGTATACGCCTAAGGGAGTTATTCATGATACGAATTTGAATGCGGCTTATCTTGCGGAGCAGTTATCACGTCTCGGAGATATGAACGAATCATATTCGTACTGGACTTTCGGAGATGTGTTTGAGGAGCAGGGCGTTCCGTATACTCCTTTCCACGGCGGTTTCGGTCTTGTGGCTCACGGATGTATTCCCAAGCCTACTTTCTGGACGTTTGCTTTTTACAAGAAGCTTAAGTTAAAGGGCAGCGAGTGCGTGCTTAAGGATAAGAATTCCGTGATTGTGAAGTCTTTAAAGGGATATGCCGGCGTTGTGTGGAATATCGACGGCGAGGAATTTACGCGCGAGTTTGAATTGCCTGTTGACGGCCGCGAATATACGCTCGTGACCAAGACTGTTGATGAGGAGTGCTGCAATCCCTTGAAGTTATGGCATGATCTCGGCGAGCCCGCCAATCCTTCGAAAGAGGTTGTGGACTTAATCAGGTCTTCGGCCTATCCGTTGGCGCAGAGCTCTGTAGTTACTGCCGGCGGCGACAGCGTTGCAGTTGCACCTGTGACTGTTAAGAAGAACGGTGTAGTGTACTTTGAACTCGAGGAGCGCTCATTCACTCCCGATCGTGGCTATGACTACGAAAAGGTCATTACATTCCACTGATTGTTGAATCTGTGAAGCCCCTCGGCGGGCGCTGCTTTATATTGAGGCGGCGTGCTGTCGGGGGGCTTTTTGCCTCGCGCCCGCCGGACTTTCTTTGGCCGCCTTGTGACGTCTGGTTAAGAAAATTACTCTTTACATATTTCGATTTCATGTTACAATGCTAATCTAGATACTGTTAATTCAACGGACCGCTTATCGGTCCATGCGGGAGACTCTTCCCTGTGAATTCTCAAGACTGTTTTATTATGTTGCTGCATGGTTCAACATAGTTGTTATTGCTGTAGGCACAAGGCATGCTTTGGCTGTGCTTTGAGATTAATGTCCTATGTCTGAGGCCGTTATTCACACCTCTTTGTGGATATAAGCTGCAAGGTGTGACGCTGGCGACTCCGAATTGTGCGCAAGGGCACACCTTATCCGAGCTTAAGCCAAGAGGTGTGAAAATCCCGAGGCGTGTTATTGTTCAAAATCACACCTTTAACAGCACATATGCCAAGAGGTGTGAAAATCCTGGGGTGCATTACTGCTCAAAATCACACCTTAAACAGCACCTAAGCTAAAAGGTGTGAAAAATCCAAGGCACATTACTACTCAAAAGCACACCTCAGGATAAAAACTGTCGGCGAGGTGTGATGAAAACAAGAAATGCTGAGACTGTAATTCACACCTTGAATAATACTAGCTTTATAAGGTGTGAAATATTGCCTATTGTTTAGGCAAAAAAACCACACCTCATAACAACAAAGTGTAGCAAGGTGTGAAAGACTGCGCAAAATGGGCATTAAAAGGCCCTCCTTGAGGCAAAAACGCCACGACAGGTGTGAAAAGACAAGGCCGGAAAATCATTTGAGTGCACACCTTGAATCAGATGAGTCATACGAGGTGTGAAAGAGCACTTGTATGAGGAAAACTGAGGACTTGAGAAGCAATAGGGAGAATAAATACAAAGAGAAAGGAGGTGTCTAATATGAAAAGAATAACTCTGAAAGGGGAAAAGAATGAACTAGAAAGAATTATCAGAATCCTGGACGCTGAAATCAAGGCCGCACCAAAAGGCAGGTTAAGGACCAACTATAAGCGTAAGACACCGCAATACTACATTTGTGATGAAGGAGCAGGAACATCGGGAATGACCGGCAGGTATTTAGGAAGGAAAGATGAAGAATTGATTAAAGCTCTGGCACAGAAAGATTATGATAAGCGGCTGTTAAAAGAAGCTGAAAGCCGGCTCAATGCACTGGAATGCGTTCAACAAGAAGATGGGCGCCTTAAGTTGGAACAGGTCTACTACAGCCTGACCGATGCGCGAAAGCAGTTGATTAATCCGAGAATTAAGCTTAGGCAAGAGGCTGTTCGGGAGTGGCTTGATACACCTTATGAGCGCAAAGACTTTAAAGACGGCGATCCGGAAATTTATACCGAAGCGGGCGAGCGGGTGAGGTCGAAGTCAGAGAAGATGATTGCTGATAAGCTAAGGCTTCTTGAAATTCCGTACAAGTATGAGTGCCCGATGGAGCTTAGGGGATACGGAACAATATATCCCGATTTCACGCTTCTTAACAAGTACACCCTTCAACCGGCAGTGCTTGAACACTTTGGAATTATGGACGATGCTGAATACGCTGCGAATGCAGTGGCCAAAGTAAGAACTTACGAAAGAAACAATATCGTTCTCGGACGGAATCTGTTCCTGACCTTTGAAACCGCCGGCGCGCCCTTCGATGCAAGAAGCCTTGAATCTATTCTTGCAGACTTTATCTGAATCGGCCGAAATGGCGGCTCAAGTTGAAATAACAGTATCCGATACAACAACAATTCAACTAAAAGGAGAAAGACACTATGACACAAAAAGAACAAATCGAAACAGCGCTTAACCATGTAATCAACATCGCAATGGGCCTCGACCCGCTCACAGGCGATGAGACCGAAGAAGGCAGCATCTTAAACCGCCCGGAGGTAATCAGAACCATGTTCACGGTCAAAGAAGTCCTTCAGGAAAAACTCACATTTGAGGCGTTGAGCCCACAGCACACACAGAACATGCAGTTTGTAGCCCCCACTCAGACTACAGCAACAACTCCCAAGAAGCCCCGCGACACCCGCCCCATTGGCTTCCCGCCTGAAATTGTCGACAATTTCAAGTTCAAAGGAAAAACCACGGTCACGCATTTCATAAAAGACATGTACGCCTGCGCAGAAACCGACGAATTCAAGCCCGTAAAGGCTGCTACAATCTTAAACTGGCTTGTGCTTGAAGGCTATCTTGAAGAAGCATACGACAAAGACCTCGAAGTTAACTACAAATCAGTTACCGAAAAAGGCAAAGAACTTGGCCTTTCCAACAGGCGCGTAGAATCGGGCCTCGGCGGAAGAAGCTACATTTCTGTAATGTTTGGCAAGGAAGCACAGGAATACGTAGTTAACAACATGGAAAAGATTCTTAACGGCGAAGCCGCATAAAAGCAGGCAACTTCACCAATCCCGCCCAATCGGGATTTCGTCGACATCCACATCAACAGAATGAATAGCGGGTCAATTCGCCCGGAAAATGGCAATCAGGCCCGCTATTGCTTATTATTTATGATACACAGTACCAATATTATGATAGAATTAGGAATATGTTAAATACAGCATTAGGGGGCACAATGGAGCATTACAAGCAACTTGGGGGGTTACAGTTATGAAATTGCGATTATTTGAGTCCGACAAGGACTTTGACACAATAAAAACCTGGATAACCGACGAGCGAACTCATGCATTCTGGAGTGCGAACAGATTCAGCTATCCGCTCGATTACGAGAATTTCGAAGCCACGTTAAAAGAAGGTAACCGAAACTTTGGCGACACGCCGTATGTCGCAACCGATGACAGCGACACCGCAGTAGGCTTCTTCATATATTCATACAATCAAGAGACCAAAGAAGGTATGCTTAAGTTCATCGTCGTGGACCCTGAGCGCAGGGGCAAGGGAACGGCACGTAAGATGCTCCGACTCGCGGCTGACCAGGCTTTTAAGAACCTCGACACTCAAGCGCTTCACTTAAACGTATTCCCTGAGAATGCCAGAGCCAAACGTTGCTATGAAAAAGCTGGCTTCACGGAGCGTAAGACCACACCCCAAGCCTTCGCTTACAAAGACGAACTCTGGGACCGCTGCAACATGGTTCTGAAAAGAGAAAACCATAGACCGATAATAGAGACAAATCGTCTGACGATACACGTTGCGTCCGAACAGGAGATGACGGCTCATATTGCGGGGCAGACGGATGAAATCTTGATACAGGCATACAAAGAAATGCTTCAAGGCTGCCTTGACCATCCGGAAGAATGGAACTGGTATGCTATCTGGATGATTGAACTTAAAGACGGTACTCATATCGGAGACCTCTGTTTCAAGGGATTTAACGCGGACGGTTCTGTTGAAATCGGCTATGGTATTACGGAAGAATACCAAGGACAAGGATATGCGACTGAAGCGGTAGAAGCTGCTGTGGCGTGGGCGCTGAGGCAACCCGGAGTCGGCAGAGTTGAAGCAGAGACCGAGCCTGATAACAAAAAATCGCAGAGAGTCCTTGAAAAGTGCGGATTTGCTCCAAGCGGAGTCATAGGAGAAGAGGGACCTCGTTTTCACAAGTTACCTTGACGGCATAGTCATACTTTGACGACATAGCCATTAAATAAAATAACCTCTGTCTCGCCGAGACAGAGGTTAAAATTTTTAACAAGAAAACTAAATTTCCTTTACATACAAGTGATCCGTGTGTCCGCCGTAATTCTCGATTTCCTTAACGTAGTGATATCCGTAGTGTTCGTAAAGCCCCGTAAATTCCGAGGGGATGTAGCTACGGCGAAATCCAAGCCCGCGCAGATAATCATTGGCGTAATCAATGAGCTTACCGCTTATGCGAAGCCCACGATGACTTTCAGATACGAATATGGAAGATACCCAAGGTGTAATCTTAGGAAGCGGGTAGTAATCAGTCTTAAGAACCGAAGCCATTCCCACAATCTTACCGTCTTCAACCGCCGCAAACATCGCCTCCCAATCGGTAAACTCCCAATTGCGAATAAGACCTGCAAGGTGGTCGCGAACTTCAACCCACGAGCAATTTTCCACGAAAGATAAAAACTCTTTCGCAAACTCCGAATCCTTCTCAACCTTCTTAATCTCGAAATTATTAAGAAGTCTCCAGCCGAAATGCTCCTCAACCAACGCGACGGTATCCGAAACGCTGCGGGACATATCCCGCTCAACCCAGAAAAACTCACTTTTCTTAATCGCCTCATAATTAGTCATATTCAGCGAATATAAGGTGTCGGTAACAGTCTTCTTGGCAGCTTCGTAATCGGAAGTGCTGTGAAGATAATCACTGAAATCCTGATGGTCGGGACGGTCACAATAAGTCTCCACAAGGTCCGTGGGGTCGGTAATCATGAACGCCGCATGCGAGGAATCCGACAAGCGTCTTATCTCATCCATCGTAAGATGGCAGTCGCATATGACAGGCCCGTTCTGAGAAAGCCTTATTAAATCAAGAATGATGAAATCAGTCTGCTCACGAAGATTATCAAGTAGCCATTGCTTGTACTCCGAAACGGAGCGCCCGAAGAATTCATCCGCATTCTTAAACTTACGGTTCATGTTAGGCTGCGACTCAGGGTCTGACATAGCCAGATGATGAGGAAACTGCTCATCGATATCGTAAACGGGTATGCCGTACCTGGCGCTCAGTGCCCGTGACACCGTGGTCTTGCCGCCGCAAGGCGTACCTGTAATAAAATACACGTTTCTTAACTGTTTCTTTATACAATTGTCTGCAAATATCATAATAATGTTCTCCTTATAAATAGTATGCTTAATCACGAAAACAAGCATGAAACTATTTATAAACAGCTTCATGCTATCAGATATTGCGTAATCTTAAGAACATAACCATAACGGTACCTCCGTGAAAGAAAATCTATCGTATCACACAAAAACTGTGAATACATCCTAATTCTTCAAATATTTCTTGACTGCTTTAAAGGTCTTGTCACTGATTACATGCTCAATCTTGCACGCATCCTCGGCAGCAGTCTTGGGATCTACGCCGATGCCCTCTAATAGTGCGGACAAGCACTTATGGCGATCGTAAATCTTCTCGGCAATGGCGCGACCGGAATCGGTAAGAGTAATGTAGTTCTTGGCATCCATTTCGATGTAGCCGCCACTTCTTAATATCGACATTGCTCTTGAAACCGAAGGCTTTGAGTAGCCCATTTCTTCACAAATGTCGATGGAACGAACAACAGCGTTCTTCTTCGAAAGAACAAGTATGGTTTCTAAGTACATTTCACCTGATTCTTGCATTTTGTCAAACCTCCGGATTATTTGTTCCCATAATGCCTTAAAAACAGTATAGCATCGCAATACATCGACAATCAATAAAAAAGAAATAAAAAAACCTATTGACAAGTTAGCGGAAACTAACTATATTTATATATGCAAGTTAGCAAACACTAACCCAACCCATAACTCCTTTCCGAGGCCCCTCCGGCTTCGGAGTAACGTGCTTTTACTGCTAAAAGCATAAGTGAGGCAGATCATCAGACATGCTTCCAACTCAAACTAACAATCTTGGGAACAGGAGCCGGGCTTATTCCCTTTTTACCCGACTTCATTACGGTTGCGACACATGTCGCAACCCAAGTTCTCAAAATACTTACGGTTACCAATTTACAAATGCCAATATACTATAAAGAGAGGGCGGTTCCCATAAAGAGAGTCGCTTTCTTTTTATGTCTGCTATATAATAGATTTATTAAGGAGATTATGGAGGTTTATATGAGAAAAGCATTGGTAGTAGTGGATATGCAGGTGGACTTTACAACAGGGGCACTTGCCAATGAAGAAGCGGTAAAGGTAATTCCTGCTATAGCTAAGAAGGTTGAAGCTGCACTAAATAGCGGCGCAGATGTTTATTTTACAAGAGATACGCATTATGACAATTACATGTCCACGGAGGAAGGCAAGAATCTGCCTGTTCCGCACTGCATCAAGGATACCGCAGGGTGGGAGATTGTGCCCGAACTTAAAGCACTTTCCGAAAAGAACGGTGTCGTAATCGTTGACAAGCCTGTTTTCGGCAGTGTTTCTTTGGGCGAAACGTTAAAAGAAACCGCCGCATACGATGAGGTTGAACTGGTGGGAGTATGCACCGACATCTGCGTAATCTCCAACGCCATGATTGTGCGCGCGTTCTTGCCCAATACTCACGTGAAGGTTGATGCTTCATGCTGCGCGGGAATTACGGTTGAAAGCCATTTAAATGCTCTTGAAGCCATGAAAATGTGCCAGGTTGAGGTAATTAATTTAAACTAAATGGAAAAAACTACCTAAACGGGTAGTGTTAAGTTACATGCCTTCTGTTACTATTTATCCACGAAATGTGTAAATGGGAGGTAATATATGTCAGCGTATACTTTTGACAAGCTGCCCTCCACGGTTGAAGAATTCAAAACGTGCCCGTATTTAGACTTGAAGGACGCTCATAACACCTTTGCGATGTTCATTGTAGCCCTCGAGATTTTTGTACAGGACGAAGAAGCCGGCAAAGAGTGTATTAACATCTTACGAGGTCCGGTTCCGCTCTCACCGATGGATGTAAGCTTTTTAAGAGAAAGACTGTCTGACAAAAAATATCTTCCGATGGTGTATTTAAATGGGGCTACGCCTTCCAATAACTATACACCGTCAACTCCTCTTACAATTGTTACGAAAGAGGACCCTGCTCCGCAATATGCGGGGGGTGACAATTTTAGGCGAGTATTCGTTAAGCAGGAGGGATTCGACAATCCCCGCTATGCAACTTTCAGGTCAAAGGGAAATGACTGGTTCATCTACGAGTACTCAGGTATTCTTATGAGTGTGAAAACACCGGCGAAAGAAGACCCATGGTCCTAGCTTTTCGCTTGTGTAAAAGGGATTACTGCCACCGGCGACGCCGGTGGTGGTTTTTTTATTATTAGGAATCATGAACCTGTATTGTAGGTTCATGATGTCGAGCATTAGTTTTAAAATGCTCGACACGCGAAGAGTTCCGCACACATTTTGGTATTCCACAAAATGTGTGTAGTAGTGGTAGCCATTAAATCTTAAGAATTGAGAGCCTTGACAAAACAGGTCTATCGGAGTAGACTAACAATAAGTCGATTGCAATAGACCAATATAGGAGGCTGCGCAAGCCGCAGATAAAGAGTTATGGAACATGAGAAGCTGTTTGAAGGCGAATACAGATTTATGCAGGTGATATGGGAGAATGCGCCGGTGAATTCGGGAAGGCTCGTAGAGCTGTGCGATAAGGCGTTTGGATGGAAGAAATCCACAACATACACCATGATTAAGAAGATGGCGGAGAAAGGTTATATTGAGAATAACAATGCCACGATTACCGTGCTTATCGGCAGGGATCAGGCTGAGAAAGAAGCGACGGTTGACTTTGTGGACAAGACTTTTGGGGGCTCTTTCTTTGACATGTTCGCGGCCTTTTACGGCGGCAAGAAGATTTCCGAAGAGGAAGCGCTGGAGCTTAAGAAGCTCATAGATGAGTACAAGGAGAAGTGAGATGACAGGGATATTAAATACTGTTTCAAAGATTTTCATAAGCTTTGCGCAAAAGAACATATCGCTGTCTGTAGTAATAGTTGCGATTATTTTGGGACGCCTGCTTCTTAAGAAGTTTCCGAAGCGATATTCCTACCTTTTGTGGGCATGCCTCGGTGTGAGGGCACTTTTTGACATAGGCCTTCGTATTAAGCTTCCAAAGATTAAGACTACGCATTTTGAGACGGATGTAAGCGAAACAATTAATTCCGCTGTGGCTGCGGGGCAGAAGTATGTATTTGAGTTTGGTACTGCAGATAGTAAATATGATGCGCCGGTTAAGGCTGCGCTTACTGCAAGGGATATCCTGCCGGGAGTTCTGTTTGGAATCTGGGCAGTGGGTATTCTTGCGATGGTAGCCTACGGCATAGCTAATTTCATTAAGGTTAAGAAAGCGACCGCGGTTTCTTTTGCAGAAGGGTCGGGATTATATCGCTGCGACTACATAGAGTCGCCCATCGCGTTTGGCTTCCTTAAACCGAGAGTGTATGTACCATCGGACTGCGACGTAAATGCGATGCGCTTTGTGATAGAACACGAGAAGACCCACATCAGGCGCGGAGACGTGTATTTTAAGCTGATTGCTTTCCTGATTCTTGCGGCTTACTGGGTTAACCCCCTTGCATGGGTAGCGTTCAAACTCTTTAACCTCGATATGGAGCTTAGCTGCGACGAAGCGGTAATTCGCCGCGCCGGATTAGAGAAGCGCGAGGAGTATTCGAGATGGCTTCTTTATTACTCCACCGAGTCACGCTTCGTAAGTCTTGCCCCCACAGCCTTCGGAGAAACCGATACAAAACGGAGGGTGAAGAACATTATGACATTTAAAAAGAAGGGTATTATATCCACAATCGCAGGCGTGATACTGCTTGCGGCGATTCTGGTGATATGCTTTGTGATAGCGCCTAACGCACAGGCTGAAGGGCGTGATGTCAGTGGTGCTGAGGTGGTTTCGGAGAATGATGAAACAGTCAAAGAAATTGTCGCTGAAGATGTCTCCGCTGATGAAGCAGTGGTTCAGGAACCACAAACAGAAGAACCTGCCACGGGCGAAGAGAAAATTGTGACAAAGCAGGATTCCGAACTTACCATGAACATTTCGGATGACAGGAAATACTACCGCCCGATAGCTTATGATGAGTCCGGACATATAGCCGACACTCCCAAAGAGCGAAGGTTCGAAGACGAAGTGATAGTACATGGGGGTTACGATATTGCAATTCCCGAAGGAACCGACATCCACGCAATGTGTGATGGCACTGTAGAGTCGGCCGGTTATGATTGGCAGGCCGGTAACTTCCTGATAATTCGTATAGATGATGATACCACATATCATTACTACCACCTGAAAGATATATCGGTGAAAGAAGGCGACAGCGTTAAAGCGGGAGATGTGGTTGCAACGAGCGGTAACACAGGAAGGTCTACCGGTCCGCACCTGCACGTTGAAATAAGGAAGTATTATGCAGGAACCGACAAATACCTTTTTTTCAATGACGATTCTGCAGCCGTAGGCTTCTTTTCCAAGGGCGACACAAATATAGAGTACTTATTGGAATCAGACCTTTTTAATTTCTGATGCCAATACTCCCTATAGCTAAAAAGAACCTAAATTGGGAGCATTTAGAGATTTTTGGGGCTTAAGCGGAAGATAATTTGTCCCTATATTGGAAAAACATTTAGTTTGGGAGTAGTTTTAGCAAAAACTACTCCCAATTCACTATATTTTTTGATATTGAGAAAATCAGGAGCAATAAAAGGACTTAAATCAACGTTATTGCTCCCAAGTCATATGATTTTTGCGTATTGGGACAAAAAGAAAAAAGCCGCCGCAGCACACGCCGCGACGGCTTTAACTATGCAATAAATTATAAAGCTACGAAGAACTTAACAATAAACAGTATTGAAAGCACATAGGTAAGAATTGATACGTCCTTGGCCTTACCGGTGCAGATCTTAATGAAGGAGTAGCTGATAAGCGCAAGGCCGATGCCGTGGCCGATAGAGCTGGAGATGGGCATTGCGATGAGCATGATAGCTACGGGAATAAGCTGCGCGGGATCTTTGAAGTCGATTTCTTTTAAGTTGGCAAGCATTAAGAATCCTACGTAAATAAGTGCGGAGGATGTAGCCGCTGCGGGGATGATGCCTGCGATGGGCGCAATGAACATGCAAAGAAGGAACATGATACCGGTGGTTACGGCTGTAAGACCGGTACGTCCGCCTGCTTCAACGCCGGAAGCCGACTCAACGAAGGTGGTAACGGTAGAGGTACCGGTAAGGGAACCTGCTACGGTGCCGACAGCGTCGGATAAAAGAGCTTCGCGCATCTTGGGCATGTTGCCGTCCTTGTCAAGCATACCTGCACGGCTTGCGGTACCTACCAAAGTTCCGATGGTATCGAACATATCGATGATACAGAAGGTAACCACCAAGGTAGTAATGGTAACCCATCCGATGCTTACAAAGGTCGCAAAATCAAGCTTGAAAAGCGTGGTCTCTGCCATGTCGGCAAAAGGAGGAAGGAACGAAGCTGTCTTAAGGCTCTCGAAAGGATTAACCTTAAGAACTAATGCCTCGCCTGCCCAGTACAAAACCGAAGCGCCGAGCATACCAAAGAGTACCGCACCTTTAACTTTCTTGTGCTCCAAACCAATGATAAGGAATAAGCCAAAGAAAATGGTAATAACGGTAAGAACCATTACGGGGAATGCACCGCCCATGGAATCCTTGGCCGACTTAGCGGTAAGGGCGCCGAAGAAGTCACGCATAACATAAGAAGCTTCGCCGCTTTCACCGTATACGCCTACGTTGGAACCAAATCCGATATTCATAAGCATCATACCGATTGCGGGTCCGATTCCGAGTCTTATGGGAAGCGGAATAGCCTCAACGATTTTTTCTCTTACATTAAGAACCGAAAGAATGATGAATACAATACCTTCGATTAAGATGATGCAAAGTGCCGCTCTGAAGGACTGAAGATAGCTAAGTCCGGTGATGGCAACAATATTGGTCACTACAACGGCAAAGAAACTGTTAAGTCCCATACCGGGTGCCATTGCAAAGGGCTTGTTGGCAACTAAGCCCATGAAGATTGTACCGATTGCGGAAGCAATACAGGTAGCAAGAAATACGCCATTCCAAAGGTTACCGCCCTCGGAACCGAAGCCTGTTAAGAGGTTTGGGTTAAGAGCAATGATGTAAGCCATTGTCATGAACGTTGTAAGGCCCGCGATGATTTCGGTCCTTACGGTGGTGTTGTTTTCCTTAAGCTTGAAAAACTTTTCCATAAAAAGAACTCCTCTCCGTAGAAATAAAAATAAACGATACAACCTTTCGCAAAAAGGTATATACCGTCTTGCAACTTATTTTCCCACAAAGGCATCTGTCCGTCAAGGAAGGAAAACACTTAACAGACAACTTTTGTACCTGTTAGGTGTGAATTTTTACCTCTTAGTCAAAAAGCCTTTAAAATCGGGACTCGTCATGTATAATACAACCATGAACAACTTTAAAGTTAAAATCGAAATCGATGAACAACTAAATGATTGTGAAGTCGTCATAAGATGCAGGGAGGCGGATGAATCCGTCATTAAGCTTCAAAAGCTTATATCCGCAGCATCGAATACGGGAGAACAGATAAGCTTCTTTAAAGACGATACAGAGTTTTTCCTCCCTCTTGAGAATGTATTGTTCTTTGAAACAGACGGCGGCATTATAAGGGCCCATACCGCCGAAGATGAGTTTGATGTGAAGTTTAAACTGTATGAACTCGAAGAAAAGCTTCCGCGGAGCTTTATGAGAGTCTCCAAATCGACGATACTTAACACTCGCATGGTTTACTCGATTACAAGAAATTTAACCGGAGCAAGCAAGGTCGAATTCAGAGGCAGTCACAAGATTGTCTATTGCTCCAGAAACTACTATAAATCGCTTAAAGACAGCATGACACCATAGAGGAGAGTATATATGAACAACAGAATCAGAAATTTGATAACGGGCATCTGCCTTATAATCATTGCAATCGGCCTGGTACTCTGGAAACTCGGTAAAATTGCACTTCACTTTACAATCGCGGGAGTCGGAGGCTTCTGGCTCATCGTAGCGATATTACTTGCGGCATATGTAATAGCGGCAATAATCGATTTAAACATTTCTTCGATTTTCTTTCCGCTTGCGATAATTGCCATTATCTTCAGAAAGCCCCTCGGCATAGAGGCTTTAAGCCCCTGGATTATCCTGATTGTGGCAGGACTCTTGAACGTGGCTTACGAGAAGATTTTTCCGGACCCTATGAAAAAAGAACTTACTCCCGATCCCGTAAATAGCGGTGACGGTAACAGTAAGACCGTTTATCACTACATGGCACTCGGCGAGACTACCAAGTATATCCGCTCAGATTGCCTTGAAAAAGCAGGATTCAAGACATGTATCGGTGAAATGAGAGCTTACTTGGATAGCGTATCCGTTCCGACCGGTGAACTGACGATTGCAACCAAGACTTTCTGCGGAGAGACAATTCTTTACGTACCCAGAGAGTGGGAGATTATCAATCGTGTAAGTGTTATTGCAGGCGATTGCAGCTACGGCGGCGCGGAACCCCAGCCCGGCATCGGAAGCGTTCGCTGCACCATCACAGGCAAGGTTCGCTTCGGCGAGCTTCGTATAGAAAGAATATAGCGATTATAAGAGGGCCGTGGTGACACGGCCCTTTCGCATATTTCAAAAGAAACCGATTCGTGGTACAATGAATCTCGCGTAGAAACGTGAACGATTTCTTTTGCAAAAGGAGACGACAATCATGAAAATTGATTTTGAAAAAATTCCCGAAGAAAGACTAGAGCATTTCAAAGGCGGCGAGGGTTGCCTTGTGGCCAGAAGATATATTGACGATTCCGTAACGATTCTTAACGGATATCTTGAGAAAGGTTCCTCCATCGGAATGCACGGACACATCGGTTCGACCGAGACCGTTTATGTGTTTAAGGGCGTGGGCAAGATGATTTGCGACGGCGTGGAAGAGCCTATGATGGCAGGCTCTGTAAGCTACTGTCCCGAAGGACATACTCACAGCCTTGTAAATACCGGCGATGAGCCACTTTATTTTATGGGAGTAGTACCTAAGGTTAATGGAAATTGAGTATACGATAGAAAAGAGCCGCAGGCGCACACTTTCGATGGAAGTTAAGCCTGACGGCACTGTTATGATAAAGGCGCCGAAGTTTGTGTCGGATGCCGAGATAGGGCGATTTGTAAGGTCACGCTCGGGCTGGATTGAAAAGACCGTTAAAAAGGTTCTTGTTAAAAACGCAGGACTTTCCGAAGTCGAGCGCATGACTGACACTGAACTTAAAGCCTTGAAAAAGAAAGCGCGTACCATGATTATGCCTCTTGTGGAAGAGTATGCGGACCTCATGGGAGTAACGTACGGTACAGTGAGTATTCGTGCACAGAAGACCCGCTGGGGCAGTTGCTCGAGCAAGGGTAATCTTAACTTTAACTGTCTTCTGGCGCTTTGCCCCGAGGGAGTAATGCGTTATGTGGTGGTGCATGAGCTTAGCCACAGGAGGCATATGAATCACTCGAAGGCTTTCTGGAGCATGGTGGAAGAATACATGCCCGATTACAAAGAACAAAGATTATATCTTAAGAGAAACGGCGACCTGTTAATGGCGAGACTGTAAGGTGCGGCGTATTTAAGGGAAGGGGAATTATGAGTAAGATCAAAATAACCAACAATTCAAAGCTGGTGCTCGGATTTACGCTTTTATGCGCCATTACTTTGATTATTAATTATGCTACCGGCGGTGCGAGCAACCTTCTTTTGTTCAGCGTATACAGGGCTCCGTTATCAAGCCCGTTTACATATCTAAGATTCTTCGGACATGTGCTCGGTCATGCCAACTTTGAGCATTTTATCGGAAATATTATGCTTATTGTGGTAATCGGCCCCATTTTGGAGGAGAAGTACGGCTCTAAGGATTTGTTTATAATAATGCTTATTTCGGCTTTTGTTACCGGGGTGATTCACTTTATTTTCTTCCCGGGAATTCAGCTTCTTGGGGCAAGCGGTATAGTGTTTACGTTTATTCTTCTTGCTTCTTTTACCGGATACAAGGGCGGCAATATTCCGCTTACTTTTATCGTGGTGGCACTGCTTTACATAGGCAACGAGGTCTATCAGGGCTTGTTTATTAAGGACAATGTTGCCAATCTTATGCACATTATCGGCGGCATTGTGGGCGCTTTCTTTGGCTTCATTCTCAACAAAAATAAATAATTCGACATTTGACAAATTTGTGCTATATTGTATTTGGGGAAACTCGTTGAGAACGGAGACAGCGCTATGTTTTTTAATGCTATAACATTACTGGGCGGCCTTGCAATGTTCCTGTACGGAATGCGTATGATGAGCGGCGGCCTTAAGTCAAGTGCCTCAGGTACACTTAAGAATATTATGGAGAAGGTTACCAACAGCCCGATTAATGCCTTTTTACTCGGTGTTGCGGTAACCGCTATTATTCAGTCTTCGACGGCCACAATCGTTATTACTTCCGGTCTTGTGGCTGCCGGTATTATTTCTTTGAGACAGTCTCTCGGTATCATAATCGGTGCCAATGTAGGTACCACCGTTACCGGTCAGATTATCAGACTCCTTGATATTGACGGAAGCGCAGGTTCGGTGCTTCAGTTTTTCAAACCTTCGACTCTTGCGCCGATAGCTCTTATTATCGGTATAGTTCTTATAATGTTCTGTAAGTTCAAGCGTTCCGATACAATCGGTACCATCGCTATGGGCTTCGGTATTTTGTTTTCCGGACTTATGAATATGACGGGAGCAGTAAGTTCCCTTACGGATACGCCTCTTATGCAGAGCCTCTTTACGGGACTTGGCAACAATCATGTTGTCGGCTATTTAACCGGTGCGGGCGTTGCGTTCGTGCTTCAGAGTTCCAGTGCCACTGTCGGTATTCTGCAGGCATTCTCAGTATCGGGCGATTTAACTTTTAAAGCCATCTATGCGGTTATTACGGGTATTTACCTCGGAGACTGCGTTACCACCGCTATTGTGTGCTCCATCGGTGCCAAGGCCGATCAGAAACGCGTCGGTATCGTAAATATTTTGTTTAACTTAAGTGAGACGGTTCTCGTTCTTATCGGTGTCAATATTTTCCATGCTTTCGGACTTCTTGACAAGATTTGGGAGATGCCCGTTAACTCAGGTGTAATCGCCAACACTAATACTGTATTTAACTTAACATGCGCGATTTTGCTTCTTCCCATGGTAGGAGTTTATGAGAAACTCAGTAAAAAGATTGTTAAAGACGATCCCGTGGCTGTTGATAAGTACGAGGAGAAGCTTGCGGCACTTAACCCCGCTTTCTTTGCCACTCCCGCACTTGCACTTCGAAGCTGCTACGATATCCTCAGGGAAAGCCTTTCAATCTCCTTACACAGCATCAACAAAGCCCTTGGTATGATTGAGAAATACGACCCCGAGGTGTACAAGGAAATCGACGAGGAAGAGGACACCGTAGACGAACTTACCGACAGACTAAGCGACTACATGGTACAGCTTTCCCCGCATATTAAGGAAGATTATCACGTTAAGATTCTCGACGAATACTATAAGGTTGTGACCGAGTTTGAAAGACTCAGCGACCATGCGCTTAACCTTGCGATGTGCGCGCGAAGCCTGGAGGAGGACCATATTTCTTTCTCCGATCCCGGTCTTCAGGAGCTTGCGGTAGTAAGAGATTTGCTTAACAGAATTTTCAATAATACGACATCGGCCTTTGAGAAAAGAGATGTTGCGGCAGCCCGTCACATTGAGCCGCTTGAAGAGGTTATGGATGATATGGTCAATGCTCTTAACGACAATCATCTTGCACGTTTGAGAGCCGGCACATGTAATATTCATGCGGGTACGGTATTCCTTGATATTCTTTCAAATATCGAGAGAATCTCCGACGTATGCAGTAACATAGGTATCGCGGTTATTGCGCGTGCCAACCCCGAAGTTGCCAATCTTGCACATTCCTACATTTCTTCCCTCCATCAGGGTCGCGATGCGGGATACAACCGCGAATATGAGGCTGCTCACGAGGAGTTCTTTGGCCGTATTAAAAAGGATTAATGAAACTTTCAGACAGATTGAGATTAATCCGCGCAGATTATATCGACTTCAGAGATGAATGCGTGGAGGTGCAGATAAGCACCGTCAAAAGAATATGCATTTTTGCGATGCTCTACTCAATAGTGGCACCGCTTCTTTTGCTCGGATTTGTATCGGACAGCGTCAAGTACGTGGTATCACAGTATGCGGCGCTTGTAGTTGTGGCTGCAATCTGTCTTTTTCTTATCTTTCTTTTGGATCATCTTCCGATGTTCGTAGGCGAGAAGAATTTAAGGCGTCGTACGAATTTCGGAGAGTGTATCTGTTTTTTAAGTATTCTTTTTCTTATTGCCTGGGGTAATCTTTCCCTTGGCGTTTCCTACAGAGAAACCGGTGAATTTGATATCGTGGTATGGATTGTAATCTACCTTATAGTGGCGGCGATGACTACGCTTATGCCCTTTGAGGTGCTTATAATCAACGTGCTTGCCCAGATTGCGACGTTACTTCAGATATATCGTCTTTCGGGTTCTTTTGCCAATGCCAAGATTATCTATCATGTTACGATGTTTACGATTTTTATATCGTTTATCATGATTGAGAAGTACAAGTACGCGCTTTCCAATCACAAGAAGTCCAAGCGCATTTTGGAGCAGCAGGCAGACCGTGAGCGATTTGTGGTGAATATGACTCATGAGATGCGTACGCCTCTTAATGCTGTGCTTGGCAAGAACAGCATGATACTTAACGATACCAAGGAAGACGAGACGCTTAAACTGTCCAAAGAAATCAGCGCAAGCGGCAAGATTCTTCTTACGATAATCAACGATATTCTGGACCTTTCAAAGATGGAAGCGGGCAAGATGGGCATCAATCCCGTGGATTACTCCGCTAAGACCATCAGCTATGAAGTGGCCGACATGATGCGTTCGGATGCAGTTGCCAAGGGACTTGGATTCAAACTCGAAGTAAGCCCCAATATGCCCGCAAGACTGTACGGTGATGATGTCCGTATCAGGCAGGTTATTATCAATCTTTTGTCCAACGCCATCAAATACACTAAGGAAGGTTCCGTTACCCTCAGAATGTGGTTCGAGTATACCAATCCCGCCGAGAAGAAAGGTCGACTTCGCGTGTCTGTAATCGATACGGGCATCGGTATTAAGGAAGAAGACCTGCCCAAGCTTAGCAAGGCATTTTCGAGGGTTGACGAGGAAAATAACAGAAATGTTCAGGGTACCGGCCTCGGGCTTGCTATTTGTTCTTCACTGTTAAAGCTTATGGGAAGTGAGCTTAAGGTTGAGAGTACTTACGAAATCGGCTCCACGTTTTATTTTTCCGTTGAACAGGGAGTTACCGATGAGGTGTCGCTCAGAAAGACGATTTTCGAAGAGCCCAAGCCTCATGAAAAATACTTCGATGCACCCGGTGCGAAGGTGCTTGTGGTGGATGACAATAAGGTTAATTTCTCGGTCTGCAAAGGCCTTATGAAATACTACAGTCTTGTGCCCGACTACGCCGAAAGCGGTGAGAAGGCGCTTAAGATGATAAGACTTGAGGATTATGACTTAATCTTTATCGATCATCTGATGCCGGAGATGAGCGGACTTGATGTGATTAATCACATTAAAGAAGATTACCCGGCCAAATATGAGAAGACGCCGATTGTGGCGCTTACGGCCAATGAAACCAAGAACTCCGAAGAAGAGTACAAGGGAATGGGATTCACCGATTACCTTGGAAAGCCCATAGATGAGCATAAGCTTCACGAAATACTTGATAAATACATTCCCAAAGAGAAACGCGTTAAAGCACCGAAAGCTTAAGACATATGTGGCTGCGGTGCTTTTTGCTACCGCAGAAAATAGAGAAACGTTTAACCTATAATATTTATTTACAAACTGCAAAAATATGATACAATCTTGGTAAAAGTTTTACTTTAAGGGGTTCGCTTGGGGGCGGGCTCATTGTTTTATATACTGAGGGATTTGTATGGCTAAAAGAAATATGGACTCCGTTGTAACCATCAAGGACATTGCCGCATCTTGTGGCGTATCCATTTCAACGGTATCAAATGTTTTAAACGGCAAGAAGAATAAGGTAAGCGAGGAAATGTCGGCCAAGATCAGAGCCGAAGTGGAGCGTACAGGGTATCGCCCCAATTATCTTGCCAAAAGCTTAAGAGCAATATCTACCAAAACTATAGGCATTATAGCCGAGGACCTTATCGTGTTCAGTTCACCGTCCATGATTGAAGGCGTTATGAACTGCTGTGAGGAGCATGGCTACAATGTTGTCATAGAGAATATGAGACTGTTCGGTCGCTGGAGCGGCAGGTGGATGCACGATGAGGCATTATTCCAGTCCGCACTTCAGCCCGTACTTGCCAAGATGGATGCCATGAATGTAGACGGTATCCTCTATGTGGGCGGTCACGAGCACACCGTCAATAAGCTTGTAAGCGCCAACAATCTCCCGATTGTAATGTCCTATGCCATAGCGGCCGACAAGGAGATTCCTACCTTCAGACTTGACGACGTATCGGGCGGGTATGATGTTACCAAGTACCTCGTATCAAAGGGTCATAAGAGGATTGGCGTAATTGCCGGTGAATATGATAATACCCACACCGTTAACCGTATTATCGGTATTCAGAAGGCCATGTTTGAGGAGGGTATTCTTTTTGACCCGAGTCTCGTAGAGTATTCCACCTGGAACAAGGCGGGCGGTTACAATGGCATGAAAGCCTTGATTGACAAGGATATTACCGCAGTGTTCTGTATGTCAGATGCTATCGCGGCGGGTGCTTATGCACTGCTTGCCGAGAAAGGCCTTAAGCCGGGCGAAGATATTTCCATTATGGGTTACGATAACCAGAATATTGCGTCTTCTCTTACTCCCGAGATTACTACCGTGGCGCTTCCGCTTGAGGAGATAGGTTACAAAGCGGCAGACAAGATTATTGAGATGATTGAGGAGCCTTTATCAAAGGGCAAGCAGATTACGGATATCCGCATCAAGGGAAGCATTATAGAGAGAAAATCCGTCAAGACAATTTAAAATGTATTAAGTCGGGGACAAAGACATGTTCTTTGTCCCTTTTGTATGCGCAAAAAGAAAAACGATACACCCGTTATGCATCATACGAAAACGTTATCTGTGAAAAAATCACAAACATTTGACCATCAATTGTATAAAATTGCCATATTGACGGATTATATAACTGTCAATATAATGAAAACCGAACAAAGAAAAACGTTTTACCTTAAACGGTCATATCCCGAGCCGAAAAGTGAGACGTAAGTTCTTTGGTTCGGATTATCAGTTGATTACCAAACAGGAGGTATCTATGAAAAAGTTATTGGCAATGCTCTTAGCTATGACAATGGTTGTTGCATGTCTTGCAGGTTGCGGTAAGACCGAAGACAAGAAGACCGAGACTAAGAGCTCTACAGAAAGCTCCGCAGTTACATCTACAGCGGATGGCGAGTTAACTCTCGCACAGCAGGCTATTGCCGACAGAAAGGCAGAAGCTGAAAAGACAGGTAAATATAAAAAGGTTGTAGTTTCTTTCTTTGACTGGACAGGCGCTCCCGCAGGTCTTGACAGAGTAAATCAGAAGTTAAGCGCTTACACCGAAGAGACCCTCGGACTTGATGTTGAACTTCTCATCATCGACTCCGCAGCATACAGCGATGATATCAAGCTTATGCTTTCTTCAGGCGAGCAGGTTGACCTCTTCTCCACTTGCGGACCCGGTTACATGACCTGTGTTAACAACGGTTACACCGCAGACCTTGAAGAGAACGGTCTTCTTGACAACTACGGCGCAGGCCTTAAGGACGTTGTAAGAAGCGATTACTTCGATGCATGTCGCGTAGGCGGCACCCTTTACGGTGTTCCTCCGATTAAGGATTACGCTATCCAGACCGCAGCTGTATGTATCGGTACCGAGTACCTTGACGGCGCAGGCGTAGACCTTTCCAAGTTTACCAAGGACAGCCTTGGCTACTACAAGTGCACATGGGATGACGTTGATGAAATGTTTGCCAAGATGCACGCTGCATTCCCTGACAAGATTGTTTACTCTACTCAGGACAACATGCTTTCACAGGGCAGCTGTGTTGACCCTGTAGGTGGTGACTACTACGGTTCACTCCTTGATCCCGCAAACAGCTTAAAGGTTGAGAACGTTTACGAATCAGAAATTTTCAAGACCTGGTGCGACAGATTCTACAGATGGAATCAGGCAGGTTACATTTCAGGCGATGCTCTTACCGACAAGAACGGTGCATCCGCAAGAATTAAGTCCGGCGCATACATGGCAATGATGGCTTGCGGTAAGCCCGCATATGAAAACCAGATTTCCGGTGAATGCGGACGTCCCATGACAGTATTTGATGTAGGCGAGCCTTTCATGAGCTCTTCGGCAGTATCTTCTTTCCCTTGGTGCATGAACCAGAACACAGAAGATCCCATCGCAGCAATGCAGGTACTTGAAGCACTTTACACCGATCCCGTAGTAGCTAACTTGGCTTGCTGGGGTGAAGAAGGTGTTGAATACGTAGTTAACGCAGATACTACCATTAACTGGGGTCCCGGCGTTGATTCCACCACTTCCGAGTACTATCCCAACGTACTTTGGCTTATGCCCAACCAGTACGCAGCACACGTTTGGGAAGGCGACCCTGTTGACGTAGGTGAGCAGACCGCAGCATTCAACGATAACTGCCCTGTTAAGTCCAAAGCTCTCGGCTTTACCTGGGACAACAGCGAATACGCTTCAATCTACACTTCTCTTCAGAACGCATACGAAGAGTATGCAGGCAAGGTTATCTACGGTTTCGTAGAGCCTGAAGCAGGTCTTAAGGAACTTAACGACGCTCTTAAGGCAGCAGGTCTTGACGAGTACATGGCTGCTAAGCAGAAAGCACTTGACGAGTGGGCTAAATAAAGCTCAGTGCAGGAGCACTTCGCTCGGACAATATTGATTAACATCCGGAGCCGGTCTTATGGGCCGGCTCCGATTTAAAGAAGGAATTCACCATGAAGAATGATACAAAGGTTGCAGGCAAAAAAACACTGAAAAAGCGCTTAAGACGTTTTCTTCCAATGTACATAATGGCACTTCCGGGGCTTATATATCTTTTTATCAACAACTACATGCCTCTTCCCGGACTGGTGCTTGCTTTTAAGAAATTCAATGCCAAGAAAGGTATATTCGGATCGGACTTTATCGGCCTTAAGAACTTTGAACCCTTATTTAAGACCAAAGATGCCTTTATTATTACAAGAAACACAATCCTTTATAATCTGGCATTCATAGTTATCAACACAATACTGGCTGTGTTTGTTGCAATAATGCTTGCGGAGATGACTTCAAAGCTTAAGAAGACGTACCAGTGTCTCATTCTTCTACCATTTATGATTTCGATGGTAATCGTAAGCTACCTTGTATTCGGTTTCTTTAGCAATGACAACGGTTTCGTCAACAACACGATTCTTAAGTGGCTCGGCAAGGAACCCGTGCAATGGTATATGGAGAAGAAATACTGGCCCTTTATCATCGTATTCGTAAACGCATGGAAGGTTACGGGTTATAACTGTATCATCTATCTTTCGGCAATCCTTGGAATCGACCGAGGAATATACGAATCTGCGGCAATCGACGGCTGCAGCAAGTGGCGACAGATTTCAAAGATTACGATTCCGCTTCTTAAGCCCACCATCATTATGATGACGCTTCTTGCAATCGGACGAATCTTCTATTCCGACTTTGGGCTTTTCTACCAGGTTCCCATGAACCAGGGAGCATTGTTCAAAGTTACCAATACTATTGATACATATGTCTACAGAGGACTCGTGCAGGACGGTAACTACGGTATCTCTTCCGCAGCCGGTTTATATCAGTCACTTGTAGGTTTCATACTGATTCTTGCGGCCAACCTTTCGGTTAAGAAGATTGAGCCCGAAAGCGCTTTATTTTAACAGGAGGAAAAAGAATGCGAAGCGACAAAAAATTCCAGATATTCTCGCATGCGGTGCTCATTCTTTTTTCACTGCTTGCACTTCTCCCGATGATACTGATGTTTACATCATCACTCACGGACAATAACGAACTCATTGCGACAGGATATACATACTTCCCCAAGAAGTGGTCTGTTTATGCATATGAATACATCTTTAGCACGGGCAATTCCGTAGTACATGCTTACGGCATATCCGTAGTACTGACACTTCTCGGAACAGCTCTGGCGCTTACAATCACAACATTACTTGCCTACGCGATATCCAAGAAGGATATGCCGGGACGTAAAATAATTACGTTTTTGATAGTGTTCTCGATGCTCTTTAACGGAGGATTGGTACCGACTTACATCATCTATACCAACATGCTCGGCATTAAGAATTCCTTCTGGGCGCTGCTCATTCCGGGACTCTTGATGAACGGATTCAACGTAATGCTTATGAAGTCTTACTTTGTATCAAGCATTCCCGAAGAGATTCTTGACGCAGCCTATATTGACGGCGCGGGCGAGACCAGAACTTTCTTAAGTGTGGTAATTCCGCTTTCCAAGCCTATTCTTGCGACCATAGCCCTTTTTGCGGGTATCGCTTATTGGAACGACTGGATGAACGGTTATATTTACCTTACGAAGCGAACGGACCTTTACTCGGTTCAGAACTTACTAAACCGAATGATGCAGAACATACAGTTTCTTTCGCAGTCAAGCTCCAATGTACAAAACGCCAACGTCGGCTTAAGTGCCATTCCTATGGCTTCCGTTCGTATGGCGATGGCAGTTGTGGGTATTCTGCCGATTATCATAATTTACCCGTTTGTTCAGAAATACTTTGTAAAGGGAATCACTTTAGGTGGTGTAAAAGGTTAAATATTAGGAATCACAGGTGTGTATTGTACACCTGTGACGAAAACGATTAGCTTTAAAATCGTTTTTGCGCCATAGCGTTCCGCTCCCGATTTGGTATTTCACAAAACGGGAGATTCCGCTTAAATGAAAGGTAAGAATAATGAAAGTAGTAATAGACAGAAACAAACAAATAGGTTACATCAACCCCGACATATACGGCCACTTCAGTGAGCATCTCGGCCGAGGCATCTACGAGGGAATATTTGTGGGTGAGGATTCCCAGATTCCCAACACCGACGGTATCAGAAACGATGTAATCGAAGCACTTAAGGAGATCGATGTGCCGGTGCTTCGCTGGCCGGGAGGATGCTTTGCGGATGAGTATCACTGGATGGATGGTATCGGCCCAAAAGAAAGCCGCAAGAAAATGGTCAACACCAACTGGGGCGGCGTAACCGAAGACAACAGTTTCGGTACTCACGAGTTTATGCGACTCTGTGAGCTCCTGGGCTGTAAGGCATACATTAACGGCAACCTCGGAACGGGCACTCCCCGCGAGATGTCTGAGTGGGTAGAGTACATGACCGGAACCGGAAGCTCACCCATGACCGAACTTCGTAAAAAGAACGGAAGACAAGAACCCTGGAAAGTAGATTATTTTGCAGTAGGTAATGAGTCCTGGGGCTGCGGCGGCAATATGCGCGCTTCATATTATGCAGACCTTTACAGACATTATCAGACTTTCCTTCGCACATACGATCCCGAGAATCCTATCAAGAAAATATGCGTAGGCCCCGGAACTTCCGATACCAAGTGGACCAAGACCGTGCTTGAGACTTGTTACGAAGACGCTCAGCGCGCTTTCCACGGATTTATGGATTATATTACACTTCATCATTATGTATTTCCGGATGGATGGAATAATAAGGGAAGTGCCACCGGGTACAGCGACGAACTCTGGTACAAGAGCCTTAACAAGGCAGTCTTCATGGACACCCTTATTAAGAAAAATGAAGCGGTTCTCGATGATTATGACCCCGAAGAAAAGATTGCTCTTTGCGTAGACGAGTGGGGCGGCTGGTATGAAGTGGAAGAGGGCACCAACCCCGGATTCTTATATCAGCAGGCTACTATGCGTGATGCTCTTATCGCAAGTGCCACCATGGATATTTTCAATAAGCACTGCAAGCGCGTTAAGATGGCTTGTATCGCGCAGATGGTTAATGTGCTCCAGGCCGTTCTTTTGACTCAGGGACCCGATATGGTGAAGACTCCTACCTTCTATATCTTTAAGATGTACAAGCACCATCAGGGTGCAACGGCGGTGGATTCATATATTTCCGACAATGAATTCGAAGGTCCCGACGAATGGAAGATTCCCAAGGTTTCTGCTTCCGCATCGGTCAAGGACGGTGTGACGACTCTTACCGTAAGCAATTTAAGCCTTGCGGATGCTTCCGATGTATCCGTAGATTTCTGTGGTGAGACTGTAAGTAAGATTCTTGAGGCCAAGATTGTAACCGCCGATGATGTAAGAGCCTTTAACGACTTTAACAAAGCAGAAGCCATCACGGACAAAGAATACGCAGGCTACAGATTCGACGACGGCAAGCTTTCTCTCGCAATGCCGGCGCACAGTGTTGTAATGTTAAGATTGCAGTAAACTCTCATAACATATTATCCTAAATGACCGTAACGCCCCTTTCCTAATAAATGTATAATTCACCTGTTGTACAATACTCTTACCCTTAAACCAATGTATATTGGGAAAGGAGGCGCTTATGGGCATGAATATCGGCTTTAACCCTTTGATGGGAGCGTCCGATTATTTAAGTGAACTTAATAAGACTCCTTACCAAAAGGATTTGGAAAAGAAACAGCGTGAAGCCATGGGCATCAAGAGCCCCGCAGATGAAGTGGCTGAGAAGATTAAGAAGCGCTGCGACCCAAGCTGCGAGTGTGAGACCTGCAAGAGGCGTAAGTATGTGGACGGCTCCGATGAGATGGTTTCTTTTAAGAGCGCACAGCATATTCCCAGCGCGGCGGTTGCCACCAGGGTAAGGGCTCATGAACAGGAGCACGTTTCCAACGCTTACAAGAAGGCGGCACAGGACAACGGTAAGGTGCTTCAGGCAAGTGTGGCCATCCATACGGCTATCTGCCCCGAGTGCGGCAGAACCTACGTATCCGGCGGCACCACCACAACGCGCATAGCATATTATAATGAAGACAATCCTTATCAAAAAGATTTAAAGCTACAGGATTCCACCAAGTATGCAGGCAGGAATGTGGATGAAAACGTTTAATTGCTTAATACGCGTGGATAATTTATCAAAAAAGCATAATAAAAGAGTCTAACTTATCGGTTACGGCTCTTTTTTTATTGCGAAAAATAGTGTACTATTGGATTATCAGAAAAGGAGGGGCAAAAATGATAGGTACAATTTCTATGACATTGCTTTGGCTGATTATCTTTGCGTTGTTGATTATCGTTGAGCTTGTCACAATGGGGCTTACCACCATCTGGTTTGCCGGGGGAGCGGTTGTAGCCTGCGTACTTGCGGCGTTAAGTCTTCCCATTTGGCTTCAGGTTGTTGTTTTCCTGATAGTGTCCGTGGTTCTTTTGTACTTTACAAGACCCATTGCGGTTAAGTATTTCAACAAGAGTCGCGTACGTACCAACATAGAGAGTATGATCGGCAAACAGGCTGTGGTAATGAGTGAGATTGACAACATTCAGGGAATCGGCCAGGTTAAAGTAAACGGCATGGACTGGAGTGCACGTTCTTTTGACGGAACACCCATCGAAGCCGGCAAAGTGGTTGTAGTAAGAGCGGTTGACGGCGTAAAGCTTATCGTATCGCTCGATCCCAATAACAATTAAACATTTTACAAACAAAGGAGAAAACTATGAAATATGCAGTAATTGCACTGATAATAATTCTTATTCTTATTATTATCTCTTGCATCAAAATTGTGCCTCAGGCACAGGCTTTCGTAATTGAAAGACTCGGCGCTTACCAGGGAACATGGTCCGTAGGTCTTCACTTTAAGGTTCCTTTCCTTGACAGAGTTGCCAAGAGAGTATTGTTAAAAGAACAGGTTGTGGACTTTCCTCCGCAGCCCGTTATCACCAAGGATAACGTTACAATGCAGATTGATACGGTTGTATTCTTCCAGATTACAGACCCCAAGCTCTTCACCTACGGTGTCGAAGCTCCCATGATCGCTATCGAGAACCTTACAGCTACAACTCTTCGTAACATTATCGGTGATCTTGAACTTGACCAAACACTTACTTCGCGTGAGACCATCAACACCAAGATGCGTGCTACACTTGATGAAGCTACCGACCCTTGGGGCATTAAGGTTAACCGTGTGGAAGTTAAGAACATCATGCCTCCCGCAGCCATCCGTGATGCGATGGAGAAGCAGATGAAGGCAGAGCGTGAAAGACGTGAAGCTATCCTTAAGGCTGAAGGTGAGAAGAAGTCTACAGTCCTTGTTGCAGAAGGTAAGAAAGAATCCGCAATCCTCGAAGCAGAAGCTGAGAAGGCAGCAGCTATTCTTAGAGCAGAAGCTCAGAAGGAAAAGATGATTCGCGAAGCAGAAGGTGAAGCTGAGGCTATCTTACGAGTTCAGCAGGCTACCGCAGACGGTATCAAGATGATTAAGGATGCAGGCGCAGACGAATCCGTTATTAAGCTTAGAAGCCTTGAAGCATTTGCCAAGGCTGCTGACGGACAGGCTACCAAGATTATTATTCCTTCGGAAATCCAGGGAATTGCAGGTTTGGCTAAGTCCGTTAAGGAAGTTTTATAATTGCTTTAGATTAATGCAGAGGGTCACCCGTAACGGGTGGCCCTTTTTTATGTACCGGAGGGCATTAAAGCGCTTTACATTTCGCTTCGTGCGGGTATATAATCTACCTTGTATCACTTTATTTTGCTAAAGTGAATGAATGAGTAATTGAGAGGTGTGGCTATGAATTTAAAGAACCGTGACTTTTTAAAGCTTTTGGACTATACGCCGGAAGAGATTGAGTATCTTGTAGACCTTTCCCTTAAGTTTAAGGATATGAAGAAGAAGGGTGTTCTTCATGATGTATTCAGGGGCAAGAACGTGGCGCTTATATTTGAAAAGACCAGCACTCGTACCAGATGTTCTTTTGAAGTTGCGGCTCATGACCTTGGAATGGGTACCACTTACCTTGACCCTAAGAGCTCGCAGATAGGCAAGAAGGAAAGTATTGCCGATACCGCACGCGTATTAAGCCGCATGTTTGACGGTATTGAATATCGAGGCTTTGGTCAGGAAATCGTTGAGGAGCTTGCCCGCGAGGCTGATGTGCCTGTGTGGAACGGTCTTACCAATGAGTTCCATCCTACGCAGATGATTGCGGACCTTATTACGATCAAAGAAAACTTTGGCGCGTTTAAGGGCCTTAAGCTTACATACATGGGTGACGCCCGCTACAATATGGCTAATTCCCTCATGGTAACATGTGCGAAGATGGGTATGCACTTTACCGCCTGCTCGTCTAAGAACTACTTCCCGGACCCCACACTTGTTAAGACTTGCGAAGAGATTGCGGCCAAGACCGGCGGAAGCATTACTCTTACCGAAGACGTTAAGGCAGGTACCAAGGATGCGAACATTATCTACACCGATGTGTGGGTATCTATGGGCGAGCCTGTGGAAGTATGGGAAGAGCGTATTCGCGAGCTTTCACCTTATCAGGTCAATAAGGCTGCCATGGATAATGCCGCCGACAATGTAATCTTCTTACACTGCCTGCCCGCGTTCCACGACCACAAGACCGAAATCGGCAAGGAAATGGGCGAGCGCTTCGGCCGCGCCGACATGGAAGTTACCGACGAAGTATTCGAGTCCGAACGCTCCAAGGTATTTGACGAGGCAGAGAACCGTATGCACTCGATTAAAGCCATCATGGCTGCAACACTCGGCTACGAAGGCTAGGTTTAAGGCATTTTTGGCCAAAGAAAGAGAATTAAGGGATATTTAGATTAATGGAAAAAGTTGTATTATGCGGCGCTAACGGGTATGAAGGCAAGTATTATTTAAATCCTGCTTTTAACAAGATACCCGAGTCGATTAAGAAGGAACTCAATATTATATGTGTTCTTTTTACAGAAGAAGTGGGTGGAATTATCACGATAGGATTCGATGAGGAAGGCGAGCTTGAGATTACCACGCAGGCTTCCGACGATGACTATATGTATGACGAAATTGCAAGCGGACTGTTAGTCAGCAAGATTCGTGCCACAAGACAGGATTTGTTTGAATCTTTGAATCTGTTTTACAGAGTGATAGTCCTTGGTGAGGACATTGCATCCGTGGAGGAGGATTAAGATGATTTTAGTAGTGGATGTAGGCAATACCAATATTACCTACGGTGTTTATGACGGAGAGAAACTCGCTGCTTCTTTTCGTATGATGTCTAAGTTTGAGCGCACTTCCGATGAGTTCGGAATTATGATTAAGGAACTTATCAGGAACAACGGTATCGACATTCAGGATATTCATGGCGCAATTATCGCAAGCGTAGTGCCCAAGGTTATGCATGCGCTGACCGGTGCGATTACCAAGTACCTTAATATCAAGCCCATTATTGTGGGCCCCGGCACCAAGACCGGTATTAAGATTACTACCGAGAATCCCCGCGAAATCGGCGCGGACAGAATAGTGGACGTTGTGGCCGCTTTTGAGAAGTACGGCGGACCGGTACTGGTAATTGACTTTGGTACCGCTACCACTTATGACCTTGTGACGGCAGACGGCTGCTTCGGCGTTGGTATTACGGCGCCCGGTATTAAGATTTCGGCTAAGGCTTTGTGGACCGATACCGCGAAGCTTCCAGAGATAGAGATTAAGAAACCCGCATCGATTCTTGCAAGCGAGACTATTTCTTCCATGCAGGCAGGCCTTATGTACGGTCAGATCGGTGCCACCGAATATATTATAAGAGAAGTTAAGAAACAGGCCGGTATTCCAAACTGTAAGGTGGTATCCACCGGAGGGCTCGGAAGACTTGTATCCGAAGAGACGGAGATGATTGACGTATACGATCCCGCACTTACTTTGGACGGCTTAAGGATTATTTATTCCAAGAATTCCAAGAAGTTATGATTATAGGTAATGTAAATCTTAAGAACAATATTATTCTTGCTCCGATGGCAGGCGTTTCAGACCTGCCATTTCGTGT
>JAFYDI010000082.1 GCA_017544835.1 Lachnospiraceae bacterium | reverse complement strand
AGCGTCATCATTACCGGGAATAATATAGTCAAGTTCTTCAGGATCGCAGTTGGTGTCACCGATACCGAGTAAGGTGATTCCGAGTGCGTGAGCTTCCTGAACACAGATGTGCTCTTTCTTAGGGTCAACTACGAAGATAGCGTCGGGGATTCTCTTCATATCCTTGATACCGCCGAGGTTCTTCTCAAGCTTTTCCCATTCCTTCTTAATGTTGATAACTTCCTTCTTGGGGAGTACGTCGAAAGTGCCGTCCTGAGACATGGTCTCGATAGCCTTTAAACGTGCGATACGGGACTGAATGGTCTTGAAGTTGGTAAGCATACCGCCAAGCCATCTCTCGTTAACATAGAACATACCGCAACGCTCAGCTTCAGTCTTAACTGCATCCTGAGCCTGCTTCTTGGTACCTACGAAAAGTACGGTACCGCCCTGAGCTACGATATCGGAAATTGCATTGTAAGCTTCGTCAACCTTACCTACAGACTTCTGAAGGTCGATGATGTGGATACCGTTTCTCTCGGTAAAGATGTAGGGAGCCATCTTAGGGTTCCATCTACGGGTCTGGTGTCCGAAATGAACACCTGCTTCAAGTAACTGTTTCATTGAAATAACGCTCATTTTAAAATCCTCCGTTTTAGTTAATCATCCGTGTGTGTCCGCTTTCCGTCAACTTCCGCGTTAAAGAAGCACCGACGGGGATGTGCGTGCATTATTGCACACAAAACACACGTGCCTTTTAGTCACAGCGTACCAATTGTATCACAAGATTTGGACCTTTGCAAGCATTTTTAAAAAATACCGAGATTGCACAAAATATCGAATGCAAAATGCAGTACCGCGATAAGGAATGCGAGTACGGAAAAAGTAATCGCGGCGTTAACCTTGGCCTCTGTGTTCCTGCCGGATTCCTCAACGGATTCTTTAATCTTGCCGGCTTCATCGACCACTACCGCCTGAACGTTACGATATACCTTAACGTTCTCTGTGTGGATGGCGTCTCTGGTTTCTTTCTTGCAGTCTTCCACAATCGACTTAAAGTCTCCGAGCCCGTCAACCTTATCGCTTAAGCTCTTTAAAACCTCGCCGTTCTTAACTGCGTTGTCCTTAAGCTCGTCAACGACACCCTTTAATTCAGAGTCTGATTCCTTTTTGGCAAAAGAAAATCCGGGCGCATCAGCGCTCCTCTCATAAGAAGTTCTTGATACCTCTCTTCTGCGGGGACTTGTTAATCTTTTTAATCTTTCGGAAAAAATGCTCATACAACCTCCCGTTTTGCAAACAGTACGTGTATCACTACATATCTAACATATCACCTTTTTGCGGTAATATAAACCTTTATCTTAAAGCTTTCTCTCGCTTCTGCAGGTAAGATAGAGTACCTGGTAGTCTCTTGCCACAACCTCTAACAGTTTCTCGGCTCCGATAAGTTTCTTATCATCGAGGTTCACAAAGGGATCATCCATAATAAGCGTAGGCTTCTCGCCCGTATACATGGCATCGGCCATGGCAAGACGCATGCAAAAACCGATTAAATCCCTGTAACCGTAGCTGAGTGCCTCAACGTTACGCTGCTTACCCTTTTCCTCTATTGTAATGTTGGTGTTGGCATCAATCTTGTAAGCGGCCGCGGTATCGCCCGTAAGCGCCGTGTAGTACTTGGAAAAACCTGTAAGCAAGGGCTCCATGTATCTCGCCGTAAGGGATTCCTTGGCCTCTGTAAGAATGGCGCCGGTCTGCTCGATGAGTTTCAGTCGGTGCTGCTTGTAGGCTATAGACTCCTCAAGCTCGCGAAGCGTCTCCACATCCTCCTGCCACGAATCATAGCTTTCCGCATAATCGTCAAGCGTC
Organism: Lachnospiraceae bacterium; assembly: GCA_017544835.1. Lineage (GTDB taxonomy): Bacteria > Bacillota > Clostridia > Lachnospirales > Lachnospiraceae > UBA1258. The sequence goes on along the minus strand of JAFYDI010000082.1, from coordinate 4,725 downwards.
CTCGTATCGGTAATAATCGCTTCACGCAAAGCATCGGCTCGTTTTGAAAGTTCTTCTTCCCTATCATGAATAGCTTCCACCGACTCCGTATCCGCAGGCGATGCCGCCATTATCTCTTCTATATTTTTCTCGTTCTTAAACGCCTCAAATCGCGCGGAAACATCGTTAAAGAGTTCCTTCACGGACTCATATTCGGTAATCGAATCAAGAAGGTCTTCAAGCTTTTCAAAAAGATTACCTGCAATATCGACATCATACTGAGAAAGTCCCGACTCAAACTCACTGCGAAGTCTCGACACATCTTCAGACGCTTTCCTGTGGTCGCGGTTCTTCTTGGAAAGAAGGTTAAAGTGCGAAATCTTGCCTTTAAGGTCCGTAAGAAGCGCCACCTGCCTTAACTCGTCGGCCTGCGTGGAATACCTGTACAAAAACGCATTGACTCCCGCCGAAAGTTCGTCGCACTTCTTCGTATAATCATATTCCGAAGCCATTCCTGCTTTTTCAAGAAGGCTCTTGTAATCGTAAGAGTCATACAGAATACCCTGCAAAGCCTTGGGCACATTCGCCTCGTCATAGGCGATACCGTAGCCGTACAGAAGATTCTGCACATTCTCTTCTATATCCGCAGACTTATCTCTGTACTCGCTTAAACGTTCCTTGATATCATTAATCTCCGCCGCTCTCACGCGCTTATCCTGTCCCGACGAAAGACTCTTCTTAACCTGCAGCAAAAGAAATACTACGCCCAGCGCAAACGCCGGCAACGCAATATACAAAAGTCTCACGGGACTTTCAATCTTTAGTACGAACTCGCAAAGAAGCAACGCCGCACCCGCAAGTATGCACAAAAGTCCGAAAAGCATAAATCCCTTCCTGCTTCCGTTCTCGCCAAAAGCGTATTCCTTGTCCGATAAATCTCTTTCAAGGAAACGCGCCTCATTAAGCATACGGCTTCTGTCATTCCAGTCATTGAGTGCGTTGTTGACGCCCGCCTCAAGTGCATGAGGGTCAGCGTACATATTGTTGTAGCGGGAAAGCTTGTCGCGCTCGGATTCGGTAAGGGAATGCTTCTCCGTAATTGCGCGAAGCCTTGCACACTCTTCCGCGTCATCAATCATCTTGTCTATATCCGCTTCGACAGGAACACCTTCCTTGAACGTGTTAAGAAGCGTGTTGTAAAGTGCTTCCTCCGTATCTTCAAGACGGGTGCCCTCGTAAAGCGCCTGTGCTTCTCTTAATCTGTCGGCCGTCTCTTCCAAAGCCTTGCCGTTCTCGCTTGTGGGAACCTTGCCCGGGAAGCGGTCGCGTCTTGACTTAAGGAGAGCCTCTTTACCCTCGTATTCTTCAATCAGCTTCTCATATGCTGCCTTGTCGTTTAAAAGTTTCTCGAGGCGAAGGGCTTCTTTCTTTTTAACGGAAAGGGCTGAGAGTTCCTGCTTACAGGCCTCGAGTTCTTCTTTCTCTTTCTTAATGCGTTCTGAAACGGCAGCCTGCGAAGCCTCGATTCCCTGACCGTTTCTGATACGGCTCTTAAGCTCCGACGCAAGAGCCTTGTCCCTTGCTATCTCGCCGGTCTTACGGGTTGCGGACATGGCATTTAAAGTATCCTTGATAATCTCCTCGGCATCGGCGTACCTGTTTAAATCCATTCCGTCGGTAATGTTGCCCATGCGAGCATTGACATCGTCGGTAGCCTTGGATGAAGATGCATCGCTCTGGCTTATGAAAACCGTATGCATAAACGACTCGCTGTTAATATGAAACAGCTCCTCACCTATCTTGTCGCTGTAATCCGTCGACTCAAGGTTGGTGGTATAATCACGCAGTTCGAAAGTGTCCTCGGCCGCCTTGGCACCAAAGAACCTCGACATTAAATAAGTCTTACCGTGAGTTTCAAACACGATACTTCCGCCGAAAGCTCCGCCTTGCCAGGGTGCGAAACGCTTCCTCTCGCACTGCATATAGTCCTTCTTACCATCGCCCTCCAAGCCATAGAAAAGCGCTCTTATAAAGGCCGCAAGCGTACTCTTGCCCCAGCCGTTGTCATTACAGAATGTATTAAGTCCTTCCGCAAAAGAAAGATTCACATCTGAAAGCTTACCGAAATTTTCAACATGACAGGATATCAGTTTCATACAAGCTTACCTCCCATCAACGCTTCAAGCCCCAAGCGCACAATCTCGCTCTTGTCATCCTCCGGAATGTCTTCTCTTGCAAGAACCGTGCGCACGAACTCTCCCTTCAAAGAACTGTCGTACATAAACACGGAAGGATCGACCTTAAGCTTGGTCTTGTCATATACTTTCAGGAAGTAGAAATCATCTTCCATGCTCTTCCTGATAAATTCCGTATCTTTCTCGCACTCAACATCCACGTCGCCTGTAAGGACAATCTTCACCATATCATCATCGCCGGCGTCCGTAGCCCGCACAGCCGTGCGCGCCGCATCAAGCATGGACGGTGAGTCGTTAAGCCCGGTCACATCCGCATTAATCTCGTATATATGCCTCGTGGCAAAAGGAACAAAGGTGTCCGTAACGGCACCCGTCTCCTCATTAACGTCAAGAAGTACAAATCCATGCTCGCCCGTCTCGTCAAATCCGCGACCCTCAAGGCATCCCGGATAACAATACTTGGCATAGCCGTCAAGCGAAGCGCTCACATACTCGTGCACATGACCGAGCGCAAGATAATTGATGCCCTTATTTCTAAACAGCTTAAGGTCAATCACCTCAGCCTTGTCGCGTGATACCGACTCCGCCTGCTGACCGTGAAGCATGACAATATTAATCTTTAAGGAATCCGGGGAAAAATTACTCTGAACAGACAGACTGTTATCCGAATCAAGCTCGACTCCATGAATGCACACGTTGCCGCTGTCGCCCGTTTCATATTCGGTCCACGTATCGTTAAACAGTTTCAGATTGTCCGGAATTTCTTCAAAAGAATTGATAAAAGCATCCGTATCGTGATTGCCTTTAAGAAGATAGAAATCTATAGCCGGATGCCTTGTTATGGCATCCTTAACCGTATTCTTCGCAAGCGCGGAGATATTGCCGGTATCGAATAAATCACCGCATATAAGTACCGCACTCACCTCATTGCCGGCCGCGTAATCTATCATACGCACGAAGGTGTTAAGAATCTCCTGCTTACGCTCTCTTGCCTTCTCAGGCGACAAATTGGCGCTTAACTTCGAATCAAGATGAATATCAGCACAATGTATAAGCCGCATAAACCACTCCCGTTATATCTTAATCTTGGTCCATTTTCCCTGCTTAAACCTTATGGAGCCAAAGAAAAATCTCGACACCTGGTCCGCAAGAATGCCCATCCATACGCCGTTTATGCCAAACCCCAAAGCATAGCCGCATAAGTATGAAAAAGCAGTTCTGATAATGGTAACACTGATAATGGATGCCATTGCGGTATAGCCCGTATCTCCGGCGCCTCGAAGACAGCCCATGTAGATAACCTGCGATACCTGGAACACCACTACCAATATTATAATACGGGTTATGCCAACTCCGATAGATACAATTTCAGGTTCTTTGAAGAACGCCGACATAAGTGCGCGCCCTCCGAAGAAATAAAGGAACGCAAGACATACCGAAATCACCATACCTATCATACGACAGGTGCGGCCATACTCCCTTGCAAGGTCTTCGTCTCCTGCCCCAAGGCTTCTCCCGATTAACGCAACCGCCGTCGCCTGAAGACCGTCTCCGAAGGAAAAAGAAAGACTCATAATATTCATGCCGACCTGATGGGCCGCCATCTGTGCGGTTCCCATATCCGCTGCCATAATTGCGGTAGCCATAAAGCCTATACGCATAAGAATCTGCTCAAAGAAAACCGAATACCCCACCTTAACAAGTGACTTAAAGGACTCCCATGCGGGAAGAATCTTATTCTTAACTATGAAAGGGATACTTACGAAACAATCTTTCTCAAACAAAGAAAGAACGCTCATAATACTGGCAACCACAGTACCGGTTACTGTCGCTATGGCGGCACCTCTGACGCCGAGTGCGGGGAACCCTAACTTACCGCCTATCAAAAGGTAGTTAAAAGTGATATTCACAAGATTGGAAGTAACATTGGTGCGCATGGTAATCTTCGTATTGCCGGCACCTCTCTGGGATGCATTGACACCCATCTGGATGCAGTTAAATATCATACCACCCATGATAATCTTATAGTAGGCTACAGCAGAATCATGAGTATCGGCGTTTGAGCCGCAGAATCTGATAACGTCGCCCGCAAATATAACAAGAAGCGTACTGATAACGGCCGCCGCAAGGACAATAAAAGTTAATGCCGTTACAAGAATCCTGTTGGCATCATCCTTCCTGCCTTCGCCTCTTCTTCTGGCTACCAAAGCGGATATGGACACATTTATTGCAAAAAACATAGACAGTCCCATAAGCTTAGGCTGAGTGGTAAGTCCCACCGCCGCCACCGCGTTACTGCCAAGTCCGCTTACCATATATGAATCTACAAGTGCCACAAAAGCAGCAAAAAACGACTCGACCACAGCAGGCCAAGCCATATTGATTGTTTCGGATATAATTTTCTTGTCAAACTTTTTCATATTCTTTTACCTATAAGTCATTATACTCTCAAGGCCAAAAAAAGAAATGAAAAATAAAGCGGAATTTGTCACAATATCGCTCATTTGCTGTCACTACACACAAAAAAAGCTTCGGTATTAAACCGAAGCTT
>JAFYDI010000081.1 GCA_017544835.1 Lachnospiraceae bacterium | reverse complement strand
TTAAGGTTCACGGAGGTATTCATCATGAGAGCAACGGATAGAAAGACAGGACTTACATTACTTATATTAGCCTTTGCGGTTATAGTGATTTTTGGTTTATTCACGCTTCATTCTTTGGCTAAGCCCCACAGTCCTTTTGAGGGAACCGATGAGCGTGAGACTGAATACAGACAGGAATTAAAGGCAGTTTTAAAGGACTGCAAGGCCTCCACCGCAGGCATCAACCTTACGAAGCGATGCAACGACGGCCGTACACTTGAATACAACGTGGTAATTAACTTACCCAAATATATTAATGCAATGGAAGAAGAGGACATCCGTACCCGCCTTGAAGCGGTGGATATAGGAATTGCGGGTGCGACGGTGAAGCTTTCTTTTTCCGGAAAGTAGGATGAATGAGACCCGATCCCAAAGAAAACGAAGTATATCGCCACTTTAAAGGCAACCTTTACCAGATAGTGACACTTGCCACTCACTCAGAGACCCGTGAGACTCTTGTAATCTACAGAGCGCTTTACGGCGAGGGCGGAGTGTACGCGCGTCCCCTCGATATGTTCATGAGCGAAGTGGACAAGCAGAAATATCCGGAGGTTACACAGCAGTACAGATTTGAAAAGACCGATTCGCTGCTTGACCCGGGACTTATGGAGTTCTTGGACGCAGAGACTTTTGAAGAGCGTATTAAGATACTTGCGCATCTTCGTCCCCGCATTACCGATTCCATGATTAATACGATGGCGGTTTCTTTGGATCTTGATATTAAAGACGGTAAGACAGAAGACAGATACAATGAGCTTATGGGCTGTCTTGAGACCCATGCCAAGTATGAGTGCTTAAGACTTCGGTAAGCTCCGGAGGAAGTTATGGCATACAATCTTGAAAACAGACTCGTGGTGGGCGTTTCCTCGAGGGCACTTTTTGACTTAACTTATGAGAACGAGATCTTTGAGCGTGAAGGCGTGAAGGCTTTCTGCGACTACCAGGTAGCTCATGAGAAAGAAATCCTTAAGCCGGGCCCGGGTTTTAAACTGATAAAGGCCCTTTTGCAGCTTAACGAGCTCAAAGAAGGCAAGGACATGGTGGAAGTTATCATAATGTCCCGTAACAGTGCCGACACGTCGTTAAGAGTGTTTAATTCGATAGAGTATTACGGTCTTAATATCACCAGAGCCGTGCTTTCAAGCGGCGGAAGTCTGGCACCTTATTTAAATGCATTTAAGACGGATCTCTTTCTTTCGGCATACGAGGATGATGTGCAGTCGGCCATCAATTCGGGGATAGCCGCAGGTATTATCTGTAACGATGTGGACAGCGACTATGATGCCACGGAAGAAATCAGTCAGATTCGTATAGCTTTCGACGGCGACGCGGTGCTTTTTACCGACGAGTCCGAGATGATATATCAGAAGGAAGGTCTTGAGGCCTTTGAGGAGAACGAGCGTAAGAACGCGGACAAGCCTCTTCCCCAGGGACCTTTCGCCAAGTTTTTAAAGACTATTTCAAATATTCAAAAAGAATTCCCGCCGGAGAATGTGCCGATTCGTACAGCACTTGTTACCGCAAGAAGCGCACCGGCTCACGAACGTGTAATAAGGACGTTAAGAGCATGGAATGTGCGTATCGACGAGGCGTTTTTCCTCGGAGGAGTTTCGAAAAGAGACGTACTGGAGGCATTCGGAGCACATATTTTCTTTGACGATCAGGCGATTCATACTACGCCCGCGTCGGAGGTGGTGCCAAGCGCCAGAGTTCCGTACGTAGAAAAGGACAAGAGTAAATGACACTTAAAGATTTACCTGTAGGACAAAGTGCCACCGTTACGGTGGTGGGAGGAAGCGGAAGCTTAAGGCAGCATTTCCTTGACATGGGACTAATACCCGGCATTGAAGTGACGGCTATGAAGCTTGCGCCGCTCGGCGACCCTATGGAGCTTATGATTCACGGCTACGAGCTTACATTGAGGCTTGCGGATGCCGAGAGAATAGAAGTCGATGAGACAAGTGTGCACGCTTATGAGAAGCCTGCGGCACAGCCCGAGAAGCCCAAAGGTGTTCTTACTCTTAAGAACCACACCGACCACCCGGGACTCGGTGAAGAGGGACGATATCACAGTAAGGCTGATGAGAATCCGCTTCCGGAGGGGACGCTTCTTACTTTTGCCCTTGCAGGCAATCAGAACTGCGGTAAGACGACGTTATTCAATCAGTTGACGGGCGCCAACCGTCATGTGGGCAACTTCCCCGGAGTTACGGTAGACCGCATAAGCGGCGCCATAAAGGGGCATCCCGGCACCGAGGTTACAGACCTTCCCGGCATATATTCGCTTTCTCCTTATACAAGCGAGGAGATTGTATCAAGACAGTTTATTATCAATGAGAAACCTACAGGCATCATCAATATCGTCGATGCCACCAATATAGAGCGTAACCTTTACCTTACCATGCAGCTTATGGAGCTTGATGTTCCCATGGTGCTCGCGCTTAATATGATGGACGAGGTAAGAGGTAACGGCGGACACATAAGAGTCAATGACCTTGAGGAAGCACTGGGAATACCGGTGGTTCCGATTTCGGCGTCTAAGAACGAAGGCGTAGGCGAGCTTGTGGAGCATGCGGTCCATATTGCCAAGTACTGCGAGCGCCCCGGCCGTAAGGACTTCTGCGACAAGGAAGACCACGGCGGCGCGGTTCACAGATGCTTACACGGTATCATGCACCTTATTGAGGACAAGGCTACCGAAGCGGGCATTCCCGTGAGATTCGCGGCAAGCAAGCTTGTGGAGGGCGACTCCCTTATTAAGAAAGCCTTGAAGCTTGCGCCCGACGAAGCCGGCATGGTAGAGCAGATTATCCGCCGCATGGAGAAAGAACGCGGCCTCGACCGCCAGGCAGCCATCGCGGATATGAGGTTTTCTTTTATCGGGAAGCTATGTGAGCGGGCGGTAGTTAAGCCTGCCGAGTCCAAGGAACACGAGAGAAGCCGCAAGATTGACAAGCTTCTTACCGGTAAGTACACGGCCATACCGATTTTCGTACTGATTATGGCGCTTGTATTCTATTTAACCTTTAACGTGATAGGCGCATGGATGCAGGACGGACTTCAGTTCCTGATAGATTCCCTTGCGGGCGTCGTAGGGGATGCGTTTGTGCGATGGAACGTTAACGGCACGGTTCAGTCGCTTGTGATAGATGCTATATTCGGCGGAGTCGGAAGCGTAGTAAGCTTCGTGCCGATTATCGTGACGTTGTTCTTATTCCTGTCGATGCTTGAAGATTCGGGATATATGGCAAGAGTTGCTTTCGTGATGGATAAGCTGTTGCGTAAGCTCGGTCTGTCGGGCCGCAGTATCGTGCCGATGCTTATAGGCTTTGGATGTACGGTTCCCGGCGTTATGGCGGCAAGAACTCTTCCCTCCGAGCGAGACCGTAGGATGACGATACTTCTCACACCTTTTATGAGCTGTTCTGCGAAGCTTCCGATATACGGATTCTTCGCAACATTGTTCTTCCCTAAGAGCGCGTGGCTTGTGATGGTAGCTTTGTATGTGCTTGGAATACTTGTGGGCATAGTGACGGCCTTTCTTTTTAAAAAAACCGTATTTAAAGGCGAACCGGTGCCTTTCGTAATGGAACTTCCCAATTACCGCATTCCCGGAGCCAAGAACGTATTGCACCTGTTGTGGGATAAGGCTCGAGACTTCTTACAGAGGGCGTTTACGATTATATTCGTGGCCACGATTGTTGTGTGGCTGCTTCAGACCTTTGACTTTACACTGACTGCGGTTGCAGACCCCGCCGACAGTATTCTGGCCTCCGTGGCAGGCTTTGTCGCACCGATTTTCAAGCCTCTGGGCTTTAGCGATTACAGATTCTCCACCGCCCTCATTACAGGCTTCATGGCCAAAGAAAGCGTTGTTTCAACCCTCCTCGTTCTCTTCGGAAGCGAGACTGCAGTACTTGCAGCCATGTCAACTGTCAGTGCGGCGGCGTTACTGACATTCTGCCTGCTCTACACACCTTGCGTGGCAGCTGTGGCATCAGTTAAGAGGGAACTCGGCAGAAAGTATGCACTTTTCATGGTGGTATTCCAGTGTGTTGTGGCATGGATATGCGGTATGCTCGTCAATGTAATCGGCAATATGATTTTCTAGGAGAGTTACAGTGAACACTGCTTCGATAATTATTATTGTGACAATAGTGATACTGGCCGGGGCGGCCGTGTGGTCGATAATAGCGGCACGCAAGAAAGGCAAGTCTTCCTGCGCCGGATGCTCGGGTGACTGCGCCAATTGCAATATATCAAGATAAAATAAGAGGATAAGGGCACACGCCTTTATCCTCTTTTAATATCGCAAGAAATATCGGTCGGACTTCGGGTTTAGAACAATGAAGTTCCGTACAAAAGCCCTATCATCACTAATCCGCACAGGAAGCAGACTATAAGAAGAATCTTGTCGGAAAGAATAAGTGTGGTGGGGTCGGCATCCGAGTGCCCTTTAAATACAAGCAGTAAGTATCTCGACATAATAAAGAGAACAATCGGGACCGTATATACCAGTTCAGACTTCTGATTGATGGACCACAGTGAGTAGAAGACCATAGCCAGCGCGGCGCACATGAATACCGCACCATTAAGGAAGTTAATCTCGTAATCCTCAAGAACCACACGGGTATCGCCCGTTCCGTAGCTTTGAAGCTCGCCGCGACGCTTGCCGAAAGCCATAAATAGTGATAACGCCACGATGGTTAAGAACATCCAATTGGATACGCCTCCCGAAACAATGGTACCACCGGCAAGAACGCGTAACACAAAGCCTGCGGCGATGCAGAAGCAGTCGATAACCGCAACGGTCTTAAGCCACTTGGAATAAAAGATGTTAATCACAACATAGGAGGCTACATAGATAAACGCCGTAAGACTCACATATATGCTAAGCCCCAAGCCCAGAGCAACACATATAATACAAGTCACCCACGCAGCAGGCATCGAGATAATTCCGGCCGCGATAGGACGGTTCTTCTTAACCTCGTGCTTTCTGTCTTTATCCACATCGTTAATGTCATTCAATATATAAACCGCAGAGGATACAAGGCAAAAAGAAAGCGTCAGAAGACAAGCCTTGATAAAAACCTCCGTCTGAAACAATTCCAGTGAGAATACAACCGGAAAGAATACAAACAGATTCTTAATCCAGCTTTTAACGCGCATTTCCTTGATAAGATTTGGCAAAAAGGGCTTTTTATCCATTTAAAACTCCTATTAATCAGGGTATAAGCTTATAAAGCCTGATTTCGTACCCCCTCATTCCTCCGTGAAGGAATCTCCAGACATTTCTGGCTGCGTGCCAGATGTTGCTAAGCTCTATAAAGTGAGCCGTGGGAACCTCTACAGGATAGTATGCGGCCATAGGGTAATTCTCGTCAAGCAATCTGTAGAACTTGGCGATTCCCTGATAAGCTTCCTGATCGGATGCCAGGAATAAATCTCTCTGAGCGGAAGAAGTCATTACAAAATTGACTGCACCGTACTTGGGGGTGGCGGGGTCGCAGCCCTCAAAATGCATAAATGCTCCGTAAAATCCTCCGGGATCGAGAGGAGTGTTGCAATCGTGAGGAGTGTTATCAGCAGTGATGCCGACTTCCGCGAATGTGCTCTGAAGAGCTACACGGCTGTCGGGAGCAAGAAAACTTCCGGTAACCGCTATAGCCTGAGCCGACAAACTTCCAATCGGCAGAGCAATAAGAAGCAGAAGAGCCGCTATCGATGCAACTTTGGACTTTTCAAGCAATCCATGCATATCCTCAAGTAAGTAAAGCACGCCGAACGCGCCATAAAACAGACAAGCCGTATAAATAGGCAACGTATAACGTTCCCAGTGAACGCTGAGAGTTGAAATCGGAACTATATAAAGAAGAAACACCAATACGATAAACGCATTCTTAAAGCCCTTCATAAACGACCTTACAATGCCGTAGAAGCTGCACAGAGTAAGAATCAGGCCCATGTGAACGAAAGCGGTCTTCGAATAATAGAGAAGTGTTCCCTTAAAGTCAAGGCCGTCTCCGCCAAGGTGAGACGAGTGATTCTGCCCCGCCATGACTGCGAGCACCTCGCGAAAGTCCGTAATAAGAACGGGCGAAACCGCGAGAATTCCGAGTATCACAAAGATAATGGCCAGGAAGCCGTCTCTTACAATAAGCAAAGGCTTCTTAATTCTTGTAACAATTACCGCAACCGCAATGAGCAGACATCCGTAGAGCCCCGGATACTTCTCACATGTGGCAAGAGCGGTAAAAAAAGACATAAAGAAGAGCCGGGACATCGAAGGCTTTTCCATATATTTAAGGGCCGCCCACAAAGCTCCCATAAGGAAGAACAAAAGCGGTATATCGGGAGTTAAATAGTGCGAATGCTCGATAAAAGCAGGGAAAACCGCAAAAAGCAAAGCCGCAAGCAGAGCCTGCTTCTTTCCAAAAAATCTTGCGATTAAAAATGCCCATACCACACACCCAAAGCCGATAAGCGCAGTAAGTACGCGCGAAGCGGTAGTAAACAAAGCAAAATTTGCTTCATAATTGGCGGCGAAATCGCTTAAGCCCCGAGTCTCAAAAACAACTTCCTGAATACCGAGATACAAAAGCGTATTTAACTTAATGGACACGTGATTGGGCCTATAGTAAATACGAGGCTCAAAAGAATGGTTGAGAGCACAATTATACGCTTCTTCAAATACGAATCCTTCGTCGGGATGCATATCTCTTCGAGGCATGCCCCAATCTGCGCCGACTACACGAAAGATAAGAGCGAGGACGAAGATAAGCACCAGCGCCCACCCATATATGCGATTAAGCTTATTCTGCGGAATTTGTAAGTTCATTTTCTTTGCCCTTTTCAAATATCATTATAAAAGCAACCGGCACTGTGAGGAATAACGGCCACGAATAGCGAAATGACGCTATGGGGCACAAAAGCATAATGCCGAATTGCGCAATGTGCGGAAGATAAAGCGGAAGAGCCTTCGTAAAGAAGCCTTTCTTACGCCACGAGAAAATCAGCATGTACAAAAGCATCCAAGCCGAGAAGCCGGGCACAAAGAAAAACCTCACTACAGGAATATTACGCCAGGATTCCGACAGACACAAGCTGCGATAATAATCATCGACAGGCTTAATCATAACAAGGCTTCTGCGCGTCAAAGGCTCGGTAAAGAGCGCGAAATCTTCGGCGGGATAATCGTCGTACATAACATATGACCAAAGGTAGTGGCCGGGATACCAGAAATCCAAAGTGTTGGACAGGAACGCCTCAATATAAGTGCGAGGGAACTTAAGTCCCATCTTGATGTAGAACTTCCAAAACGCCTTGGGGCTTTGATCGTACTGATATGTATAGAACCAGCCCTTGGCGGGATCGGCGCTGAAAGGATCGTAAGCGCGTTGCCGGTCATAGCCCATCCACTGGGGGGCATCCACTATGTAAGATTCCAAAGTCGCTTTCTCTTCGGGGGTGAGTTCTGCACAATTAATAACATCAACGCGCTGTAACTGCTGTATGGGCACACAGAAAGCTTCCTTAATGTCGCCCTGCACTATCCCAAGCCGGGCAAAAAAAGGTCCCGAGTAAAGCTTAAAAACTACAACGGGTATCAGAACCACCAACGCGGGAACCACACATTTCTTAACCTTGCCGGAACGAATCACCCCTACAATCTTAAGCAAGAACAAAATCGCGAAGCAGAACAGATATATATGCAATCCGTTGTTTCTGGTCGCAAGCATGAAGAACGCAACTATCGGCAAAAGAACGCGATTTCGCAGGCTCCCAAAGTACTCCGACGCCGACGTGACAATTTCCGTGAAATGGCACACAAACAGCACAAAGAATGCCGCATGCAAAGTATCCTTAACCATAGTCACCGCCATCACAGCATTCGTAAACCAAAGCGCGAAGAACAGCGTCACAATCAGCAACAACAAAGAAGACACTTTCTTTTTCTTTAATGTAAAGATGAATCGTGTAAACGCATAGCTAAGCACAACCATCTGTAACAGTGAGAGAAAGCCGAGCCCGGACTCGTACGTGCCGAACACAGCCTTGCCGAACTTCATGAATACGCTTAAAAGCCATGTATGAAGCACAGGATGATGATTGCTTGAAATACCGCTTATGGCATCTCCCGACTGCGAGATAATGTCATAAGAAAGAACCCCGGGGAAGGTCACAAGCAACGCCGGCACCCAGCATAAGAAGATAAACAGCCAGGTACACAAAAACAGCGTGCGGGGCTTAAATCTCTCAAAGAACCCTGAAATACGCGCATCCGCCTTATCAAAGCGAATCCTTGGAACAAACGTAAAGAGGATATAATTCACTATGAAACAAACAAGAAAGCAGACGGCAAAAGAAAGAATAAATGACTTATGTAAACCAAAATCCTGCGAAGCCGCCATAGGCCCCACCACCGCATAAGCCAGACTGTATATAAATGAAACAATGAGTGAGAGAACCACTCTTGAAGCCTTAATCATGTATCATACTCCGAATATATTGATATATGGATAATGTTACCACACACAGGCGCAATTCTCCACATTTAATTAAGCCACCGCAACGGATTGCGATGGCTTGCAATTTAGAATAAGAAATTAAGTGCTCCGGGTATAACGGAAACCCTGATATGGTCGCATTTGGTGTGAACTTCGCCGTCGGTGTGCACCCAGAGGGGCTCGTCGGTGGTGATTTCGTAGCTTTTTACGTGATATATGTGAATCTGTTTCTTCTTAACGTGGTTACCTTTCATGCCGCTTGGAAGAGCGAGGATAACACCGAAGGGGCTGATATTGCCGACGGTGCAGATATCAAGAAATCCGTCGTCGGGAACCGCATTGGGAGCGAACTTATATCCGCCGCCCTCATATCAGGTGTTCATGCCTACCACAAATCGGCACTTCTTAATCTCCACAACCTCTCCGTCTTCAAAAGTAAGCTTCGCATCGCATAACTTAGCGCCGAAAATCTGCTTAATCGCAATCATTCCGTAAGCAAGCTTGCCAAGACCGAACTTATTAAGGAAGTCCTTGGCGCGGGAATTGAGAGCCTCCTCGCACACAGCGGCGTCAAAGCCGATACCGCAGGATACGTTAAAGTATCTTGTGGCAGCCATAGAGCCTGAGGAAGCGGAAGAGCGTTCGGAAATCTTACCTTCATATTTAAGACGCCCAAGGTCATACTTAAGCGGCTCCTTACAATCAATAATTCGCTTAACGTTCTCAATCGGGTCATCCACATAGGGAAGAGCTCTCGCGAAGTCATTGCTCGAACCTGTGGGAATATATCCTATATTAACCTTGTCAAAAGAAATAACTCCCTGAATAGCCTCGTTGAAAGTACCGTCGCCGCCGAGAATCACCACATTAATGCGGCCCTCACTCTCAAGATTCTTACTGCATATATCGTACATAAGCTCCTGAACGTGGCCGGGACGCTTACTGAAGAATACTTCGTACTCAACGTTTCTTTCATTAAGATATGAGCTGACAGCCTTCCAGACCTTCATGCCGTGACCGGACTTGGAAGCAGGATTAACAAGGAAAAAGAACATGCATAAACCCCCTGAAACTAAAATAAATACTTTTCTTTATTTTATCAATTTACAAACCTCTTGTAAATCTGTAACATTGTTATTGGCCATAAGGCACGCTTGATTGTATTTTTTCAGAAATTTTGCGAAAAAACAAAATTGGGACTTGCAAAGGCAATTTATTATGCTATAATGATACCAATTTAACGTGCTAAAGGGTTAAAACAACAAAGAGGAGAGAAGTTAGAAATGTATTCTTTTGACGAAATCAAGAAAGTCGATCCTGAAATCGCCGAAGCCATTGTTAACGAACAGCAGAGACAGAACGATCATATCGAACTCATCGCTTCCGAGAACTGGGTTAGCAAGGCTGTTATGGCTGCAATGGGCAGCCCCCTTACCAACAAGTACGCTGAAGGATATCCCGGCAAGCGTTACTACGGCGGATGTGATTGTGTAGACGTTGTTGAGAATCTTGCAATCGACAGAGCCAAGGAACTTTTCGGTTGTGATTACGCAAACGTTCAGCCTCATTCAGGCGCACAGGCCAATATGGCAGTGCAGTTTGCAATTTTAAATCCCGGTGACACCATAATGGGTATGACCCTCGATCACGGCGGACACCTTACACACGGACGCCCGGTTAACATGTCCGGTCAGTACTTTAACATCGTACCTTACGGCGTTAACGACGACGGATTCCTTGATTATGACAAGATGTACGATCTTGCCATGGAACATAAGCCCAAGCTCATTATTGCAGGCGCTTCCGCTTATGCACGTGCTATTGACTTTAAGAAATTCAGAAAGGCTGCGGACGATTGCGGCGCAGTACTTATGGTAGATATGGCTCACATCGCAGGTCTTGTTGCTGCAGGCCTTCACGAGTCACCCATCGGCATCGCCGATGTTGTTACCACCACCACTCACAAGACCTTAAGAGGTCCCCGTGGCGGACTCATCCTTTGCAATCAGGATGTACAGGACAAGTTCAACTTTAACAAGGCAATCTTCCCCGGAATTCAGGGTGGCCCGCTCATGCATGTAATTGCAGGTAAGGCAGTATGCTTCAAGGAAGCACTTCAGCCCGAATTCAAGGTATATCAGCAGAATATTATTAACAATGCTCAGGCTCTTTGCAAGGGTCTCATGAGCAGAGGTGTTAAGATCGTATCCGGCGGTACCGACAACCACTTAATGCTTGTCGACCTTACCAATTTCGGTCTTACCGGCAAGGCAGTTGAGAAATGGCTTGACGCCGCTCACATCACTGCCAACAAGAATACGATTCCGAACGATCCCCAGAAGCCTTTCGTTACTTCCGGTATCAGACTCGGAACTCCCGCAGTTACCAGCCGCGGCATGAACACAGCCGACATGGACGTAATCGCCGACTGCATCGCAAGCATCATCAAAGGCGGCGAAGCAGCAATCGAGCCTACTAAGGCGCGTATTCTTGAACTTACCAAAGCATATCCCTTAATCTAACTTCTCTTTATGGAAGCGGGTCCGCTCTTGTGGCGGGCTCGTTTTCTTTTGCAGAAAATTGTGCCGAGGGCAAAAGAAAGGGGATAGCCTTGCGGGGCTATCCCATATATAGCATCAATTATTTTGTTGTAAAAAGATTACCAAGTACCACCAGTGTATGGTTCACCCCAATCAATTAATGGTCCAAATAGCGCTTCTGCCTCAGGAGTAAGGCGGTCTTCGGGAAATCTCGAAGGAGTATTGGTAGCAGGAACGGTAGAAGCAGACCGACTGACTTCTTCGACAGCATAATAATCAATTGCTTCCGCCAACAGTTCCGGCTCTTCATAAGCTTCCATCAAAGGCTCAATCGAAACTATAATCGGTGTAGGTTCCGCTAAGCTTTCCTGCGTATTCGAAGCAGGAACCGGTATTTCTATCTTCTTTACTTCTCTACTGCCACATGCCGACATTGCAATCATCGATGCCGACACAATTCCGAGCGTTAACAATCTTTTCAAATGCATAATCAATATCCTCACTACGTCCCCACAAAACCTCATGATAAGTATAGCAGGAAGCGATTACCATACAATTTGAACACTATTATCGTGACCTTGAACTACTTACTAACCCTGCTTTATATAATACATACTGCGTCACATTCAACATTAAACCGGTAGTTTGACTAAAAGGCTACTTATGACGTTCCTTAGTCAATAATTTGCCAATCTTGAAGCCTTTTTGAAATCCCTTATTTGACTAAGAGGCCTTAAAAGAATTGTCTTAGTCAAAAAAATCGCTATGAAAATGATATTTTCGGCGTGATACATTGACTAAAGAAAGGCAGAATGAACTATTTAGTCAAAAAAAGAAATCAAAGAGTTAGAAAACGTTGACTAAGGCGGCTTGAAAAGAGCAATTTAGTCATAAAAATGAAAAATCAGCTTTATAAGTCATGACTAAGATGGAGAGTGAAGAGCGATTTAGTCAAAAAGTTTGTATTAGGGGACGAGTAAATAAAAAAACGCCGGACGATAGTCGCCAGGCGCTTAAAACGTGCAATGGTATTATTACTTTCTGACATGTGTCAAAGCTTTTCTTAAGGCCATGCCTACGGGAATGGCAACTATAATTTTGACAGCATCTGCCGGAATAAAGGGAATTACACCTGCCATGAAGGCTGCTTTTAAATCCATGCCTGCCTGGTGAGCAAGCCAAAGGGTTCCGAATACGTAGCAGACTGCAGTGCCGAGTACCATGCCGATAGCATGCATGTAGAACTTCTTGGGAAATTTATCGATAAAAAAGCCTGCAATCAGCGAAACGAAGATATAACCGATTAAGTATCCGCCGGTGGGGCCGAAGAGCTTGCCTACGCCGCCTGAGAAGTTGGAAAAAACAGGTACGCCCACAAGGCCGATTAAGAGATACACCAAAACCGCTATGGTTCCGTCGAGCATTCCGCATGCGTAAACCGCAATGTAGATGGCAAAAATGGAAAGTGAAATGGGTACGGGACTTACGGGAATGTTGAGTGTGAAGGGACTTAACACGCAGATAATAGCTGCGGCAAGGCCGATGAAAACTATTCTTTGTATGTTTTTGGACATTTTTTATACTCCTTTTGGTTTACAATTACTCATGAGTGGTTTACAATCAAACCTATGTGAGTTTACGAAAAACCGGAGGCAAAAGCAAGAGTGTTTTGCAAATGGTTTACAATGTAGCAAAAAAAGTTTTAAGGGAGCAGACATGACTACCAAAGAAGAAGTCTTTAACATTTTAAAAGAATCCGGCGCCACATACATATCGGGCGAAGAAATTGCAAAGAGGTTGTTCGTTACCAGGGCGGCAGTCTGGAAGAGCATCAAGGCCCTTGAAAAAGAAGGGCACACGATAGAAGCCGTCACCAACAGGGGCTACAGACTCAAGGTCGACACGCGAGCCCTTGACGCAGACATTATCCTGGACTATTTAAAGAATAAAAAAGACATTCCTAAAATCTTTGTCTATACAGAAACCGGCTCCACCAACGACGAAGCCTTAAACTTTGCCAAAGAACATCCGGGCTGTGAAGCCGTGTTCGTAGCAGGCAAACAGACCAAGGGTCGCGGACGTCGCGGAAGAGACTTTTACTCCCCCGAGGACACGGGACTTTATTTAAGTTTCCTTATCTATCCCAAGGTAAGCTTTTCGGAAGCAGCACTTTACACCTGTATGGCCGCGGTGGCACTTTGCAATTCCATAAAGCGTGTCACCGGCATAGATACAGGCATTAAGTGGGTCAACGACATATATTTAAATGACAAAAAAATCTCTGGCATCCTCACCGAGGGTATTACTTCGGTAGAGGACATGAGCCTGTCGCATGTGGTAATCGGCGTAGGTATTAACGTATTCAACCCTTACGGCGGGTTCCCCGACAGTATTAAAGACATTGCCGGGTACCTTTTCAATGAAAGAACGGATTCCGATGTCAGGGAGCACCTCTGCGCCGACTACATCGCAGAGCTTTTGGACTATGTACGCGGCAACCGCAGCAATTTTGTGGAGGAATACAGAAAGCTTTCGATATTAATCGGCAAGTATGTAAGAGTAGAAACATTTAAAGAAGGTGTAAAGAACAAATATGCGCTGGTTACGGGCATTGACGATAACTGCGGTCTAATGGTGCGCTACGAAGACGGACACGAAGAGACCCTTTCAAGCGGCGAAGTAAGCGTCAAAAAGTACTGATTTATAGGCTTTTGTGGCAATTGCACAAAACCCCCGAAAAAGTTATCCAAAAATAGTAAAGATTTTAGTTGATTAAAGTGTGAACGTATGGTAGACTATCTTCCATGAGCGCACAACTGTACGCGAAAGGAAGACAAACATGGCAGAGAAATCTGAATACTACGTACTGAGGAAAAAGGCGGTTCCCGAGGTTTTGTTAAGCGTCGTGGAAGCCAAGAGACTCCTTGAAACCCATAAGGTTTCCACCATTCAGGAAGCGGTGGAGCAGGTGGGCATCAGCCGTTCTTCTTTTTATAAGTATAAGGACGACATTATGGAGTTTCACGACAACTCCCAGGGTACCACAATTACAATTACATTCCAGATGGACGACGAGCCCGGTGTACTTTCGGATGTCCTTAAGATTATCGCCGATCACGGTGCCAATATCTTAACAATTCACCAGAGTATTCCGATTAACGGAATGGCTTCTTTGTCCATCAGCATACAGATTCTCGAGACTACACTCGATGTATCGCAGATGCTTGAAGAAATGGAAGCCCAGCGCGGCATCCACTACGTTAAAATTATAGCAAAAGAATAATGTAAAGGATAAATGTTGAAATGATTAATGTTGGAGTTTTTGGTTACGGCACCGTCGGCAGCGGTGTTGTGGAGGTTCTTACAAAGAATGCGGAAGTAATTAAGAAGAATGTGGGCGACGACGTTAAGGTTAAGGCGATTCTTGACTTAAGAGAGTTTCCCGGCGATCCTTTTGAAAAACTTGTGGTGCACGAGGTTGAGGAGATAGTTAACGACCCCGAAATCGACATCGTATGCGAGACAATGGGTGGCGCAACTTACGCTTACAAATATACCAAGATGGCACTTGAAGCAGGCAAGAGCGTCTGCACTTCCAACAAGGAACTTGTAGCTCTTCACGGTCCCGAACTTATCGCACTTGCTAAGGCTCATAACTGTTCTTATAAGTTCGAAGCTTCCACAGGCGGCGGTATTCCGATTATAAGAGCGCTTGAATCTTCTGTTACCGCAGACCACATTTTAAGCGTTGTAGGTATCGTTAATGGTACTACCAACTACATGCTTACCAAGATGACTTACGAAGGCTCCGACTTTGACGAAGTATTGAAGGAAGCTCAGGCTTTAGGTTACGCAGAGCTTCATCCCGAAGCTGACATCGAAGGCCACGATGCAGCCAGAAAGATAGCAATTTTAGCTTCCGTTGTGTGCGGCAAGACGGTTGATTTTGCCAAGGTTCCCACGGAAGGTATTACCAATATTACCGCTCGCGATATTAAGTATGCGGACAAGCTTAACATGAAGATTAAGCTTCTTGCCAAGTACGAGGACAGACCTACCGGTGCTTTTGCACTTGTGGCTCCTTATCTTGTTAAGAAGGGCAATCCTCTTTATAATGTTGACGATGTTTACAATGCAATTTTGGTACGCGGCAACATGCTCGACGATGCGATGTTTATGGGTCGCGGCGCCGGCAAGCTTCCTACCGCAAGCGCTGTATGCGGCGATGTGGTTGAGTGCGCCAAGAGTAACGGCAAGCACATTCCCTGCAACTGGGTTGACGAGGAGATTAACCTTCCCGGATACAAGGCTTCGAAGAAGGTTTTCTTTGTCCGTGTGGGCGCTGAGCTTAAGCAGGATGCGATTGATGCTTTTGACGGAGAGGTTACCGAAGTTGATGCAGGATACTTCGATGAGTATGCATTTATGACGACAGAACTTTCCGAAGCAGATTTTGCAAGTAAAAAAGCAAAAATGGGCACTTGCCTTAACTATTTAAGAGTGGAAAAATAAAGGTGTAGAGAGCCGGAGTGTTCTCTGCTGTGAGGTGAATATATGAACAAAGTTGTTAAATTCGGCGGCAGCTCCCTTGCGAGTGCTGAGCAGTTTAAGAAGGTAGGAAAGATCATTACCGATGATAAGGACAGACATTTCGTCGTTCCTTCCGCCCCCGGTAAGCGTTTTTCCAAAGATAAAAAGGTAACGGATATGCTTTATGCCTGCTATGCCAACATTACAGGCAAGGGCGGAGTAGAGAAGATGGACGCTGACCTGGCTGACATCAAGGCTCGCTATCAGGAGATTATCGACGGACTTTCACTCAAGCTTTCTTTAGAAGATGAGTTTAAGATCATCCGCGAGAACTTTATCAAGAAGGCAGGCCGCGATTACGCAGCTTCAAGAGGTGAGTACTTAAACGGTATCATCATGGCAGACTACCTCGGATATGAGTTTATCGATGCTGCAGAGGTTATTAAGTTTAGCGCGAACGGTGATTTCGATGCAGAGCTTACCAACAAGGTATTGTCCGAGAAGCTTAAGACCTGTGTGAATGCCGTAATTCCCGGCTTCTACGGTTCACTTCCCGATGGCACCATCAAGACATTCTCAAGAGGCGGTTCCGACATCACCGGTTCAATCGTTGCAAGAGCATGCAAGGCTGACGTATACGAGAACTGGACAGACGTATCGGGCTTCCTTATCGCAGATCCCCGTATTATCGAGAACCCCGAAGTTATTGAGACCATCACTTACAGAGAGCTTCGCGAGCTTTCATACATGGGTGCGGGCGTACTTCACGAAGACGCTATCTTCCCTGTAAGACGCGAGGGCATCCCGATTAACATTCGCAATACCAATTCCCCTCAGGACGGCGGTACATGGATTGTAGAGAGCACCTGCCAGAAGTCCAAGTACACCATTACCGGTGTGGCAGGACGCAAAGGCTTTTGTTCTATTAATATAGAAAAAGATATGATGAACTCCGAGGTCGGATTCGGCAGAAAGGTACTTCAGGCTTTCGAAGACAGCGGTATATCTTTCGAGCATATGCCTTCAGGTATCGACACCATGACCGTATTCGTTCATCAGGACGAGTTCATGGACAAGGAACAGCAGGTAGTATCCGCTATTCACCGCCTTGCAGACCCCGACACCATTGAGATTGAAGCTGACCTTGCACTTATCGCAGTCGTAGGTCGCGGCATGAAGTCCACCCGCGGTACCGCAGGTCGTATCTTCTCAGCACTTGCTCACGCAGACGTTAACGTTAAGATGATTGACCAGGGTTCAAGTGAGTTAAACATCATCATCGGTGTCGACAACGCAGATTTCGAAGCAGCCATCAAGGCAATTTATGATATTTTTGTAGTGGCAAGACTCTGATAAATTGAATTTAGTTTTCAGACAAAAGGGCACCTTTCGAGGTGCCTTTTTTGACCCTCGAGGAACCCTTTATTTTACTGGAAATCAATTTCTGTAACAGTTTGAATTGTTTAAAAGAATCAAAATGTAAATACAATTTACACATTTGGCACATAATTAACTATTAATTTATTAAGAAATTATAAAGTTACTTGACAATTCGACAGGGAAATGATATAGTCATTATACAAACAGAAGAGAGAATCTTCAGAAAGGAAGAGATCAAAACTTAATACAGATCTTAAGAAAAGGAGGTACAGTCCACCTTACTACTTAATTTAAATCCAATATATATCACTTCTTAGATCGAGTACATAGTAATACAGGCGGTTGGATACAGGACGCCAAGTACACCGAGTACAAAACAATACGTGGAAAGATAGGAAGAGAAAGGCAGGATTAGTCCATTGGACGAGATATTTCTTTAGGAGAGGGCATCAGTAACAGCAGGATGTCCTCTCCATATTTTTGCGGTTTTTTAGAATATAAGTTGAGAAAAATTAAATTTTTCTTAAATACGGTATTGACTTGTTAATAGTCTCATAAGTATAATTTATACAGCGCAAACGTAGTGCTTTTTTCTCGATTGAAAGGCCGTGTGGATTGGAGTTTAGGAGAGACTTCAGTCAATGCCACGGACAGTCAGAGGGAAGTCGGCTTAAGGTCGGTGAGGAGAAGTGAAACGTTTTGCTTTTGGGGCGTAAAAGGGAGAATTTTATCTGCTAATCTATAGGTATTTTTCTGAACTTACAATCTGTAAGAATTTTTTTTAATATAGATTTATAATCTTAATAGCGGAGGGTTTCACATGATTATATCTGTTGCTATCGTCGACAAGGACAGGGAGTATGCCGAGCGTCTCAGAGGAGGTTTGGAAGCATATTCCGGCTTAAACTTGTCTCTTTTTTCGTCCGGAGAGAAATTTCAGAAAGCACTTGAGAAGAATAAATACGATATAGTTTTCTTCGACCCGGACTGTTCTGAAGATACACTTCATTTCGGAACGGTTAAACTGCCGGTATGCCTCTGTTCCGTAGCATCGGACAAGGTTAATTTTTACGGCGATAACGTCCTAAAGATTGAGAAATATCAGCGTATCAGCACCATATATAAGAAGGCAATGGGAGAATACTCCGTCAGAGTTCCCAATACCTGGAATGCAGGTAACGGTAATTCCAAACTGGTTGCAGTTTACTCACCCATCGGAGGAAGCGGTAAGACTACGGTTGCATACTCTCTTGCAATGGCTCTTGCGGGCAACGGCAGAAATGTTCTTTATTTAAATCTTGAATCCGTATGTTCATCTTCAGCTATTCTTGCACCCAAGGATAAGGGTGTTGTTGATTTGTTAAGTGCAGTTGAGAAGGGCGCCGATTTTAGCCTAAAGCTTGTAAGTATGCTTGAGACAGGTATGGGCGGCGTAAGATACATCGGCGGATTTGCTCACACTGCAGACTACAGTGCGGTTACCGTTGAGGAAATCGAGTCGTTACTTACTTCTTTAAAGACTTCATCAGATTTTGAATATGTAGTTATTGATACTACAAGCGATACAAGCGTCATTACAAAGGCTGCACTTGAACTCAGCGAGAGAATAGTACTCGTTGAGAATCCCGGTGACTTCGCCGCTGCCAAGATGGGCATCTATGTGGATCAGGCAGATTTCCTTTCTTACACAGAGAAAATTGTAAGAGTGATGAACTTTGCCGACTCTAAGTCCAAGTACTTTAATATACCTAATATAACCGATGCGGGCATGGTTCAGAACTATGGCAACTACCCGGTTAAAGATATGCTTAAGAATATCTCTGTAAGCGGAAGTATTAAGCTTTCAGAAATTTAAAGCCATTCTGGGAGGTGTCGAAAATGTCTACAGATTATTTCATGTCAGAAGTCGCTGCCATTAAGGCGCGCATTCAGGAAGAAAGCCGCAAAAGAAGCTATTCCGAGGAAGAATTCGCCGAGCTTGTGCAATCCGAACTTGACAGCCGTATTGCATGGGCCCGTGTCAATGATCCCGATATTTACAGATATTACCAGAGCCTGTCTTATAAAGATAAGAATACTCTGAAATATACCATTTCCGAGTCAGTTGAAGGCTTGGGAATTCTCGGTAAGATTATTACCGACCCTGATATTACCGAAATCATGATTAACGGCTACGACACAATTTTCGTGGAGAAAGCCGGCAAGCTTATGCGCCTCGAGGAGCACTTCCAGGACAACGAAGATCTTATTCGCATAGTTCAGAAGTTCGTAGGTAAGATAGACAGAACAATCGACGCGAGCAACCCCATAGTTGATGCAAGACTTGAAGACGGTTCCCGTGTACATGTTGTTTTCCCGCCCGTTGCATTAAGCGGTGCAACTGTTACCATCAGACGATTCTCCAAGAATCCTATGACGGTTGAGAAACTTCTGGAATATAAGTCCATTACCCCTGAAGTTGCCGATTTCCTCGAGAAGCTTGTACGTTCAAGACACAACATCTTCGTATCCGGCGGTACCGGCAGCGGTAAGACAACATTCCTTAACGCTTTGTCCAATTACATTCTCCCTCACGAGCGTGTAATTACCATAGAGGATTCCGCCGAACTTCAGATTAAAAATATCCCCAACCTTGTATCGATGGAGACTAAAAAGGCCAATTCCAAAGAGGCCACCGAGATAACCATCCGAGATTTGATTAAAGCATCCCTCCGTATGAGACCTGACCGCATCATCGTAGGTGAGGTTCGTGGTGAAGAGGCACTCGATATGCTTCAGGCTATGAATACCGGACATGACGGAAGTTTGTCCACAGGTCACGCCAACTCTCCCGAAGGTATGTTAAGCCGTCTTGAGACTATGGTCCTTACAGGTAGTGCAGATCTCCCTCTTGATGCTATTCGTATGCAGATTGCATCTGCGGTAGACTATATAGTTCACTTGAAGAGGCTTCGTGACTTTTCAAGAAAGTGCGTTTCTATTTGCGAAGTAGGCGATTACGACTTTAACACCAAGCAGATTAAACTCAACGAAATCTTCCGCTTTGAAGAAGATGAGAATTCAAGAATCGACAAGGTATCCGGAAGACTTGTGCGCACGGAGAATAAGATTCTCAATCAGGAGAAACTGATTCAGGCCGGAATATACGACTTTTTGGAGAAGACAGATGGCAGATGGTAGAGAAAAGGTCAGACTTAAATATTACGAAGACAATATGCCGAAGTGGCAGCACACGGTAGCCTATATAGTATATGCTTTGCTCATTGCGACTGTTGTATTCATTTATTACCATTCTTTTATAGCGGCTGTGATTGCCGGATTGGTGCTTGCACTGTGGGAAGTTCCAATTTACGCTAACTCCGTAGCAAAGAAGCGTCAGCTTAAGTTAAGAACTCAGTTCAAGGATTTCCTTGAAATTATATCCATTTCAGTAAGCAGTGGTGCCGGGCGTTCTCTTGAGAATGCGGTTAGAGATTCCCTCAAAGAACTTAAGATGCAGTTCAGCGAGAAAGCCGACATTGTGCGAGAAATAGCCATAATCGTAGATGACTACGACAACGCCGGTATTCCAATGCATGAAGGCTTCCTGGAATTGGGCGAAAGAAGCGAGATTGATGACATTAAGAGTTTTGCCACCATTTATGCCACTATCGAAGGCAAGACAAGTGATTTTGGTTACATCATTTCTCAGACTAAGGATATTATCAAGGACAAAATTGAAGTAACTATGGAAATTGAGACTAATATTACTTCGGCCAAGTCTGAGGCATATGCGATGCTTATTTTGCCAATTATCATAGTTGTATTCATGTCATTGATGGGCGGTGGTTTATTAGAGTCTTTATTTACAACTTTTGCCGGACGATTGGCTGCTACTATTGGATTGGTGTGCACTTTGGTTTCTTATGTTATTGCTACAAAAGTTACACAGATAGAGGTATAGGTGACAAATATGCTGATTATTATTTTTGCTGTAATAACTACATTCATGGCGGTATACTTCTTAATCACTTACAAGAAGGCAGGCAAGACCATAGCAATTGAAATTGTTTATTCCGCTGCGTGGAAGAATAAGTTCGAGATGGAGAAGCTGGATGTCAAGAAAGCCAAGCTTATAAATGACAATAATAAATATCATAAGTATAAGGAAAAGGCATTATTAAAGAAGATTAAAGCAATTGATAAGGAAAGAAGCCAATATGCCGAGAATGTTGAGCGGTATTCTTCCGGGAATGCTTTCACCCCGCTTGATGCACTTGTAATGTTTGGATACCAATTCCTAGTTAATTGGAAGGTCGATTCCAACAATATGGTATACAAGAAACTGGTTTCTGACTGCGAACAATCCGGATATATTGAACTTGAGCATACCGAGGAAACAATGGGTAAGAAGAACGCATCTATTTACGCCTACTACTTATTGGGTGGCTTGGTATCGTTTATTTATGTAGGCTTGATGATAGGTTTTATTGTAATAGTTCTATCGATACTTATGGGTAATAGTTTTGGCCCAGCTATGGCTGTAGGTTTAGGTGTTGCGGTTGGAGTTTCTCTCATAGGATATATGCCTTATGATACTATTCATCAGATAGCTCTTGATAGAAAGAAGACGATAGATAGGGAATTCCCTGACGCGCTTTCAAAACTTACTCTTTTAATTCTTGCAGGATTAAACATCACAAAGGCACTTGAGAGAACAGTCGAGGGTAGCGAGGGACTTATATACAGGGAGTTGCAGCTGGTAATTGATGAGACTAACCGAGGTGCTACTTTCGAAGCTGCATTTATCCGCATGAAGTCGAGATGCAGTAACGAATATCTCGACAAGATGATAGCTCTCATGACCAAGAGTTACAAAGAAAGTTCGGAGTTCCTTGCAGACAGTCTTATTCTTATTAACAAAGACTGTTGGCTTAATAAGAAACACGGTGCAAGACGAATGTCCGAAGAAGTACAGAACAAGCTATATATTCCGACGATGTTAATGTTCCTCGGAATACTGGTAGTGATTATTGTTCCCGCATTATCTGCATTTAATGGTGGATTTTAAGGGATGATAATAAATTATTATAAACACACAATTTGCTATAGGAGGCACACATGAACATTTTAGACAGAGCATACATTTCTGCCAAAATCAAGGCGGAAAAATTCAAAGAGAGCGCTCACGAATTTTTCACTTCTGAAAGAGGTGTATCCAACATTGTTGCAACGATTTTGATTCTTTTGATTGTTGTTATTCTTGTCGGAATTTTCTTCTATAAGCTTGCTGCATTCGTTACAAAACTCTTCGCAGAAATTTTCAAAGATGAGAATATTCCGGATAAAGGAAAAATTAAATAGTCTTGAATTGATACACATTCTAATACAAAGGATAGTTTGAATTTTATGCAAAAGGAAGACGCTTACAAGAATGAATACGGCTCGATAGAGGTTGAAGCTACGGTAATATTACCGTTAGTCATTCTTAGCGTCTTTCTTTTGATATTCACAGCTGAAATGCTGTTAGAAAGGGCGTTGCTTCAGTCATCCCTTGAGAATGCCTTGACGTACTACTGTTCTACACTTACAGATGACTACATTTCAATAGAAAAAGGAATGAAATTTAGCACGTCCGAATCAGACGGTAAGAGGAGAGGACAAGGCAATACTTATGCATCTCCTACCGGTCCGCTTCTTGCCTACAGAGGGCTTTTTGGCAACGCAAGTGCCGCATACAAAGTGGACTTTAAGGAGTATTTTTTGACTACAGGCACTTTTTTATATGATGACAATATCGATGTTTCGTTCAAATATGAGAATAAAATTATTTACGAAGAAATGAGCGCCACAGCAACTCAAACAGTTAGTTTTCCTATTGATTTTTCAGTCTTTGGTGTAGGTAGAGAACTCAGGCTGGTGGCTTCGGCGAAGGCGGTTTCCGTAGATAATGAGAACATCGTCGACAATATAGATTTCGCAATTCATTTAATTAATAAGACTAAATTGGGCGATGCACTTAAAAATATTGGTGCACGAGTAGCTAAGGTTTATAGCGATATCCAGAATATTTTAGGCTGGGAGTAAATATGTTTAATTTCTTTCTACAGAAAAAGGGAATAATAACCGTGTTTGTTACATTGCTTATGGTGCCGGTATTGGCTATTGCCGGTATTATGGTTGATGTTGCCAGAATGCGTTTGTATGATTCGCAAGCCTTATTTGTGGCAGACGCCTATGCTGAGGCTGTATTGACAGATTATGATCATATGCTCAAACAGTTGTATGGCATTTTCGCAGTTACTCAAGACACTGATGAAAAAGATATTTTAGAAAAAGATTACGCAACATTTCTTGCAGCTTCCTTCAACCCTAACTTAGATGGAACATATAAAGGGTTCATGCCCTATGCCAATGCAAATGCCGAGATTAAGTTCAGTCAAATTTCAGATGCAAATTTGTCCAATAATTATGTGTTGGAAACTCAAATTGCTGACTTTATGAAATTCAGAGTTATTGAGACGATGTCAGAAGACTTTGGATGGCTTGATGCAATGAGCCAGATTTCATCTGTTTCTGATGCGATAGATGTTATAGAGGAGCGTGACCGTATAAGTGAGCAGAGTTCAGAGTCTCTTAAAGACATGGTTAAATTCTTTGAAGACATGCAAAAAATTGATTCTGAAAATTATGGGAAGCGATTCCGATTAAACGGTTCAGATACAGGGGATGCTGTTAAGAAAAACTATTCCAGACAACTTCTGCAGTTTTACAATATGCTTAAAGGCATTGCTGACGGTGAGAATTATAAATACTGTTATGAACATAAGACGGAGAATGAAGATAATGAAAAAATTTATAAAGAATTTGAAAAGAACAATTCACCGTTTAAGTTTGCCAACAAGTCTCTAATGAATATGGATTTTTCTGATAAACAAAAAGAGTATGATGCAGCTGAAGCGGCATATGATTTTTGCTATGAATATTCTCAAAAAAAAAGTTTGCTCACCAAGGAGATAATGGACAAAAGATCCTCCGGTGAAAACCTTAGCAGTCTAAAAAAAGATGTAAATGATGTTCTCTATACTGCGGCTTCCAGTTATAGGGAAATGCAGGATTTAAAAGTTAATATAGAAGATGGCATAAAGGAACTCGAAGAAAGAATGGCAGCATTGAAGGAGAAACTTGATAACCTCGATGAAAGTAAGCCTGATGTTCCTGAAATCAAGGCGAAGATGAAAGCCGAGATTGCAGATTTAGAGAAGATTATCCAGATGAAGGGCAAGTTCATGGGGACATGTTACGAACTATCTCTCATGGGCTTGGAGCATAATTTTGAGGATAACAAAAATAAATTTATTGAATTAGCAGACAAATTATCTACTACTTATGATGCTTTAAGTGAAGTAATGATTGATCCCGAAAAATTTCCGGTTATATCGGAACTGGAGGAAGATCACGGATTGCTGAGTCGGAACGCAGATAAAGCTTCCTGGGTTAAATGGTCTTTTTGGGACAAAGAGGGAAAAAGCGATACGGCTGGTCCATTTTATAGAAGCCTTAAAGAGGTGTGTAAGACAAATGGCAAAAAATCTGAAGAAGACAAAGATGTAGAAAAGAATATAAAAGAGAAAGCTCAAAAAGAGCAGGAAAAGGTAGAGGCTGAAGTTGACGAAAAAGAGGATAAAAATTTAAGGGACCTATCTGAGGATTGGAGCAAGTATTTGGATTCTACCAGTAAAAATGGCAAGACGGATACCTTCTTAGGCTACTTTCATGGGAATTCTTTTGCGGATAAGATAAAGAATATCGGCAGCAATCTTGTAGATAGGGCACTTGTAGTCTCTTATGATTTCAATATGTTCACATGTAGAGTGACAAATGTCGAAAAGAAAAGTGACAAATCGGCAAACGGTTCGACACCTGCAGGAGAGACTGAGAAAAAGGAAGCAGAATGTAGCCTTACAGATATACCGTATTCCAAGGATGTCAACTATTTGTATGGTGCAGAACTTGAGTACTTGCTGGGTGGACATTACAAATCAATTGATAATCTTAAGGAAACCAGAAATCAGATTTTGGCTGTTCGTGAGGCAATGAACTTTGCATCCACATATACGATTAAGGAAATCAACAACACGATCAACGGAATCGCAAATGCAGCGGCAGAAGTGGCAGCCGCAACGCCCGCAGCACCGTTCGCTCCATTGATTAGGGTAGCTGTGAGTGGTACGCTCAGGTTAACGGTTTCCGGAATAAGAAGCGCTGAGGATTGGAAAAATTTAAAGGCTAGGGAAGATGTTATTTTCTATAACCAAGATGTAAAGGACTATGTTGACGGCACTTCAATAAAAAGTTTCTTTGAAAATGTCAATACCGATACCGGCGCAGATATTAATGATTTCAGCAAGGGTACCGGTGCCAACAACGGAAAACTAAAACTGAGTTATGAAGATTATGTAAGAATCTTGCTACTTTTGCAAAGTAGTACGGATACACTCAATCGAACAGGAAACTTGATTATGTTAAATGTTAATCAAGCTTTGCTAACTACAAAGCCGGATTCTTTTAAAATGAAAGCCAATCCTGTAGATAAAAAAGCGGAACTATATAACACTACAGATTTGGTATTTTTAAAGAAGAACGCATTTACTGCCATTCAGTCATCTTGTCTAGTAAAGATGGACTTTTTGGTATTGCCGGATAGTGTCGCTGATTTCATATTTGCTTCGAGTGATAAGGACTATTTTGACGCCATAGATGGTAGGTATTACGGATATACATTAAGCAGAGGTTATTGATGAACAGAGCTCTTAACACAAGAGAAAAAGGAATGATAACGGTAGAGGCAACGGTAAGCCTGACTGTATTTATATTGGTGTGCCTTGGAGTCATTTCTTTTATTAATATTTTTATAGTTCATAGTAGAATACAGTATGCAATGTACCAAGCAGAGAAAGAACTTTCTGCCTACACATATATATACGAGGCCAGTGGGTTTCGACCTTTGGATGAAGATGCTCAGAACAAGATGATAAAAGCCAAGGAACCTATAGATAAAACGGCTGAAGCGGTTCTTAATATGATGGATCAGGTTGAAAAGATGCAGGGTAATATTACAGTAACTAAGGGAGCTGTAGAAGGTACTTTAAATAGTCCATCGCCTGATAATGTTATGGAGGCATATAATGCTGCAAAAGGAACCATTGAGCAAGGCAAAGAGACCTATGAAGCAGGAAAAGCAGTAGCGGAGAGGGCTGAATGGATAGTTAAGAATCCTAAAGAAGCAGCAAGTGGTGTTGTTGCTTACATTGCCAAAGAAGCTGAAGATGCATTAAAAAATTGGGCACTTACTGCTATTACGGATGGAATAGTTGAGAAGTACTTAGAATGCTATGACGGTACCGGTTATCATTCGGGAGCGGAGTTTTTAAGCAAATACGGTGTTGTATCGAAAAGTGTCAAAGCTGGTGGTGATATTACAACGAAAGACTTACTTTCATACGATAAGAGCGAAATGTTTACCGATAGCAGATGTCGTATGATGGATTTGGTTGTAGAGTATGATATTGAAGTCTATTTCTTTAAGATGTTTATGTTTGATCCGACTGTACATGTTGTGCAAAAGATGAAAATGCCTGCGTGGCTTGGAGGAGACGACAATCGATATAATCCTAAATAATAAGGGGAAGTTAAGAAAAAGTAACAATGAATGAAATAGTTATCTTGATTATAAGTATGATTATGATGCCAATCCTCTATTTTGGGGGGCTAATGCTCAGTAAATCTTCTTTTTCAGAAGAAGAGAATATAAATCGTAAGCCATTCCATTCGATTTGGGAGATACTGACTCTTACCGTTTCGGAGCTCTTAATAATCAAGCTTTGGTATTCGAATATATATAAAACTGAATCAAAATTGTACTTTGCTATGCTTTTCATAGCGTTAGCATTGATTACTACTATTTGCATTACCGACATTTGGGAGCACATAGTTTCTAACAGACTTTTGCTTATTGGGCTTTGCCTGGGGTTATTGATAATCGGCATTTACTTTCTTGCGGATATGAAGACGGCTGTTGGATTCTTAACCGGTGCTGCTATTGGCTTTGTTTTTTGCCTTTTATGTTTCGGAATGGTGTATCTTGCCACAAAAGGTGGCTTGGGAGCCGGAGATGTTAAACTTTGCGTACTATTGGGCCTTATCATGACAGATAAGTTTGTTGTAAAGACACTTCTTTATGCGTGTATAGTAAGTGCCCTTTATTCAATATTTATGCTGATTAGAAAGAAGCTCGACAGGCACAGTTCTTTTCCTTTTGTGCCCTTTATCTATATAGGTATGGCAATTACTATAATTTTGGGTTAGGAGACTATTGTGAAAAAGAAAAATATTGTAAAAAGTTCACAGGGAAAAGTATATCTTCTTATTGTTGCTATTCTAATAATTGTTTGGATTGTTTCTGTTGTGCTTTTGTCGGAAAACAAAGACAAGAAGGCACAGCTTGATTTGGTTGCTGAAGCGGATAAGTTCTTAGAAGATAATATCTATATTAGAGCTGCTAATTCGCTTACTGAAGCGCTAAAGTACGAGACAGATTACAATCGTGATATCGAAGACAAACTTCTCTATGTATATAAAGAAGGTGGGTTTGTCGGTGAATATGATGCCCTGGCAAGGCAAAGAATCGAAGCAGGTTATGCTTCAAAAGAAGAGTATACGGATGTTGTTCAAAGACTTATAGACAGAGACAGCAAGGCCTCTGCTATTACGATACTTAAGCAGGCTTTGGAAGATTATCCGGATGACGTAGATTTATCCAAACTGTATGATGATAACCGTTTTGATATATCATACTCTAATACAGGATATAGCACATATATCAATCCGGTTGAACTGATTAGCATTCCTGTATCTTATGAAAACAAGTGGGGCTATCTTGATGAAACCGGAAGACTTGCAATAGACTTTGAGTACAAAGATGTGACTCCCTTTTTTGGAGAGTTTGCGGTTGTAAAGAAGGATGCTCAGTATGAACTTATTGATACCTCATGTAACAGATGGGCTATTGATAAAAGTGGCATTGACGATGTAGTAACCTACAACGCGGATTTGATTGTAGGCAAAAAGGGGGACGAATACGGTATATATACCCAGACATTTGCCCAGATGGGAACTGATTTTTATGAGGACATAATCCTCAATTCTAACGATTTAATCTGCGTTAAAAAGAATGGAAGATGGGCTATTCTTGATAGTAATCTTAAACAAGTTACAGATTTCGTTTTTAATGATATAGTTAGAAATAGCAAGGGCGAGGCTTTCGCCGGTTCATTTGCTGTTGTGGCTGATGAAAATGGTTACTTTATTGCAGATACAGAAGGAAGAGCTCTTTTTGACAATCGATATAAACTGGCCAAAGGGATGGAGGAAGGCTATCCTGCGGTTTCTGATGGTTCAGGTAAATGGGGGTTTGTAAACGGAGACGGTGAATTAATTATTCCCTGCAAGTATATGGATGCCAAGTCCTTCTCCTGTGATGTGGCTCCGGTATATGAAGCCGGTGAGTGGCGTTATATTACTAAGAATGACGTAGTAGTATACGAAAATAATTTATCTGTTGCCGAGCCCTTTAACGAAGGCTGTGCGCTTGCCAAGGACGGTAACGGCAATTTGCTTCTTTTGAAACTCAGATATTACGAATATTACAAAT
>JAFYDI010000080.1 GCA_017544835.1 Lachnospiraceae bacterium | reverse complement strand
TGTTAAGATAGGCGAGGACCTCTACTATGTAAAGGGAACCGGCGAAATCGCTAAGGGTCATTACTACATCAGCAACACCAACGGACTTATCGATCACAAAGATCACGCAATCTTCGGTGAAGACGGAAAGTTCTTAAGATTCGGTAAGAAATAATAAGTATTATCTTTCGGGGGTCGGGCAACCGGCCCCCGTTCTTTATGCCCGGGCATAATAATAGGGACTCGCGTTTCACACGGGTCCCTGATTTTTTATTTCTTCTGAGTATAGGGCGGGTCTGCCGGATAGCTTCCGCGAAGCTTCTGCATTCCGCGACCCACAGCGTCTCTTGAATTCTTCCAGTCGGCGTCCTTGTTCTTGTAATCAAACTTTTCTATAAGCCAGCTGATGTCCTCGTAGAGGCGTTCCATATTATCCTCCATGAGCTTAAACATGCGGGGGAAGAATTCAGCCTTCTCCTTGTCACTTAAGTGAAGCTCGGCATATTCGCACAAATCGCCGAAGTGATGCAAGCAGAATCCCTTGCCCGAGTCCACCTTATTCTTAAACTCACCATCCTCCTTATAGAGGTAAAAGAAAGTGTCTAAATACCTTTCATACATCTTGTCAAACTCGGCACAGATGTAACATGACTTGTCTCTTTCCTGCACCCACCTTGCTACGGAGTTCTTAAGAGAATCGGGCTTTGAAAATTTTTCTTTGAACGAAATCTTGGTAGGAGAGTAGCTTTTAAACTGAGCCGTCATCTCGCTTATAATCTTGCGATAGTGTGTCTTAAGAATCCAGCCGTTTCCGAGGGTGTTGCCGTAATCGTACATCTTGCGGATGTGCTCGCGGCAGAAGCCGTACTTGTCGGTAACAGCACGGGTGTCAGCTTCCATGTAGGAAGCGGCAGAGCCGAGACAATAGTCAAGTAAATCCTGTTCAACATTTCTCTCGATGTAGCAAAACGGGCATTCATCGGCCGCATTCACTGCATCGTTAAGAGGTATGGTATAGAGTTTTTCTTTCATGGGTTACTTCCAGATTAAGGAGCGCCAGTCCTCAATCTCCTTCTCGGTCATGAAGCCGTTTGAAGTTCCCATGAATCCAATCTTGTAGGAAGCAAACAGCAATGCGTTCTTAATCGAGAAGTTGTGATCTCCTGTCTTGTTGTAATAGTGGAGGAAGCACGAAAACAGCGCATTTCCGGCACCCACGGTGTTGACGATTTCATTGGTCTTAACCGGGTTAAAGTGAGCGTAGGTGCCCTCCTTCTCCGAATAAAGAATCAAACCATCGGCACCCTGACCAAGAATGATAATCTCGGGGTGGTATTTCTCCGCAATATATTTTACAAAATCATAGGGGTCTTCTTCAAGGTTATCGTCGCTTAAATATAAATAATCTGCATTTTCTAAGAAAAATTTATTGTACTGCTCGGTTTCATACTTAAACTTACGGATGTTGACAGCTATTTTTTTGCCATCCTCAAGCGCTGCCTGAAGTAGGGGTCTGCAGAAGTTTGCGTTGGCGGTAACAAGCATTTCGGCGCCCTTAAGCTGGGACTTAAATAAGTCTAAGTCGTACTCAATGCTTCTGGAGTCTTTAATATCTTCAAAAATCTGCTGCTTTCTCGTCTGGTCGTAGAAGATAACGGCGGCGGGAGTTGCGTAGAGCTTAGGCAGTATGAAACTTGTGTCGAGCTCGATGTCGTTGTTGTTGGAGTTAAGAATCTCGGCATTTTCGCCTGTTCCTATCATGGCAAAAAAACTTACCTCGTCACCAAGCCACTTAAGCGCAATAGCCTCGTTATATGAGTCTCCGCCGACACCGGAGTGAATGCTTCCAAAGGTATCGGTTACGGGCTGAAACTTGATAGGAAGTTCGTCGACCTTAACAATGGTTTCTCTTTGCAAAATTCCTGATACTAAAAATTTGCTCATGCTTTCTCTCCTTTTTCACGGTGCCAAACCCAGCTAATGTACTGTTTATAGGACACCCTATTGTGCTATACTAGAGTATAGCAAAAGAGGATTAAAAAATGAGCATATCGTTTATTTTCGGCCCCGCAGGCAGCGGCAAAAGCACATATGTAAGAGACATGCTGATTAAGGAAGCACGAGAATGCCCCAAAAAGGACTTTCTTTATATAGTTCCCGATCAGTTTACGATGCAGACTCAGATGGACATTGTAAAGGCTCATCCTGACGGGGGAATACTTAATATAGACGTATTAAGCTTTGGAAGACTTTCTTACAGAGTTTTTTCTGTTACGGGTAAAAGTGATAAGCCGATACTTGATGATACCGGCAAAAGCCTTGTACTTAGGAAGGTTGCGTCACAGGTAGCGGGTAAGATGCCGTATATGGGCAGAAATCTTAATAAGGTGGGCTTTATTCATGAGGTAAAGTCTTCAATTTCCGAGTTCATGCAATACGGTCTTTCGGTTAAAGACGTAATGAAGATGGCAGATACGCTTCCGGATAGTGTTTTAAAGGGTAAGCTTAAGGACCTTTCCGTAATTTATGAAGCCTTCTCAGAATTCAACAAGGATAAGTTTCAGACAAGCGAAGAGACTATGGACCTTTTGTGCGAGAAGCTTCCGTCGGCGGACTTTATTAAAGGTTCGGTGATAGTTTTTGACGGATTTACGGGATTTACGCCTATTCAGGAGAGAGTTATTCATAAGTTAATGACACTTGCCGGGAAGGTTGTGATTACTTTTGATATATCCGCGCCCGAAGAGCCCTCGATTGTGGGCGGCGAGGAGAAGCTTTTTTATTTAAGCCGCAAGGGCGCCAGGAGACTTAAGACGGCCGCGGAGGATTTGGGTGTTGAGGTGCTTGAGGATGTTGTCCTTAAGCCGGCAGAGAGCCCCAGATTTAAGGATGCGCCCGAACTATCTCACATAGAGAAGAATATCTTCAGGTATCCGGTAGTCAAGTATACGGAACCTGTTAAGAACCTTTCGGTATTTTCCTGCAAGAACATCGAGAGTGAAGTTGCGGAAGTCTGCCTTCGTATCCATGAACTTGTGCGCAATGAGGGATATGCATACAGGGATATTGCGGTGGTTACGGGTAATCTCGAGAGCTACGGAATGTTCTTTGAGAATCGTATGCGCGAACTTGACATGCCTGTCTTCATCGATAAGACAAGGGGCATCGTTCTTAATCCTTTCACAGAGTATCTTAAGAGTGCACTCCTTATTCTTATCAAGGACTACGCTTACGATGCGGTATTCCACTATTTACGCTCGGGCTTTACGGACTTTACCGAAGAGGAGACCGACCGCTTTGACAGATATGTCACTAGCTTAAACATCCGCGGTAAGAGTGCCTACACCAAGGAATTTAAGAAAAAGGAAAAGGGCTTAAGAGACAAAGACATTGCCGCCTACGAGCTTGAACTTCACAATGACTTAAGAAGCCGCCTTGTGGAGGAACTTTCGGTCCTTGACAGAGAAGCTCATACCGCAGGTGAATACGTTAATAACCTTTACGCCTTACTTAAGAACAATCACTCTTATGAAAAGCTTGAAGCCTACAAGGCTCGTTTCGAAGCCGACAACGACCTTGCAAAGGCTACAGAATACGGACAGATATACAGATGTATCATGGAACTTCTCGACACAATAGACTCGCTTCTTGGTGACGAGGAGATGGACCTTGAAGAGTTCTACAAGATATTCGAGGCCGGCATCAGCGAGATTGAAGTCGGCACAATCCCTCGGAACGTAGACAGAATCGTCGTAGGCGACATAGAGAGAACCCGTATCAGCGAGGTTAAAGCGCTGTTTATTACGGGTGTTAACGACACCAATATACCCAAGTCCGGTGACAAGGGTGGCATCCTTTCGGGAACGGAGCGGGAGACGTTACTCTCGGCAGGCTATGACCTTGCGCCGTCACCCCGCGAGGAAATGTATACGCAGAGGCTTTATCTGTACATGAATATGTGTAAGCCCCGTAACAAGCTTTTCGTAAGCTTCGCGGGAACCGACAGCGAGGGTAAAGGCATGCGTCCTTCGTATCTTATCGACGTGCTTACATCCATGTTTGACGGATTAAAGACAGAGAATATTGAGGCGGCGCCGGATTTATCTCGCCTTGTAACGGTGAAGGAGAGCCTCGGTCAGTATTCTGTTCTTTTGCGTAAGTATGTGGCGCATAGCCTTGACGATGCCGGAGAGAAGCTGTTAAAGGCACTCATGCACGAGTACAAGGATGAGAGCGTGGCGCTTACCGAAGACATTAGGGATTCGGCGTTCATGGAATATGTGGCAACGCCTTTGTCGCGCGAGATAGTAAAGCTTTTGTACGGAAGCACCATCAACGCAAGCATCAGCCGCATGGAGCTCTACGCAGGCTGCGCATATGCTCACTTCCTTAAATACGGCATGAAGCTTAAGCCTTCCGAAGAATACGGCTTCGAGGCAAGCGACCTCGGTACGATTTACCACGGAGTGCTTGACTGCTTTTCATCGGAACTTGAGCAAAAGAACATGTCCTGGGCCGATTTCACGCGTGAAGAGGGCGAGGAGATGGTGGAACGCGCCGTAAGAATGTACTGTGAAGACTATGAGCAGGGATTGCTTTCCGATGATGAGCAGAGCGCTTACACGGTGCAGAAGATTATCAATATCATGAAACGTACCGTTGATACGCTTCAGTTCCAGCTCAAGAGAGGCTCGTTTGTGCCGGAGCGCCACGAGTATTCTTTTGACAGAGAAATTGCACTTGATAACGGCACGACGCTTAACTTAAACGGTAAGATAGACAGAATCGATTTGTATGAGGCGGATGGCAAGATTTACGTTAAGATTCTTGATTATAAGTCGTCTCAGAGAGATATAGACGTAACCGAAATATATCACGGCATTCAGCAACAGCTTGCTTTCTATATGGCGGAGGCGGTGCACAGAGAGAGAACCGTGAATCCCGGCAAGGAAGTCATTCCTTCGGCCCTTTTATACTACGCCATCGACAATCCCATGATTTCGGGAACCGATAAGATGAGCGCGGAAGAACTGGAATATGAAATCAGAAAAGCGCTCAAGCTTAAAGGCGTCATTGAGGGCAGCGAAGAGAATGTAAGAAACCTTGACGAGAATGCCATGGGCGGTGGCGTACTGCCGGCTTCCTTCAACAAAGACGGCTCAGCGTCCAAGAAAACCGCTTCACGAGTGCTTACGCGCGAAGAAATGTCGGGAATGCTTGATTATGTGGAGCGTATGGTTTCAAATATCGGCAAGCGCATTTCCGAGGGTGATAAGAAGATTTCTCCCATGCGAACCGACAAGTCCGATGCCTGCAAGTTCTGTGATTTTAAGAGCGTGTGCAGGTTCGATGAGAAGATTCCGGGGTATACGGAGCGTAACGGCAAGGAAATAGACCGCGATACCGCAGCGGGTATTGTATTCGGAGGTAATGAAGGTGGCTTATACCTTTTCGACTGATCAGCAGAAAATAATAGATTCAAGGCATCAGAACATCCTGGTATCCGCGGCTGCGGGCTCAGGTAAGACAAGTGTGCTTACCGAGAGAATAGTGGGTCTTGTGAGTGACCCTGTTAACCCGGTGGATATCGATAAGATTTTGGTAGTTACATTTACGAATGCGGCGGCCAAGGAGATGAAGGAGCGTATCGGCAAGCGTTTAGGTGAAATGCTTGCGGCTCACCCCGAGAACGAGCATTTGCAAAAGCAGGCGACGCTTATTCACAGCGCCCAGATTACGACAATCGACAGCTTCTGCCTTTATCTTCTTAAGAACCACTTTACGAAGGTGGACGCGGATCCTTCTTTCAGAGTGGCGGGTGAGGGCGAGATTGAATTACTCAAAGAAGACGTATTGAAGGACGTTATTAAGCGTGCCTATGCCTCCAAGGACGAGAACTTCTACCACACCATCGACTGTTACACCAAGAAGGACAAGGACGACCGTCTGCAGGACAGCATCATGGACCTTTACGATTATGCCATGAGTTATCCCTATCCCGAGCAGTGGCTTGAAAAGAGGCGGGAAGACTATGCCTATGCTTCTTTTGAAGAGTTTAGAGACAGTGATCTTATAAAGGATATCCTAAAGGCGACGGATGAATCGCTCGGGGAGATAATTGAGGCTACAGAGGCTGCGAGACAGGCCTGCCTTGTGCCCGGAGGAGCGTATGGTTATGAACCGTTCTTAGAGGGCGAATACGAAGAGTTAAAGGCACTCAAAGAGGCCATCAAGGGCAAGGACTATGATGAAGTCGGCCGATTGATTACGGGCTACAGCTTCAAGACGATTAAAGGCAAGAGCGACTGCGACGAAAGCGAGAAAGAATATATCAAGAACTTAAGAAAGGCTTACAAGGCGGATCTTGATAAGCTTGCGGATTCTTTCTTTTACCAGTCTCTTGAAGATTACTATAACGATATGAAGGCGACGGCGCCGGTGGTTTCGAAGGTTATCGACCTTGTGGAGGATTTTTTAATGTCATTTGACAAGGCGAAGCGCGACCGCTCCATAATCGATTTTTCAGACATGGAGCACTTTGCGGTGAAGCTTTTGGTGGATGAGTACAGAGACGACGGAAGCTACGATATCAGCGACGTTGCGATGGATTACCGCAATTATTACAAGGAAGTCATGGTAGATGAGTACCAGGACTCTAACCTCGTGCAGGAGCTTATAGTGCAGAGCGTTTCGGGGGAGAATACGGACGGCATTCACAACCGCTTCATGGTAGGCGACGTTAAGCAGAGCATATACAGATTCAGACTGGCGAGGCCCGAGATATTTATGGGCAAGACCGAGCGTTACAGTAAGGACGCGGACGCCTCCCACAGACTCATTACGCTCAAAGAAAACTACCGAAGCCGTCAGAGCGTCATAGACAGTGTCAATGCTGTGTTTGAGAACGTTATGACCGTAGAGCGCGGAGGCGTGGAATATGACGATGATGCGCGCCTTTACAAGGGCGGCACATTCCCGGAGGATACAGCCGACAATACCACCGAAGTAATACTGGTGGCGAGCGAAGAGAAGGCAGACAAAGCAAGAGAAGCCGAAGCTTTAAAGATTGCTCTTACGATTAAAGATTTGGTTAAGAACCATAAAGTTGTTAAGGACAGAAATACGGGAGAGATGCGGACCGCATCCTACAAGGACATAGCGGTTTTATTCAGGTCGCCGAGCAAGTGGCGCAACATTATCAAGGATGCGTGCGAGAATGCGGGCATACCTTATCACATCGAGGGAACGGGAGATTTCTTTGACACAACGGAAATCAGGCAGGTAATAAGCTTTCTTAAGATAGTCAACAACCCGCTTGATGATGTGGCTATGTATGGAGCCATGACTTCTTTCTTTGGCGGTATGACGGACGAAGAGTGCGCGAGGGTGACTGAGGCAGCCACGCCCGGTATGAGATTTTACTATGAGAAGGTTAAGGCTTACGGTGAGGCTCATCCCGAGGATGAGAAGCTTGCGCGGTTTTTGGGACTGTTACGCCGATACAGGGATTTATCGAAGATATTGCCGATTAACGAACTGATTTCGAAGCTCTTTGATGAGACGGGCTACAAGCATATTGTGTCTGCCATGCCCGACGGTGAGAAGCGTCTTGCTAATGTCAACATGCTGGTGCTTAAGGCTTCCGAATATGCCAAGACCAGTTTCTATGGGCTGTTCCACTTCTTAAGGTACGTGGAGCTTATCAAGAAGCTTGACAGAGACGAAGGCGAGGCCAATACGTTTGACGAGAATGCGGATGTTGTGAAGATTATGAGTATTCACAAGAGTAAGGGTCTGGAATTTCCTGTCTGCATCGTGGCGGGCATAGATGAAGAGTTTAATGACATGGATTTAAGTGCCGAGTTCGTAACCGACATTGATGCGGGAATCGGTGCCTCTTACGTGGACCCCGTACACAGAATTAAGCGCCCTACGCTTAAGAAAAAGGCCATTGTCGCCAAGTGCGCCGGTGAGCTTGTGGGCGAGGAAATCCGTATACTCTACGTTGCCATGACCCGTACCAAAGAAAAACTTATTATGGTGGGCTTAACCAAAGACCCGGAGGAGTGGCAGCGACATCCCGGAACAGGCAAGTATAAATCATACCTTGACCTTATTAAGCCTGCCGTTACAGGTGCGACAAAGGGGCTATTTAAGGTAAGCTCATGGGACGGTGCCGATGTCGAGGCAGAGAGTACGGCAGCAGTACTTGAGAATGCTTCATTGCGAGAGAAACTTGAAAGTGCGCAGGGTGAGGACAAGGATTTATATGAGAAAATCAAAGAAAGGTTTTCTTTTGTATATCCCTACAAGAATCTCGAGAGACTCTATACGAAGACCACCGTTTCGAATCTTAAGATGGCGGCTATCGAGCACGAGGATGACGGCTCATTTAAGCCTTTTGAGGAGAACGAACCATCTGAGTACATACCGCAGTTTGCAGGCGGTGAGCGTGAGGTTAAGGGTACCGACAGAGGTACGGCTTATCATGAAGTTATGCAGCTTACGGACTTTGTTAAGGTTATAGACAGCGCGGATAAGAACGCTGCAATTGCCGGGGAACTTAAGCGTATCGTGGACCTTGGCAGAATGAGTGAGGAAGACGTTTCGAAGGTACGAAAAGACCGTATTAAGACTTTCTTTGACTCCGAAGTGGCCCGTGAGATGGCCGAGGCCGACCGCGAGGGCACGCTGTACAAAGAACAACCCTTCGTTATAGGTGTGCCTGCTTCCGAAGTCGAGGAGGGATTCTCTGCGGATGAGACGATTCTGGTGCAGGGCGTTATCGATGCTTATTATGTTCATGACGGCAAGGTATGCGTTCTTGACTACAAGACCGACAGGGTGGATAGCGGTGATGAATTGGTTAAGCGCTACAAAAAGCAACTTGATTACTACGGCGCGGCGGTTAAGAAACTCACCGGGCTTGAGATAGACAGATTGCTTATATATTCTTTTGCATTGGGTACCACTGTTGTGGTAAAATGAGACAGTGAATAGAGGAATCAGTTCTTTCGTGGAATACCGAAAGAACTGCGGAACTCTTCGCGTGGCGAGCATTCTAAAGCCAATGACTCGCCATCATGAACCTAAAACACAGGTTCATGATTCCTAAGGGGGATACCATGGACAAAGCTACAGGCATTATCCTCGAAGGCGGCGCTATGCGCAGTATCTTCACTGCAGGGGTAATGGACTTTTTCCTTGATAAGAATATAGATATACCCAACATTCTCGCGGTTTCCGCGGGCGCGTATGCAGGCATGAATTACGCGTCGGGGCAGAAGGGGCGTATACTCAACTCGGTTGTGGAGCCTATGGCGCATGAGAAGATGTTAGGACCGGGAGTCTTTATGAAGACCGGAGAGTTCTTCAACATGGATGCGCTTTTTGACAGGATTCCCAGGGTGGATTGCCCGTTTGATTTTGAGGCTTTTAAGGCTTCGGGCAAGAGATTTGTCACAAGCGCCATCAATTGTATGACCGGCGATTTGTGTTACTTTGAAAAGTTTGAAAATCTTGATGATTTTCTCCACATCATAAGAGTGGCCAATTCCCTGCCGCTTCTTGCCAATATGGGTTACATCGACGGTGTCCCCATGATGGACGGAGGCATGGCTGACGCCATACCGATAAGGCGCGCCATCGAGGAAGGCTGGAAGAAGATTATAGTAGTGTTCACCCGTGAGGCATCTTATCGTAAGAGCGAGCACGGCGATATTTACAACTCCCACATGGTCAAGTGGATGTACCGCAAGTTCCCGGGATTACTTAAGGCTATCGACAAGCGTCCCGCCACTTACAATTCATCCATCGAACTTCTCAACGAGATGGAGAAGCGCGGCGAGGCTTTCGTAATCCGTCCCACCAAGGTTAAGCTTACCAACAACGAATCGAATTCCGAAACGCTTAAGGAATATTACAGAGCGGGTTATGAGGATGCGGCGGCAAGATATGATGAGCTGATGGAGTATTTAAACAAATGATATTGAATTATGGCAGATGTTTAGGCGAAGAGGCCTTGGCATCTGCTTTTTCTTTGGCCAAAGAAAAATTCTTCGATAATGCTCTCATGTTATCATTTCTTTATGATTTTTAAGGAGGTTTTCATATGGAAAGCGCAGCACTCAAGAGAGTTTCGGAGGTGCTTGAAACCAAAGATATCAGGGCGGACTGGATAGCCGACAATGTACTTAGGACCGACTGGGAATTTGCCTACGGAAGAATGATAATCTTCCTTCAGATAGACGACGAGGATACGCATGTGCATCTTGAGGGCATCAACTTTATCAAGATTCCCGAAGACAGATATGACATAATTTTCAGAATGCTAAACGAATGTAATGATGCATACAATCACGTAAAATTCGTGCTTAACACAAGTGGTCCGGACGTTGGACAGATAAGCGCAAGGGAAGACGACATCATCCAGCTTGATTCCTGCGGACCGGAGTGCTTTGAGCTGATGCTTAGAATGGTGAGAATTGTGGAAGATGCTTATCCTAAGTTTATGAAAGTGCTGTGGGGCGGGGAAACGCTTAGCATCGATGTGCCCTAAACTCACGGTTCATTGTTTTTCGACCTTATAAATGTAAACTTGCAGTATAGGCGTTAAGCCCCGACAATAAGGAGGAAAACTGTGATTAACACTTACGAAGCGTATTTAAAACACCCGAAAGGGAATATATTAAAGATTGAAGATGCGATGGACATCTACAGGCGCCTTGCCGAGTGCATCAGTAAGTGCAAGGTAGAAGACAAGATGGATTTTTGGAACGACTTTTTGAAGAGAGCCGCCAAATATACAAATGTCCGAAACGAATGGGAGCATTTGACTCTCGAAGAAAAGGTGGCAACCGATCACAGCAGATCCTGCGTTCATGACGGATTTA
Organism: Lachnospiraceae bacterium; assembly: GCA_017544835.1. Taxonomy (GTDB): domain Bacteria; phylum Bacillota; class Clostridia; order Lachnospirales; family Lachnospiraceae; genus UBA1258. Next base: position 18,408 of record JAFYDI010000080.1, on the reverse strand, counting down.
TAATGTCGGTAAATGTTCTCGCAAGGCTTGCCGAAGAAGAGGGCCTTGATACCTCCTGGCGGGAAGACCTGGGAAGCGACCGTAAGCGAATAGGTGACTTTGGCTGCTTTGTGACATACATAACAGGTATTTCAAACAGGTGATTTTGCCTTGCAGCCTCTCTTTTTTCTTGCAATCTTACTCATTTTGTATTTTAATTAATTTGGTAAAAATTTTTTGAGAGGTAATGTTATGCAGAAAACATTGATTCCCGCCGATTACACACCGGCGCTTAACCTCCACGATACGCAGATTGCGATTAAAACCGTGAAGGACGCTTTTCAGTCACTTCTTGCAGAGAGACTGAATTTACTTAGAGTTTCGGCTCCGCTTTTTGTGGATCCCAAGGAGGGACTCAATGATAATTTAAATGGTGTTGAGCGTCCCGTAACCTTTGGTATCAAGGAGCAGAAAGAATACCAGGCAGAAATCGTTCATTCTCTTGCAAAGTGGAAGAGATACGCACTTAAGAAATACGGCTTTAAGTTCGGCGAAGGTCTTTACACCGACATGAACGCCATCAGACGTGACGAAGATACAGACAATACCCATTCAATCTTCGTAGACCAGTGGGACTGGGAGAAGATTATTTACAAAGAGCAGAGAAATCTCGATACTCTTAAGGAAGTCGTAAGAGACGTTTACGCAGTTCTTCGTAAGACCGAGAAGTATCTTGCAATTCAGTACGATTACATTGAGGAGATTCTTCCTCATGACATTTTCTTTATCACTTCGCAGGAATTACTCGACATGTTCCCCGAATATTCGGCCAAGGAACGCGAGTACTACATCACCAAGGCTAAAGGCGCCGTATGTATCATGCAGATAGGCGACAAGCTTGAAAACGGCGAGCCCCACGACGGACGTGCTCCCGACTATGATGACTGGGCACTTAACGCAGATATTCTTGTATATTATCCTGTACTTGATATCGCACTTGAACTTTCATCAATGGGTATCAGAGTTGATGCGAAGTCCTTAAAGAGCCAGCTTGAGAAGGCAGGCTGCCCCGAGAGAGCCAAGCTTCCCTTCCAGAAGGCAATTCTTAAGAACGAGCTTCCTTACACCATCGGCGGCGGTATCGGACAGTCCCGTATTTGTATGTTCTTTTTACGTAAGGCACATATCGGTGAGGTTCAGTGTTCGCTCTGGCCCAAGGAAACCGTTAAGGAACTTGAAGAGCGCAACATTCCGTTACTGTAATTTGATATTTTTAAGCATGTTAAAAGGCTTCGGCACTTGTAAGTGTCGGAGCCTTTATTTTGAATTTAAATTTAGAGATTTTCTTTTATCAGCTTATAATAGGCTTCCTCACGTCCGTGAGTAAGAAGGGCGTCGATTTCGTCGTATAACTTCTTATCCTGAGTTATGAGTGACACTATCTGCGGATTGTAGTGGTCGAAAGGATCGGTCTGCATTTCTTTAAGCGCATCCGGGAAAGATTTCTTTATGGCGTAATTACGGCCATAGTAATCCGTTGCGGCATCAAGTGTATCGCAGATGGTGATTAAGTCTATTACGAATTTGTTGCGTAAGCCTTTGGTGGAAAAGCGGGGAGGATATCCGGTTTCGCCGTCGTGGTATTTGTGATGACCGAGTATAATTGCGTGGTAATCGTCAAAGTCCTCGTCCACGGCATCGGCGCCCATTCCGGGGTGCTGCTTGATAATCTCGAATTCCTCGATGGTAAGTTTACGGTATTGCATGTTGATGATATTGGGCATTCGCGTCTTGCCGATATCATGGTACAGTGCCGAACGTCTGATAAACAGGCGCAGTTCGTCCGCTCTCTTATAAAGCTCGTCGGTTGACTTAAGATTATATATGGGGAGCAGAAGCTCCGGCATGTTTTTAATTACCGAATCCGTAATCATGCGCGACAGAATAGCTACCATGTGAGAGTGGAAGAAGGTCTGAATCTGGCGGTGTAAGATTACGTTGAAAATCGTATTTTCTTTTTCCTCAAAGGTATCAAGGAGGCTTAAATGCTTAAAGCACCAGTCGGTAAGCGAGCGGTTCATAAAGGGCGTGTAATTTTTGCGTGAAACGCTTGCGTAGTAATTGTTGACGCAGTCGATAAGATTGCGGGTTTCTTTCTTCCTAAGTTCTTCATCCACACGACGGTCCTTGAGCCAGTCAAAAATTAACTGTTGAGGGAACTGAGTATTGAACGTGAAATTTTCGTCGTTGGCATAAAGAAGCTTGGGCTGGTCGAAATTCTTGTTTTCGCTGCGGATTTTGTAGTATGCAAGCAGATATTCGACGGCGTCGGTGTAGGCGCAGCGGCCTTCTATGTAAAGGGCTCTGTAGTTGGCAAGAATCGGGAGCACGTTAATTTTATATTCGCTTCCGGTGCGCTCGCATTGTTCTTTGTAGATGTCGCGCGCGAGGGTACAGAACCGTTTCTTGGTTTCTTCCGAGGCGTTGGGAACGAGGCTTTCGTTGATTAAGATGTTTTCGCGGATATAGTCCATGATATCTTTAAGCTCCTGCGAATTTCCGTCAAGGCGGACAACATCCTCGGATTTATAAAGGGCAAGAACCTTATCATAGTAATCAAAAGCAGTATCGACGCTTACAAGGTCGTAGGAAGGAAGTGAGGTTATCAGATTGGAGTAAGCCACGAAAATTGCACGACGTACAAAGAAGTCGGTAAAAGAAGCATATTCGCGGGCATAGGAAATAACCTTGATGTAGGAGTCGTAAGCGAGCTTACCGTGCTGCTTACAACCCATACGGAAGGTCATGAATGCTTCGTAGCCAAGCCTGTTATATAGAAGAATCAGGCGGCTCAGATTATTCTTGTGTCTGTAGTAGGTGATTAAAAGATTTATAACTTTGACTGCGATGAAGGCATCGTCATAGGGACCGGGCCCAAGATCGATAAGCTCGGCATACAACGCATCCGCCACATCATCCGTAAGCGAAGACGGGTCTGCAAAAAAAGGCGCGAGAAGAGTCGATACGCGAGCGTTGTCGGCGTAGGCTTTTCTGGTGGCTTCGGAACGTTTCTTGTAGTTGTCTATCCACTTTTTTTTGTCCTTATCTGCATAGAGGAGCTCTTCGTACTTATGGATGATGTCCATATTCTTCTTGAAGAGTTCAAAGACTTCGTGGATTTCCTGTGCGGTAGCTGTTGTAGGTTGTGTGTTCATTCACTCTCTCTTTAATGCAAAAGAATGTTTTCTAACTCCTTAACTGTACCCGCAATAACCTCAGCGCCTGCCTTTGTAAGTTCTTCTTTAGAACCGTACCCGTAGGATACGGCGATATTGGGAAGTCCTGCGGCAACGGCGGCTTCAACATCATATTTTCTGTCCCCTACCATAACTACCTTAGAAAGGTCGCCTGAAGGGTCGATTCCAAAAAGTCTTAAGCACTCGGCTATGATTTCAGATTTGTTCTCTCTGGTGCCGTCAAGCTCGGAACCCATGATTACGTCAAAGTACTCTGAGATTCCAAAGTGATTAAGAATCTTTTCTACGAATACACGGGGCTTACTGGATGCAAGAGCAAGTTTTCTTCCGTTTTCTTTAAGCGTCTTAAGAAGCTCCGGTATTCCGTCATATAAGTCATTCTCAAAAAGGCCTACGGTGGAGAAACGTGCGCGGTAAGCGGCTATGCAATCCTCCATATCTTCGGGCTTTATGTGGTAAAAGTCCCTGAAAGAATCCCTTAAGGGAGGGCCTATAAAAGGTGTCAAGGTGTTGATGTCCGGAACGCTAATTCCAAACTTTTTAAGTGCTGTCTGTACACTCGTACAGATGCCGACTTTGGGGTCCGAAATGGTCCCGTCCAAGTCAAAAAGAATATATTTGTACATATTTACTCCATTACCTCCAACGATTTTAGAGCATTATAGCACATGTGAATTAATAAATTCGAAATACGGAAAAAATTTGTTCAATTTAAACATTTACCCGGAAACCGATTTCTGTATAATAGTACTCACTGAGGGAAGCGGAATAGTAAACAGTTAACGATAGGGGTATCGTTTTTTGTAAGGAGGCTGTTTATGCAGGCTAAGATTTATTTAACACCCTCGATGGTACGGGATTTTGTGAGTGTGGCATCCAAGTGTGATTTCGATGTTGATATTGCAAGTTACAATCGTTACTTTGTGGATGCGAAGTCTATTATCGGCGTAATGGGACTTGATATGAATGTTCCGCTCACCGTAACCTATGATGGCTTCAATTCTGACTTCGAAGGCTATCTTAAGCAGCATGCCGTAGCGTGTTAGGCATGCGAACATATGGTTGACTCCCAACCCGGCCTTTTGTACAATAGGCTTGACGGTAATGGGAGTTTTTTTATGGTTAAAACGCGCATAAGTGTCCGCAATCTCGTGGAATTTATTCTGCGATGCGGTGATATAGACAACAGAACGGGCGCGGATTCCGCAGAGGCCATGCAGGAAGGTATCAGGCTTCATCGCCAGATACAGAGGCGGGCGGGATCGGACTATAAGCCCGAGGTGTCGCTTTCTTTTGACTACATGGAAGATGATGTGGAGATTAGCGTGGAAGGTCGCGCCGACGGTGTGATTGAGAATGACACTGGCGTCACGGTGGATGAGATTAAGACCACCTACGGCGATGTCATGAAGTACACGGAAGCTAAGCCGCTTCATCTTGCCCAGGCCAAGTTCTATGCGCATATTCTTGCGCAGAGTATGGATCTTGCGTCGGTTAAGGTTCGCCTTACCTACGTAAACATCGATACTGAGGAAATCCGTTATTTTAACTACACATTTTTACAGGAAGAGCTCGCCGAGTTCGTGACATCGGTGTGCCACGAGTATGTTAAGTGGGCCCGTTTCAGCGACGAATGGGTTAAGGCGCGCAATGCGTCGATTCAGGGGCTCCCTTTTCCTTTTGAATATCGCGAAGGGCAGGAGGAACTGGTTAAGCAGGTTTATTATACGATATATCGCAAGAGAAAACTGTTCCTCGAGGCGCCCACCGGTGTCGGCAAGACCATAGCGACTCTGTACCCGTCGGTTCAGGCCATGGGACAGGGACTTTTCGAGAAGCTTTTCTACCTTACAGCCAAGACCATTACCCGTACCGTTGCCGAGGACACGGTGCGTATCATGCGTAAGGACGGATTGAGGCTTAAGAACATCACCTTAACTGCCAAAGAAAAAATCTGCTTTACTTCCGAGCACGAATGCAACCCGGAAGCGTGTCCCTATGCGAAGGGGCATTTTGACAGGGTTAACGATTGTATCTTTGACATGATATCCTCGGAAGATGCCATAACGGCCGACAAGATATGTGAATATGCAAGGCGCTATGAGGTGTGTCCTTTTGAGATGAGCCTCGATGTGAGCCTTTTTACTGATGTTATTATATGTGACTACAATTATGCTTTTGACCCGCGGGCGAGGCTGCAGAGGTACTTCGCGGATGAGACCAATGCAGGCAAGTATCAGTTCCTTGTGGACGAGGCTCACAACCTCGTGGACAGAGCGAGAGAAATGTATTCCGCCGAAATGGTCAAGGAAGCCATTATGGCGCTTAAGCGGGCAACTGAAGAGGAGCTTCCGGTCATTTCTAAGAAGCTTGAAAAGTGCAACAAAGAACTGCTGGCGCTTAAGCGAGAGTGTGACAATTATCTTATCAATCCGCCGATTGACGGGTTTGTGCAGGCTTTAATGCGGGCGTATTCGGAGATTGAAAAGTTTCTTAAGGACGACAGAAAGCCCAAGGACAGACCGAAGGTAAGTAAGGAAGTCAGAGATGAGGTGCTGTTGTTTTATTTTGAGACGTCGCACTTTCTTAAGATGTATGAATTGGTGGACGAGAATTACAGTATTTATTGCACGTATACGGAGGGCGACCACTTTTACTTAAAGCTGTTCTGCGTCAATCCCCGGAGAAACTTGTCGGATTGCATGGCGATGGCAAGGTCGTCGGTACTGTTCTCGGCGACGTTACTGCCGGTACAGTATTATAAGAACCTGCTGGCAGGCGAGTCAGACGATTACGAAGTGTATGCTAAGTCCGTGTTTAACCCGTCGCGTCGGGGGCTCTTTATTGCGAGAGATGTTACCAGCAAGTACACCCGTCGCAATGACGATGAATATACGAAGATAGCTTACTATATACGTAATACCGTGGCGGCAAGGCGAGGCAATTATCTAGTGTTCTTTCCGTCGTATCAGTTCCTTGAGAAGGTGGCCGATGCGTACGATTATGAGTTTTGCGATGAAACGGATACGGAGCTTATCATTCAGCGCGGTTCCATGAAGGAAGAGGAGAAGAGCGCTTTCTTGCGCCGCTTTGAGGGCGTTAAGGACGATGATAATGTATTCGACGGAATCGATGCGGAAATAGACTTCGACATAGAGGATGGCTCTGACGAGGAACGCTCGCTCATAGGATTTTGCGTTATGGGCGGTATCTTTTCGGAGGGTATCGACCTAACGCATGAGAGCCTGATAGGAGCCATCATAGTCGGTACAGGCCTTCCGCAAGTCTGCCTCGAGCGGGATATCATGAAGCAGACCTTTGAGGCTGAAGGAGAAGACGGCTTTGACTATGCGTATCGCTACCCCGGCATGAACAAGGTGCTTCAGGCAGCGGGCCGGGTTATCCGTACGGAGACGGATTTGGGCGTGGTTGTTCTTTTGGACGAGCGCTTCTTACAGCGTAATTACACTAGGCTTTTCCCGACAGAGTGGAGCGATTACAGGGTTGTGAATATTGACAGTCTGTATGAGGAAGTGGAAGAGTTTTGGGATGAACATCTTGAATAAAAGAGGTCGGTGCCTGATGGCATCGACCTTTATCTTTATCTTACTGTCTTATTCTTCATGGCTTTCTTGACGTATTTTTTCTTATACATCTCGTGGTCGGCGTCCTCGATGAGGGTGTTTAACGCATCGGGATTGTCAAGAGTTGTGATGCAGTAGCCGATGGATGCTTCGATGGAATAGGGCTTAACGCCGGATTCATTGAAGTGCTGCATGGCAGCTTCAATTCTGTCTACACAGACAGAGGCTTCTTCGTCACTGTAACCGGAAGCGAGCAGTACGAACTCGTCGCCGCCGTAACGCATGACTATCTCGCCATGGCGCTTGTTGTCCTTGAGTATGGTAGCAACCTCCTTGATAAGGGCATCGCCTTCGTCGTGACCATGTACGTCGTTAACTTCCTTAAGACCGTCAACGTCCATAAATACGACGCAGACGGGGGTCTTCTGCTTAACTGCTTCGAGAATGATGGGCTCGGACATCTTAAAGAAGCCGGCACGGTTATAGATACCTGTAAGAGTATCGTATATCCACATGCGGTCGAGGGCGGCAATCATCTGCTCCATAACGTTACGCTTACGGGCGTTCTCGAGCGCATTACTTGCAAGAGTACACCAGTTGGGGAAGAAATCGTTTCGGATTAATTCACCCGAAGTACCAAGTATTGCGTAACCGAAGTTACGGTTCATATAGTGGATAGGGAAGAAATAATATGTTCCGCCGGGCTTGCCTCCCTTGGCAAGAGGAGGGAATAAGTCTTTCTTCTCAAAGTATTCTCTGTCGTCTGCGCCTTCGGGAACCTTGCCGTTTATAACCGATACAACGGAGATTAACTCATCTGAGTAATCTTCCTGATTGTCACGGTCTATCATGGTAAGAGCCTTGGCGTAGTCTGAATAATTGATTAAATAATCGGGACGCACGTTCATGCAGAGGTATAACTCGTCGGCATGAAGTCTGCAGCCGTATTCCTTGAGCGAATCAAGCAAAGCGTAGTACTCGCGCTTGCCCATAAGGTCAGCTGTCATACGCTTAACTGTCTGGGTAAGCTCGGACTGGGCATAACGATCGATGGCAAGGATATTGGTGGTATTGGCATCAATTTTGCTGTCATCGTCGGGCTTACATCCGCAGGACTCACCTCTGAATAAAACTATCGGGAGAGTGATGGCCTCACCCTTGGTATGGTCGCTGTACTCATGGAGCACGTTAATGGAGTTAACCGCCTTCTGGTACTGCTGACGCTTACAGGTGGTAAGCCTCGGTGAATATATTCTGGAAACGGAATCAAAGTCCACACCGGTGACACGAATGTCCTTGGGAACCTTTATACCGCGTCTTTTAAACTCTGTGATAAGGCCGATGGCCATTTCGTCGTTACTGCACACAACCGCATCGGGAAGACCGTCCCCGAGATTAAGGAAATACTGAGCGGCATCGACACCTGATGCATATTCGTAATTGCCGTTATAGCGCCAGGCATCGTTAAAGTAAAGACCGTTTTCGTCAATAACCTTCTTAAATCCTTTAAAACGTTCCTGCGTATCGCGACTTTCAAGCATGCCGCCGAGGAAAAAGAATTTCTTACAACCGTGCACGTTCATAAGGTGCCTGGTATTTTCTTCAACGATTCCCGCTTCATTGCTGAGAATATTGACAAACTCAGGGCTGTAACTGTCCACACAGACGCAGGGAACACCGGAATCGGCAATGCGCTTAACCATTATTTCATTAAAATCAGGATCCTGGAAAGTGTTGCGAACAAAGACTATACCGTCAAAACGGGAAAGGTCGGGGAGCTCAAATACGGAGTATTCGCCGCGTACATAGCTGTCATTACCGCTTACATTGACATGACAACAAAAGACTGAGCATGTATCACCCCAGTCACGGACGCGTCTCTCTATACCTTTCATAAATGCTTTCTGACTATCAAAGACAAGACTGCATATGAGAACGGCAATTTTCATAGGTAGTAACCACCTTTACAAAAACTCCCAAATCAGATACGTACACTCCCCAAAGTGTAACCGTTTATCATTTTACCATTAATATGCGGAGAAAAAAACTACTTTTTATACATTTATTAAAGTTTTAGAAACTGTAAAACGTTTTATTGACTTTAAATTGCAAAAAACCTAAACTATAAACTGTATTATTACGGAGGAAAGAGCTTTATGAAGAGATATATGAAGTACATTAAGCCATATAAGACAGCGTTCATTTTGTGCCCGCTTCTTATGATGGTTGAGGTACTCGGAGAAGTAGTATTGCCCTCGCTTATGGCCAATATCATTAACAAAGGCGTTATAGTTGAGGCTGGCGGCGTTGTGGGCAACATTCCCGAAATTATGAAATACGGCGGAATCATGATTGTCTTCATCCTGCTTATGGCAGCGGGAGGTATCGGCGGAGCATATTTTGGAGCCAAGGCTTCCATTAACTTTGCCGCTGACTTAAGAAAAGATGCTTTTGACAATGTTCAGAAGTTTTCTTTTGCAGACATCGACAGATTCAGCACGGGTTCGCTTGTAACAAGACTTACCAATGATATTACGCAGGTTCAGAACCTGGTAAATATGATGTTAAGAATGCTTCTCAGGGCGCCCGGTATGCTTATCGGAGCGGTCATTATGGCATTTTGGAAGAATGCACAGCTTGCTCTTGTAATTCTTGTCATTATTCCTTTTTTGATTGTAATCATCGTTGCGGTTGTAAGAACTGCATTCCCGAGATTCCAGATTTTGCAGGAGAAGATTGATAGATTAAACGCGACGGTTCGCGAGGCCGTAACCAATGTCCGCGTTATCAAGTCTTTTGTGCGCGGCGATTACGAACAGCAGAAATTCGAGGAAGCCAACGGTGACCTTAAGGAATCCTCACTTCGTGCCTTCAGAGTCATGATTACCACCATGCCCCTTATGGGACTTGCAATGAACGTTACCACACTTGCGGTAGTATGGTTCGGTGGTAAGCAGATTATTGTAGGCGACATGGCAGTCGGAGACCTCACCGCGTTTACCACATATGTTGTGCAGATTCTTATCGCGCTTATGATGTCATCATTCATCGTGCTTCAGAGCTCGCGTGCGATTGCGTCAGCTAAGCGTATTAACGAGATTATCGACTGTAAGCCCGACATTACCGATGATGAGGCAGCTTCACCCGACGCTGTTGTCACAAAGGGCGAAATTGAATTTAAGGACGTTTCTTTCAGATATTACAAGAACTCCGAGGACCCGGTTCTTGATAAGATAAGCTTTAAGATTAATGCGGGCGAGACCGTCGGTATCATAGGCTCTACAGGTTCGGGTAAGACCACACTTGTGTCCATGATTCCGAGACTTTACGATCCCGATGAAGGCTCCGTACTGGTAGACGGTATCGATGTTAAGGACTATTCGCTTTACAATCTCCGCGAAGCCGTATCCATGGTATTGCAGAAAAACGTGCTCTTCTCAGGTTCCATTATGGAGAATTTAAAATGGGGCGATGAAGACGCTTCCGAAGAAGAGATTAAGGAAGTGGCAGCCATGGCTCAGGCCGATGGATTCATATCAAGCTTCCCCGAAGGCTACGAGATGGACTTAGGGCAGGGCGGTGTCAACGTATCAGGCGGACAGAAGCAGAGACTTTGTATCGCAAGAGCGCTTCTTAAAAAGCCCAAGATTCTTATCCTGGATGACTCTACAAGTGCGGTTGATACAGCGACCGAAGCTTTAATCAGGAAGAACTTTAAGGAGTTCTGCCCAGAAACTACCAAGATTATTATTGCGCAGCGTATTTCTTCCGTTATGGAAGCCGATAAGATTGTGGTAATAGACGACGGTGCGGTAGTGGGACTTGGCAATCATACCGAACTTATGGAGAACTGTGAGGCTTACAGAGAAATTTACTACTCACAGATGGACAAGGAGGTGACTGCATAATGGATGCAAAGACATTTGAGCGCCTCGACCTTAAGTATCGTAAGAAAAACGAAGAATACATGAAAGCCCATGCCAATGACATGTTCAGAGGCGGCCCCGGCGGCGGAAGAGGCCCCGCGGGCAAGATTGGCAAGCCTAAGAATGCCAAGGCCAGCATCGGCAGACTCTTTTCGTATATCAAACATGATACATGGAAGATAGTAATTGTTCTTTTTCTGGTAGTATTAAGTTCCGTTACTAACCTTGTGGGAACTTACGTATTAAAGCCTGTGGTTAACGGACTTATTGATAAGACCGTTACTCAGGAAAAGCGTATGGAGAATCTGCTTCTCGGTATTGCTTCCATGGCAGTTTTGTATGCTGTAGGCATTATTGCCCAGTATATGTACCAAAGAATAATGATAGGCGTTTCCCAGGGAGCGCTTGAGCGTATCAGAAACGATTTATTTAAGAAAGTCGGCAGACTTCCTCTTAAGTACTACGATACCAACGACACCGGTGATATCATGAGCCGCTTTACCAACGACGTTGATACAGTCGGCAACATGCTTAACAATACGGTTATTTCCATCATTTCGGGTATCATATCCCTTGTGGGTACGACTTTCCTTATGTTTTATACCAACTGGGTACTTGCGATTGTTACGATTCTTATGACCCCGGTTATGGTTAAGGCTGCGGGCGCCGTAGGCAAGAAGTCCAGAAAATACTACAAACAGCAGCAGGCGGCTCTCGGCTCCTTAAACGGTTATGTCGAAGAGACGATTTCCGGACAGAAGGTTGTTAAGGTGTTTAACCATGAGCGTGCGGCAGGCGACGAGTTTGAGTACTTAAACACCGACCTTCGCAACAAACAGCTTAAGGCTCAGTTCTTCGGCGGTATCATGGGACCTGTAATGGGTAACCTCGGACAGATGTCCTACACCATAGTATCCGTAGTGGGCGGTCTTTTGTGTGTTGCCGCTCAGCGTACCAAGGAAGGCATCCTTACAATCCTCCCTCACTTTGATGTCGGCGGACTTACCATTTTTGCAGGATACTCAAGGCAGTTTTCTCGTCCTATCAACGAGCTTTCCATGCAGGTGACCGAAATCTTCTCGGCTCTTGCAGGTGCGGAGCGTGTATTTGATGCTATGGATACCCCTCCCGAGCTTCCGGACGGGGATGCCGCAGTGGCTCCCGAGTCCCTTCGCGGCGAGATTGTCCTTGATAACGTAACCTTCGGCTATGTGCCCGAGAAGACGATTCTTAAGAACGTTTCTTTCTACGCTAAGCCCGGTCAGAAGATTGCGCTCGTAGGCTCCACCGGTGCGGGTAAGACCACCATTACGAACCTTATCACAAGATTTTATGATATTGACGACGGCTCAATTACCATCGACGGAATAGATATCCGCGACTTTAAGCGTGATTACTTAAGACAGAATATCGCCATGGTGCTTCAGGATACACACTTATTCAGCGGTACCGTACGCGAGAACATCCGCTACGGAAGACTTGATGCAACAGACGAAGAGGTTATCGAGGCAGCCAAGCTTGCCAGCGCTCATTCTTTTATCATGCGTCTTGAGAACGGATACGATACGGTACTTGAAGGAGACGGTGCCAACTTAAGTCAGGGCCAGAGACAGCTTCTTAACATTGCAAGAGCCGCTATCTCCAAGGCGCCCATCCTTATCCTCGACGAAGCGACCTCCTCGGTTGATACACGTACGGAGCGTCACATCGAGCATGGTATGGACAGACTTATGAAGACCCGTACGACCATCGTAATCGCGCACAGACTTTCCACCGTTCGCAATGCCAATGCAATAATTGTGCTTGAAAACGGCGAGATCATCGAGCGAGGCGACCATGATGATTTGCTTAATCAGAAGGGCCGTTACTACGAACTTTATACGGGTAAGAAGGAATTGGATTAATCTTACGGGGGTTAGATTATGGCTAAATCCAAAAATATATTAAAAGGCGACAAGATTTACATCGTTCCCACCAATGATAGCGATCTTTGGGAAGAACCCTGGGAAATCCACATCAAGGATGGAGAGAAGGAGAATATCGGCTGGGTTTCTTTTGCCGGCGAAAAGGATTCGGGAACTGTGCCGATTTCCATCGAGATTCCCAATATTCACTACCGCAATCAGGGCTACGGCACGCAGGCTTTGAGGCTTATGACGGAGTGGGCGTTTTACCATAGGAACGTCTTCGAGGTTAAGACTACGGCGGAGCATGAGAACAGCGCGTATATTATGGCGCTTCAGAAGGCCGGATTCGTATACAGAGACGGAACTCGTTTCATCGAGAATTATTCGATAATAAAGCAGAAGACCGCGTGGACCGGAATATACCTTTTCATAGGAATCATAGCCGGATTGATACTGGGCTTTGTGTTTAACAACGGCTGGGCAGGCCTCGGCGTAGGCGTGTTCGTGGCGGTTATTCTCGGAGGCTCCATGGACTTTAAAGAGAAACGTTACCGAGAATCTGTTACGCATAAGAAAAAATGATGTGTTGACAATTCTGTTAAGACGGTGTTATTATCTACGCAATAAAGGTGATGAGAAAGAGGAGTACGTATCCAAAACTCCCAGAGAGAGCGCGGTTGGTGAAAGCGCTTGAGCGGAAGATACGGAAGGTAGCTTTTGAACCGATTCGGTGAAATTACAGTAACCGTTTCCGTGAGCTCACGTTACAGAGCAGACTCTGTTGGGAGTTACAAAGGTGTATGTCGCAAGGCATGCATGAACAAAGGTGGTACCGCGTATATTACGCCCTTTGTCGATTAGCGTCGACAGAGGGCTTTTTTGATTGGCTACTGCGTACAATCTCAGAATTAGTAATTAAAGTCGATGACTATTATGCAAAAGAAGAGGTGAAAAATGAGCGAACCGACTGAAAAGCGTATTATACGATTTCTTTATATAGCTGCGGTTTTGGTATGTATCAAGAGTATCTTCACCGATTTTGCTTTTGACAATTCCTACATGGTGGCAATGTCTTATCGGCATTTATCGGGGGACAGAATGTTTCTTGATATGTGGGAACCGCATCAGACTTCCGCTTTTCTTGCAGATGGATTGATGCTTGTGTACAGATTGATTGTTCCAAGCCTCACCGGCGTTGTGCTGTTTCTTCAGATAGTGGGAACTCTTTTGTGGATTCCGACGACTGTTGCGGCAGTTAAGATATTGGGCAAGTACACGGACAAATTGGTTGCATGCCTTATATTTGTGTTCTTTACCGTTTATAAGGTTAAGCAGTCTCCGTTTCTTGATTACGCGGGGCAGTTGATTTTGTTTTCCGTGTGGGTGTTTATTTTCCTGTTAAAGTATTGGGAAAAACGTCAACTTCGCTTTGCCGTTCTCGCAGGGGTATTTACTTTTTTGGAAGTAATTGCTTATCCGTCGGCAGTTTTCGCAGTGATTCCGGCACTTGCATTTCTTCTTGCAACGGATAAAAAGGATAGGGGCAAGTCGGTTTTATGTTTTATACTCGGCGGTGCCGTACCGTCAGTAATGTATGCGGGATACTTTATTGTAAGGATTGGCTTGGATAAACTTTTTGAGACGGCCGGTTATATCTTCGGTGCCGATTCGCATTCGACGACTCCACAGTATGGGCCGTATTGGAGAGAGATGATTATAGCGCTGGCTGTTCTGGCGGCAAGTATTATCCTGGCTTGGGGCGTCGGAGCCATCGTCAACAAGAGGTACGACGTTTCAATATATTCAGAGTTACTTGTGTTTTTTGGAGTAATCGATCTTGTGATTATGATTATTTACAGGAAGACCGGTGTAGACGGAAGATACAATGTATATTTCCTTCCGGTGATGCTGATAATCGCAGGACTTATTACATACAGAAAGATGACCCGCGAAGAGCGGACAATATGGCTACTTGGAATGGGTATAGCGCTTTCTTCTTTTGCAGCGGCATTTATGTTGTCGGATTTGGGCATTATTACACTGGTTTCGTACCTTGAACTGGGCGGAGCGGTATCGTTTATATCGCTTAAGTATCTGTGCAAGGACTATAAGCGGGTAGGCATTCTTTTTACACTTGTACTTCTGATGCACAGGGGACTTGTAGTGTGGGGGTACGGTTCACAGGGTAACAATGTGCTTTACACATATGAACTTGAGAATGTGATAAGAAGCGGACCTGCGGCGGGACTTGTGTGTACTCATTTCAATAAAGAAAAGTCACTGGTTGATATACATGAATTAAATGGAATGATTGGCGAGGATGACAGACTTATGATAGTCGGACCGGAGTTCACGGATTCACTTGTTTATCTGTACACGAAAGCTGAGATAGCCAATTTTTCAACCATCAGCTCTCCGATATTTAATGAAGTATTGGAAGATTATTACAGAGTCAATCCGGACAAGTACCCCACGGCGGTAATAGTGGACAGCTGGTTCGGACAATTAAGTTTTCCTGATGATTCGTACATTGTTAAATGGGTTGAAGATAATTTTGACCGGGTCGCAGATTTAAGCTATTACAGAGTATATAGAGAGAAGACAGATTAAGGAGGATTAAGATGGCAGAAGAACTTAAGTCAAGAAGCGAAGTCGAGAAGAAATATACATGGAACGTCAAAGACCTGTATAAGACCGAAGCCGACTGGAAAAAGGATGTTGAAAAGGTTAAGGAACTTACTGGGAAAGTGGCTGCTTATGAAGGTAAAAGCTGCGCAAGCGCCAAGAACCTTCTTTTTGTACTTGATACATCGGCAGAACTGATGCAGATACTTGAAAAAGCTTATACCTATACAGCAAGACTGTTTGATGAAGATCAGGGCAACTCAAAGCACCAGGGTATGAATCAGAAGATGATTTCACTTTGGGTGGAAGTATCCGGAAAGATTGCTTTTATCGACCCCGAAATACTTGCATGCGACGATGCCAAGATTCAGAAATTCGTTAAGGAAGAGAAAAAGCTTGCTTTTTACGATAAGTACATTAAAGAAGTGAGACGACTTAAGGAACACACTTTAAGCGCCGAACTTGAAAAAGTGGCAGCCATGACCGGCGAAATGGCCGGAGCACCCGGAGAAATCTATGAAGCATTCACCAATGTTGACATAGAGTTTCCTTATATCAAGGATGAGAACGGCGAAAGGGTGCGTATCACAGACGGACGTTTCGTGCATCTTCTTGAATCCTCGGACAGACGAGTGAGAAGAGATACCTTCAAGAACTATTACAAGACTTACAAGCAGTATCTTAACACTCTTTCCGCTACTTACGCGGCTGAGGTTAAGTCACGTATTTTTAATTCAAAGCTTCGAAATTATCCGTCGAATCTTGTGTGTGCGGTGGATAAGAACAATGTATCTCCCGAGGTTTATAAGAATCTTGTGGACAGCGTTAACAAAAACCTTCCGAAACTCCACAGATACGTGGCACTTAGAAAGAAATGCTTAAAGGTCAAAGACCTTCACATGTACGATATCTACACACCCATGATTCCCGGTGTTGCCGTAGACATCCCTTACGAGGAAGCTCAGAAGACTATTCTCAAGGCCTTGAAGGTACTGGGTACCGACTACACAGACGTGGTCAAAGAAGCCTTTAAGAACCGCTGGTGTGACGTATATGAGAACAAGGGAAAGCGTGGCGGTGCATATTCAGACTGTGCATACGGCACACATCCGTACATGCTTCTTAATTACAACAACTCTCTTGATGCGATGTTTACATTGATTCATGAAATGGGGCACTCGATGCATTCGTGGTATTCGAACAATGCACAGCCCTTCATTTACAGCCATTACAAGATTTTTGTGGCAGAGGTTGCATCGACTTGCAACGAGATCCTTCTTTTGGAGTATCTGCTTAAGAATACAACAGATAAGAAGCGCAGAGCTTACCTTTTAAATCACTATCTTGATTCCTTTAAGGGAACCGTGTTCCGTCAGACTCAGTTTGCCGAGTTTGAAATGCTTACCAATGAGACGCAGGAGAAGGGCGAAAGCCTTAATGCCGAAAATCTCTGCAAGCTTTACAAAGAAATCAATGAGAAGTATTACGGCAAAAGCATGATTTCCGATGAAGAAATCTCCTGGGAATGGGCAAGAATTCCCCACTTCTATTACAACTTCTACGTATACCAGTACGCTACAAGTTTCTGCGCAGCCGTTGCAATTGCCAAGCGCATCTTAAAGGAAGGCGAGCCTGCAGTCAAAGCATACAAGAAGTTCTTATCAAGCGGATGTACAGATGCACCCGTAGAACTTTTAAAGATTGCCGGCGTGGATCTTACCACAAGCGCTCCCATCGATGCGGCACTTGAAACTTTCGGTGAGATTATTGACGAACTCGAAACATTGGTTTAGGAGGATATATGAAAAAAGAACTTGAAAAGACTTACAATCCCAAGGAGATGGAAGACAGAATTTATCAGAACTGGCTTGATAAAAAGTACTTCCATGCAGAAGTAGACAAAACCAAGAAACCCTTTACAATTGTGATTCCCCCTCCGAATATCACGGGACAGCTTCACATGGGTCATGCACTTGACAATACAATGCAGGATATCCTTATTCGTTTTAAGAGAATGCAGGGATACAACGCATTATGGCAGCCCGGTACCGACCATGCTTCAATCGCTACAGAGGTTAAGATTATCGAGACCCTTAAGAAGCAGGGTATTTCCAAAGAAGATTTGGGACGCGAAGGCTTCCTTGAGCGTGCCTGGGAGTGGAAGAAAGAATACGGTGGAAGAATCATTTCCCAGCTTAAGAAAATGGGTTCATCCTGTGACTGGGACAGAGAACGTTTCACCATGGATGAAGGCTGTAACAAGGCCGTAACGGAAGTATTCTGCAAGATGCACGAGAAAGGCTGGATTTACAAGGGCTCACGTATTATCAACTGGTGTCCTGTATGTAACACCTCCATTTCCGATGCGGAAGTTGAATATGAGGAACAGGCAGGCCACTTCTGGCACATTAAGTACCCTCTCGTAGATGAGAACGGTCAGCCTTCCACCACAGAATTTTTGGAGTTTGCAACCACACGTCCAGAGACAATGCTCGGCGATACTGCCGTAGCCATCAATCCCGATGACGCGAGATATACATACTTAAAGGGCCGCAAGGTATGGCTTCCTATCGTTAACAAGCCTATTCCTGTAGTTGAAGATTCCTACGTAGATATGGAATTCGGTACAGGTGTAGTTAAGATTACACCCGCTCACGACCCTAACGACTTCGAGGTAGGAAAGCGTCACAACCTTCCCGAGATTAACATTCTTAACGACGATGCCACCATCAACAAGAACGGCGGCAAGTACGAAGGTATGGACAGATACGAAGCAAGAAAGGCTATCGTTAAGGAACTTGACGAACTGGGTCTTCTTGTATGTATCGAAGATTACAGCCACAACGTAGGTACTCACGACCGTTGCGGCACCACAATCGAGCCCATGATTAAGCAGCAGTGGTTCGTTAAGATGGACGAGCTTATCAAGCCCGCTGTTGAGGCTATCAAGACCGGCGACATCAAGCTTGTTCCCGAAAGAATGAACAAGACTTACTTTACCTGGACCGACAATATCCGTGACTGGTGCATTTCCAGACAGCTTTGGTGGGGACACCGGATCCCGGCCTATACCTGTGAGGACTGTGAGACCATCACCGTCCAGAAGGGCGGCGCGCCGAAGATCTGCCCG
>JAFYDI010000079.1 GCA_017544835.1 Lachnospiraceae bacterium | reverse complement strand
TCCTCGGGAAAGCGATAGGTGCCGACGTGGCTCAACGGCAGAGCAGCTGATTTGTAATCAGCAGGTTATCGGTTCGAATCCGATCGTCGGCTTTTTCCTTTTTATGGACCCTTAGCTCAGTTGGTTAGAGCGCCGCCCTGTCACGGCGGAGGTCGCGGGTTCGAGTCCCGACGGGGTCGTTTTTGTTACACAAAATTATCACTGACTCGTGATTGCTATGGAGTTTACGCAAGATTGAACTACTGTCGTTTCGACAGTACCTCAACGACAGCGGAACGCTCCGCGTGAAAAGTTGTTTAAAGCTACAACTTTTCATCACAAGTTAAAAATACCAACTTGTGATCGCTATTGGGGTCTTAGCTCAGCTGGGAGAGCATCTGCCTTACAAGCAGAGGGTCATAGGTTCGAGCCCTATAGGCCCCACTTGTGCACGTGTGGCGGAATAGGCAGACGCAAGGGACTTAAAATCCCTCGGTGGCAACACCGTGCCGGTTCAAGTCCGGCCACGTGCATTAAAAAGACAGCCAATCGGCTGTCTTTTTTGTTTCTATGAAGTTACATCTTTGGAGGCAAGAAGCTTGGCAAGCTTGTTAAGCTGATTGCTCTGGATGTTCATGATTATTGTATTTAGCTTCGGATGAAGCGTCAGCTCATCTTTCAGAAGATTCTTAGGTATCCTTATTAATTCGACCAGTTCTGTTACAGCCCTGTAAGTAAAGTCTACTGTAGGGTCATTTAACAGACATTCTATACCGAATACATTTCCCGGTCTTAGCACGTGTATAATTTTGACGGTTCGGTCTTTACCTACCGTTTCAACCACAATCTTTCCGGATGTAAGCATGTATAAGGCGTCGGCAAGCTTGCCTTCTTCAAGAATCGTTTCTTCCGAGAACTTACTTACGCGAGAACACTTGGAACTGAATTTATCAAGATCCCTGGGGTCATATACTCTGAACATCTCACTCTTTGCAAGAGTATTACTGATAAATTCTTTGTTACGCTGCTCGGGACTTTCTTTGTCCGGACGAAGGAATATCTTATTGACGTTAACGTTTCTGCTTGAAGAAAGAAAGCGCTCAAGCATATCCGAAAATGCACTGTGTATTGAAAATATGCCGGCATTCTTAACAAGGCCCACATCATAGTTATATCTGATACGCATAATGGTGTCTGAATAGTGGCAATATATGCGCATGGGCATATCCGAACTCTCAAGATGCCTTAACTTGTAAGGAATTCCCGCATGAAGCGTTCTTAACAGGGGAGCGTAGCGGTAGCGATTGTAGAAGCCTACCGAGAAAGCCATGGATGCGGCAAAGTCGCAGGAAGATGCGGCTTCCAGTTCATCAAAGAACAAGTTATCATAGTCAAGCGCGTTCCTGAACTGCATCTCGGTAAAAGCATACGAATCGATAAACTTGGAAGTCGTATCAACTTTCAAGGGAATTCGGAAAAGCTTACCGTTTTCATGTTTAGACTCAATCAGGATACTCTCGGCTTCGAAGTATTTGCAGGCAATCGAGCCCCAGATTGTGGCGCACAGCGATTCAAGATTAATATTGTTGTTGGCGGGATTTCTTAATGCACCCGTAATGTCGGGGCTGACAGTCAGAACTTCTTCGGCACGCTCGCGAGTGCAGCGGGCATTGGCTACCATACCGACAGGAAGCGCTTCTTCGTCTTCCAGTATACCTGCCCAGTATTTCTCGCTTTCCTGCTTGGAGTGAGGGGAACCGCCTAAAAGTCTTAAGGTTTCGAAATTATTGCTGTGGAACACATTGGCAAGAATTGACTCAGTAACCTCCTCCTTGACGTCGCAATTTATAGACAAAAGAAGGAAATACTCATTATCCGCAGTTTTAAGCACCGTAATAAGGGGCGTCTCATCATGATAAGCATCACGTTTATGAAGCGCCGCAATAATGGAACTGAAAACATTGGCACGCTCGTCGAAGGCACCGTGAGAAATGTCACGAATGCGCACCGTAACAGAGTCTGCCAATCGATTGAATAAACTTTCAAGTTCAGTATAGGAAGTATTCTTACTGCATCTGTAAATGAATATGTCCTGATACATCCCTATGTCCCTCCATCATAATACCCCTTATCATTATAATATTATATAATTGTCAAAAAATAAACATTTTTTGGCTATATTTTGGGATAAATAATCTGAAAAACTCAATATCTAGTATACAAACAAGGACAAAATGTTGCTTTTTGCTCTGCATAGCGATTTATGGTATAATGCTCACTATCCAAAACGACAGAAACGTTGTCATATTCGGGAGAATGATATGCTCAGCACCACTCTTTGCTATATAGAGAAAAACGGTAAATACCTTCTTTTGCACCGTGTGAAAAAGAAAAACGATATAAATCATGACAAATGGATCGGCGTAGGCGGCAAGTTTGAGCCCGGCGAGACCGCGGAGGAGTGCCTTGTAAGAGAGGTATACGAAGAGACGGGGTTAACGCTTACTAAGTACTATCATGTAGGCGTGATAAAGTTCTACGATAACGCCGGCGGTGACCAGGACATGTACTTATTTAAGGGTACCGACTTTACCGGCGAACTCATTAAGGATTGCCCCGAAGGCGAGCTACTCTGGGTAGACAGCGATAAGGTACTTAATCTTCCCACCTGGGAGGGCGACCATTTCTTTATCGAGCCGCTTCTTAAGGGCGCCAGAAACCTTAACATGACCGTCAGATACCAGAATGATGTCCTTACCGAGTTTAAAGACGACACAGAACCCGTAAAGATTCACACTTCTTCAAAACTTAGCGCACCGCATGCTTTTTCCACAAGAATCGGCGGCGTGAGCGATGACGTATATTCAACTCTCAACCTTGGCATGAACCGCGGCGACGACGTAAACAGGGTCAAAGAAAACTGGCGACGCTTCTTTGAAGCCACGGGCATCACAGCCACGGAATTCATCTGCGGCGCCCAGGTGCACGGCAACAACGTTCACATCGCCACTCAGGCGGACGCGCGCCCCGCATACGGCCCCGGCAAGCTCATAGAGGCGGACGGCTACGTTACCAACGTGCCAAACCTCCCGCTTGCAATATTCACGGCCGATTGTGTGCCCCTTCTTATGCAGGATGAGAAGGCCGGCGTTGTAGGGGCCATCCACTGCGGCTGGCGCAGTACAGTCGCTGACATAGAGAAGAACGCCGTGGAACGCTTCAAGGAGCTTGGTTCCAACCACGAAGACATTCATGCAGCCATCGGTCCCGCCATTGACGCTTGCTGCTTCGAAGTGGGTTCCGAGGTTATCGAAGCGGTACGCACCCTTCTTAACAACTCCGCCGACGCCTACATAACGGCCAAGGATAACGGTAAGTACATGCTCGACCTTCGCGGCGTTGTGCGTGAACGTCTCATTCAGTTAGGCCTTAAGCCTGACAACATAGAACTTGTGGGCGACTGCACCATGTGCCACCCCGAACTTTATTACTCACACAGATACTCAAACGGTGCGAGGGGAAGTCTGGCCGCAACCATACAGCTGTAAAAGAAACCAAATCATAAGAATATCTTATTTATTCTTTATTGGCATTGACAAATCTTGTATTTTTGCTACACTCGTTGATGGCACGCAGAGTGCAATCGGAGATATATTTATGAACAGGAAACACGTAATCATTACCTTCGTGGGCGCGGCGATTATATGCCTTATCTGCCTTGCTCCCAGAGGTATTAAGACAATCACGGAAACCGTGTCCCGCAATAAGCTTGATGCGGCATACGAGGCTTTCCTTGATTCCCATACAGGCTTTTATGAAGGTACTACCATAAATGGTATTGATGTAGCAGGTCTTGACAGCGCTGCGGCGCTTAAGAAGCTCACGGACGAGTTTGAGAGCAAGACGCTTACAATCACCAACCCCTGGAACGACACAGTCGATACTTTGGCTTACAAAGATTTAAACATTGATTTTTCGGGGCTTAAAGCCTTTGTAAACGCTTCTTTTGACACAAGAAGCATTTCTGAAGAAGAATTTGCAAACAATTCATACGTCAATACACTTACCTACGATATTACCAAGGACATAGACCTTATGAGGGCTGATTTGTCCGGCATTTCGGTTGTGGACAGTAACCTTGAGGTTGCTTCAAGCGACGCTATGCTTACTTATGATATTAAGAGCGGCAAGGTTGATATAGTTCCGGAAGTATACGGTAATATCTTTAAGGACGATGTGTTTAAGGACAGGCTTTCCGAGGCCGTGCTTTCGGGAGCAGAAACACTTTCTTTTGACAAAGAAGACTATATACTGCCTGCAGTTACGGCGGATGATGAGGCATTTCTGACCAAGAAAGCAACGATAGAGAGTTACCTTAACAAGACGGTTGAGCTTTCTCTTTGCGGCATGGGCATTACGATTGACAATGAGGACATCAGGACTTTTATAGATGCCGAATCCGAGGATGGTCTTTCGGATGATGCCATACAGGCATATGTCAAAAAGGTGTGCGGAAGGTTCAACACCTACGGCGATGACAGACCGTTTACAACTTCAACCGGCGAATCGATAGTGATTCCGGGCGGCAATTACGGATGGCTGATAGACGATAGCGCGACGGTTAAGAAGATTAAGAAAGCGCTTGCTTCCGACAAGACCACTGCCAAGACCGAAGCGGCCTATAAGGTGCATGGTCAGAGACCTGCGGGCGATGAGATTTCCAATACTTACGTGGAGGTAAGCCTTCGCGATCAGCGTATCTGGATGTACAAGGACGGAGAGCTGATAGTAAGCGACGACTGCACCACAGGTATGGTGGGCGATCCCGAGTGCCACACCAACGTAGGTACTTTCAGACTCACATACAAGACCACCAACAGAGTGTTGAGAGGTCCCACCTGGGAGGACTTTGTGTACTTCTGGATGCCCTTTGACGGTGGCATAGGACTTCACGACGCTACTTGGCGTACGGAGGAAGAATTCGGCGGCGACAACCGCTACGGTAACGGCTCACACGGCTGCGTTAACTTAAGACTTGCCACAGCCGAGACCGTATACAACAACATGGAAGACGATGTTCCGATTATCGTATGGGAATAAGATTTTTAAGACTCGTGTACCGATGTGTGCACGGGTCTTTTTATTTTTTTGCCTATAAAAAGCACTTTGCTGCCAAGGAGCAATTATATTGTTATCAATTTTTTAATAATTCAATGTTACTCTTAATATGATTTCGGCAATTCTTGCCACCAACAACTCAAAAAGAGGGGAAAAGTCATGAATAAAAACAAAAAAAGTTCTTTTTTTGGCTCTGTGAGAGGTAAGTTCATTATTACCGGCGCACTCGGTGTAATAATGGCCCTTTTCATAGGTCTCGTAGGAATCACTTCGATTTCCAGAAACGCAAATAACAGTGAAATAGTTGCGGTAGTGGATGAAATCAGCGTTAAGCAGGCCGAGAACCTTGCCAACGACGCGCTGTACCAGTATTACGTGGAGCAAAGCTACATTGACACTACCCTTGATAACTTAAGCAGTATGAACACCAATGCGGCCAGGATTAAGGCTATCAGCGATGCTTCATATACTGCTTCAATCAACTCAATAATAGAGAATGTCAATAAGGCAAGTGCCAATTATTCGGAGATTTTAAGCATTCACAACAGCCGAGGCTACGATGCGGGCTCCGGAATATACAAGCAGTTCATTGATGCTTCCGGCGACTTAAGCGACAGCTTCAAAGTTCTTGTCAACAACAACGACTGGGTGGAAATTAAGTGGATTGACACCGCAATGTGGGTAGGCGAGAAGCTTGAAATCGGCGGAGCGGAATACGTTAAGGTAATCTACGAGCGTGAGCTTCCCACAGTAGGCAAAAGAAACACCGTCGGCTTCCGTGTGGGCGGTACTCTTACCTATGACAAGAATTACTATGTAACGAACATAGTTCTTATGAACGGCACCGACACATGCCCTATCGACCTTACCACAAGAAGTTCGCTTTCACAGTCGGGTGACGGACTTGCGGCAGCAGAGATAACCGAATTTAACGGTGAACCCGCAATTAAGGTTACCGGTAAGTTTAATGCGGCCAACCAGGGCTGGGAAGAAGTTTCCGTAGGCGTTCCGATTGAGGATTATGAACTTCAGGATTATCCTGTTTTGCATTATGAAGTTTACTTCGAGCCTACCGACGGCACTACTTATGAATACAAATACGGCGGATTTATTTCCGGCGTTTACAGCTTCTCGGGCGCACTTACAAATCTTGACAGCATGGTCAAAGAATACAGTAAACTAGTAGTTGAAGGTAAAGATGTTACCGGTAATATATCCGAAATCGAAGCTCTGTTTGCAGAACTTGAAAGCAATATTCCCAAGTACACAACAGACCCTTCTTTGGCAGAAGACTCTCTTAACAAGCTTCAGACCAAAAAGGCTCTTTTTGACAAGTTAAAAGAAGAAGACTTAAAGACCCTTGAAATAAAGGCTGAGAACAAGGAAATCAACTCAAGCATATCCGAGACCTGCGCTAAGATTCAGAGTCTGGCCACCACCAACATGGAAGCGGTAAGAAAGAGCGTTTCCGCAATTATCGTGGCAGTACTTATTATTGCGGTGGCAATTCTTGCAATCATCGTTATAATCGTAAGCCGTAGTATCACCAAGAGCGTTCGTTCCTTTGACGATGCCCTCGGACAGATTGCGGACGGTAATGTTTCTGTGAGAGCCGATGCAAGCGGCAAAGACGAATTTGCAGAGTTTTCATGGAGTCTTAACGGATTCATGGACAATCTTGAAGGCGTAATAACCAAGCTTAAAGATGTTACCAAGGTTCTTGCGGAATCAGGTTCGCTTCTTGAAGAAAGCGCTAACAGAACTAAGGACGTTGCGGGCGAAATCAATACGACCGTCGGCGAGATTACCAAGGGCGCAGCTGAGCAGGCACGCGACATTGAAAATTCTTCTCAGAAGATTCGTGATATGCGTGGCAACATCAACGGTATTATCGAAAGCGTATCCACTCTTTCCGGCACATCGAAAGAGATGAGTGACAAAGAAAACGAAGCGTCAAGCATCATGGATTCTCTTACCGAATCAAGTGACAAGACGACGGCTGCTTTTGCAGGTATAGCAGATCAGGTTAAGAAGACTGACGAGTCGGTTAAGAAGATTTCGGAAGCCGTAGAGCTTATTTCTTCAATCGCAGAGCAGACCAACCTTCTTTCGCTCAATGCATCCATTGAGGCTGCAAGAGCCGGTGAGATGGGTAAAGGCTTCGCGGTTGTTGCAGGCGAAATCTCCAAGCTTGCAGAGCAGACCAATGAGTCTACCAATATAATCGAGGGAATCATCAATAACCTTTCGGAAGAATCCAAGCAGACCGTTGAAACCATCAACGAAGTAACCGCTATGATTGAAGACCAGAAGGTTAAGGTTGACGAGACAAGAGAAAAGTTTGACGGAGTAAGCGAAGGCATCAAGTTTACGGGCAGTGCCGTAAGAGATGTGATAAAGCAGGCCGAAGCTTCCGGCAGCGCAGGCGAGCAGTTAGTTGACCTTATGACCAACCTCTCGGCTATATCCGAAGAAAATGCGGCATCGGCCGAGACCACAAGCGAGTCGATGCACAACCTTAACGACGCGACGGTTAAGCTTGCGGATACCGCTCAGGAACTTAAGAGATTATCTGCAGAGTTAAGCAAAGACCTTGATTTCTTCACAATTTAAACAAGTAATAAATTTAATACCGCGGTGTAAACACACCGCGGTATTTTGCTGTAACTCGAAAACGTTTACTCTGTTACTATAATGTACCATACAGTTGAAATCGTATTAAAAATCGACTAAAATATTACTATAACTACCTTTGAGGAGGGGCCGGCAAGTGTCTGCTTCTAAAGATAATAAGCCCGCAGTCTTGATTGCGGAAGACGAAGAAATTAACAGAGCGATTCTAAGAGAAATTCTTAAGGACAAATATCGTATCTTGGAGGCCGAGAACGGTCACCAGGCTGTTTTTTGTATTCAAGCCGAGGAAACCGAGATAGCTCTTATTATTCTGGACATTCATATGCCCAAGCTCGACGGCTTTGGAGTAATGGAATACCTTCAGGAGACGAAGCTTCACAATAAGATTCCGGTTGTCGTTACCACTTCAGATAAGTCCGCCGACGTTTTAGTCCAGGCCAAGAAGAATCATGCGGTGGATATAGTCTATAAGCCCTTCAGGGCTGCAGAGATACGCAAGATTGTAGATAACCTTGTGCAGATTTGCAAGCTGGAGACAAGCCTTGAGAGCATCATTGAAGAGAAATCCGTTTATTTTACCAATCAGTATGAGGCGCTTAAGAAGGCCGCTAAGGCTTTAAGGCGCGTTAAGTGGGAAGATAATATAAAGAGCCTTATGAATAAGTTATTGCCCGGTAATGAGGCTCACAGCGGCCGTATCAGGGTGGGTACGGAGCTCCTTCTTGACGGCCTTATGGATAGATACCCCAAGTACGGTCTGTCCAAGAGCATTAACAAGGCTATTTCGGATGCAACGCTTCTTCACGACATAGGTAATGTAATCATTCCCGACTCGCTTTTCGACGGACGCAGAGCTTCCGCCGGCAGGGCGATGGTTCAGATTAAGAAGCGCCCCATAGCAGGTTCCGAGCTTATTAACCTTATGTTTGTCAATTCCACTCATCAGCTCGAGCGCAAGTACGCATATGAAATTGCCCGCTACATGTACGAGCAGTATGACGGCAAGGGCTACCCTATAGGCGTAGGCGGCGACGAGATACCGATTTGCGCCCAGGTAGTAAGTTTATGCCACAGATATGATGAAATCCGCTTCCTTAAAGATGGCACCGTTAAGCCTCACAAGAGCGTAATGCGTAAGATTCAGGAAGCAGAATACAAAGCTTATAATCCCGATTTACTCGAAGTATTCGAGGTATTGTCAGATACCTTCGATAAAGCGGTAATGGAGGAATATAATAAAAATAAAGAGAAGTAAAAAGGAGAATAATTATGGCTAATTACCCTACACCTCACATTAATGCCACACCCGAGGACTTCGCCAAGACCGTGCTTATGCCCGGCGATCCTCTTAGATCTAAATTTATTGCAGAGAACTTCCTTGAGAATCCCGTACTTGTTAACAACGTACGCGGCGTTCAGGGCTATACCGGTACTTACAAGGGTACCAGAGTTACCGTTATGGCAAGCGGCATGGGCATGCCTTCCATCGGTATCTACAGCTACGAGCTTTTCAATTTCTTCGGCGTAGAGAACATCATCAGAATCGGTTCCGCAGGTTCCCTCAGTAAGGACATCAAGATTCGTGACATCGTATTCGGCATGGGCGCTTGCACCAACTCCGATTATGCTCGTCAGTTCAATCTTCCCGGCACACTTGCCTGCACCGCTGATTACACACTTCTTAAGACAGCAATCGGTGAGGCTGACAATCTGAAGGTTAAGTATCACGTTGGTAACGTAGTATCTTCAGACACCTTCTATGACGCAGATCCCACCGTTAACGACCGTTGGGCTTCCATGGGCGCCATGGCAGTTGAAATGGAGGCTGCAGCCCTCTATATGAACGCTATTAAGGCTAAGAAGCGTGCGCTTGCAATCCTCACCATTTCCGACAATATCATGACCGGTGAGGCTACCACAGCCGAGGAGCGTCAGACCTCCTTCACCCAGATGATGGAAGTTGCTCTTAACACCGCAGTTCAGATGGACAAGATGTAAGAATAACATTAATTGACTGATTGGGTCACTCGTAAGAGTGACCCTTTTTTGTTGCAAAAGAAAACAAAATATTCAGTTTACATAAATCATTATTTTGTGCTATACTCATCCGTGGGGACCTTTTTCGGAAAATACTTAACAATCGGAGAGAGTATTTTATGAAAAAGAAGAAAAAACTGGGTATTCTGGGGAAATTGCTCTTAGGAATTCTACCGGTAGTGATTCTGGGAATCAATGCCGTATCCTTCTTAAGCGGTCAGCTTGCGACCAACGCACTTCTTGATACCACCGACAAGTACATGAGTGCCGAGTTAAACGGCAACATTAACAGCATCGATGCGAAGCTTCAGTCGGTAAGAGCCTCCGCAGAGACTCTTTCGGTACTTGTTGCCAATACGTACAAGAATGATGACATGCCTGTCTACAAAAAGATTTTCGGAGACTTCATAGAGAAGAACGACCTTGTAAGCGGAAGCGGAATATGGTTCGAGCCCAAGGCATACGAAGGCGACATCAGATATAAGGGCGAAGAGTATGTGGGTCCTTATTGGACAAGAGACGGCTCTTCTGGAAAGATTGTCGAGGACTGGAGCTACTCAAATGCTGATTATGACTATTTCAGTCAACAGTATTATGAGCTTGCCAAAGCGCAGAAGACCAATGAAGCCATCATAACCGACCCTTACTACGATGAAGTGTCCGGTACCATCATGGCTACCTGCGCCTCTGCCATTTATAACAGCAAGAATGAATACGTAGGCTGTGTCACTGTAGATATTGATTTTAAGACCATTACGGGTATGCTCGACAATATAAAGGTTGGCGAGACCGGCAAGGCTCGCATGGTAACTTCTGACGGAACATATATTTACACCGCAGATATTACAAAGGCTCAGAATGGTGTTAACATCGCAGGCGACACAGACCCTATTCACGCAATAGCCACTGACGTAATATCCAAGGATAAAGGTATCGCCAAGTACAAGGACTCAACAGGCGAGGTTTACGCATACTACGGCCTCATTCCCAAGGTTAACTGGAAGCTTATAGTATATATGCCCTACAAGGAGATTAATGCTGCTTCCACAGCCATGACAACGGTTACGGTGCCCATCAGCATCGGAGTTATGATTATAAGCGCGCTTGTAGTTATACTTATTGCCCACAGCATAGCCAAGAACGTTAAGAAGGTTAATTCTTTTGCGAGAGAGCTTGCTGAAGGTAACTTCACAATCGATGAGCTTACGATTAAGTCGGGTGACGAAGTCGGTGAAATGAGCCGCTCGCTTAACGATATGTATCGCAACAACAAAGGCATCATCGGCAACATTTCCAAAGAAGCCGGCAACATCAACGACGCTTCCTCAACTCTAAGCGCCATGAGTGAAGAACTCTCCGCAGAGTTTGGCCGCATTCAGGACAACATGTCTAATGTCAATGAAGCTATGATGAACTCAAGCGCCGCCACTCAACAGGTTTCGGCATCTGTAACAGAGGTTAACAATTCCGTTACCAAGCTTGCCGAGGAAACGGCACGTGTTACGGAGGAAGTAAAGGTTATTGCCGATAGAGCCGCCAAAGTGCAGAAAGAAAGTCTCGCCGCTCACGACAGCGCCATCAAGGTTGCCAAGGAACGTGAGAACGAGCTTACCGCCGCCAAAGAGAAAGCAATGGTGGTCAAAGAAATCTCGAAGCTTGCGGATATGATTAACGAGATAGCCGACGAAATCGACCTTTTAAGCCTCAACGCTTCAATCGAGGCAGCAAGAGCGGGAGATGCCGGCAGAGGATTCGCGGTAGTGGCTCAGCAGATTAGTAAACTTGCTGCGGAAACAGCAACAACGGTTCGCAAGATTCAGGAGACTACATCCGGCGTGCAGGTTGCTTTTGCCGACCTTACACAGAGCTCTGAGAAGCTTCTTTCTTTTGTCAATGAAACGGCAACACCGGATTACAGTAAGTTTACGGAGATAGGACGCCAGTACGGCGAGGATGCGGGACTTTTCGGAGAATTGTCACGTAATATGGCTGAGATGATTGAAAGCATTCGCCGCACCATGGACGAGGTCAATACAGCGGTTCAGAATATCGCCGAAGGTACCGAGGATACAGCGTCAAGAAGCGCGGACGTTACGGATGCGGTAGACAATGTATCTCACGCAATAGATTCCGTTGCGGAGCTTGCCACCAATCAGCAGTTTACCGCGAGTGCGCTTACGGAAATAGTAAGCAATTTCAAACTGGATTAATCCTTAATGGATTACAAGAACAACAAAAGAGCTGCCCACCGATTGGTGAGCAGCTCCTTTTATATTTGTAAGTTTGGAAGACTTTAGTTCTTGAAGTAGCTGATGGTATCTGCGAGATCCTTTGAAAGGCCTTGAAGCTTTTCTGCGGAGTCGGAGATAATTGTAAAGGTTGCGTTGAGTTCTTCCATGGAAGCGTTTGTCTCCTGTGTGGAAGCTGCGTTTTCTTCGGAGATTGCGGAAAGGTCTGAGATGATTTCCGTAAGCCCGTTCTTGGCGCTGTCAAGAGCCTTAACACGGTTGTTAATCTCGTCGGAAGTGGTCTTTACGTTATCAACGCTCTCTGACATGTCTTCCATGTCGGAACGGGTTCTGTCAAGCTGTTCTGCCTGTTCGTTGAAGCTTGTGTTCAGTCTGTCAAGTACGTTAAGTGAAGACTGGGAGTCACTTAAGAGTCTTTCAACAACAGCCTTAATCTTTTCTGCGGATTCAGCGGACTGATCTGCAAGCTGTCTGATTTCGTCTGCAACTACAGCGAATCCACGACCTGCCTCACCTGCTCTTGCTGCCTCGATGGAAGCATTAAGCGAAAGAAGGTTGGTCTGTGAAGCAATATCTGTAATGGCTTCGGTAAACTGTGAAATTTCCTTGGAAGAATTGTTGGTGGAAGTAATACTGTCGCCGATTTCCTTAACGGAAGCGGTAACGCTTTCACTCTGTCTGATAAGGGTATTGAGTGCGCTCATAGCCTTATCGCAGGAATTCTTCATATCGGCTGCGCAACGATCCATTGCATCTACGCTGCCTGCGATATCATCGATATTGTCACCCATGCTTCCGGTGTCGCCTGCGGCCTTTTCAATGCTTTCTGCCTGAGATACGGCACCCTTTGAAATTTCGCTGACTGCATCGGTAACCTGCTGAGAAGTTGCATTGGCCTGAACTGCACCGTCTGCAAGCTCTTCACTCTGCTTATCAACTTCTTTGGCGGCTGCCTTGGACTTACCGATGATTTCGGAAAGCTTCTGTGCAAGGTTCTTGGTGCTTCTTTGCATATCACCGAGCTCGTCTTTGCCGATTTCGGAATCATCGGGCAACGCGACGAGAAGATTACCATCTGCGATTTCACCAAGCTGAGCGGATACGGCCTTAAGAGGCTTGGTAATACTTCTGATGATAATAACTGTGAAGCCGAGAAGTAAAACAATAACTACTGCAAAAATTACAAGAATAATATTGATTATAGTGCTGACCTGCTTGGTTACGCGTGCTTTTTCAACATCGGCCCAGGCAGTGGTGATATCCTGCATCTTGTCGATGTTATCTCTTGCTACGCCGAATAACCGGTTGAATGCCGACCAGTCACCGGATAAGTTTTTAACATCATAACAAGCTTCCCAAGTTGCAAGGTTTGCAAGAAACTCATCGTAGGAATCTTTGAAGTTCTTACCGTCAACTACGGTACCTGTATAGAGCGCATCAATATGCGCTACTATAGCCATTGCATCAGTAGCGTTGTCGTATACCTGTTGCTTGTTTTTGTCATAATCGCCGAGATACTGCTCATCGAGCATTTTCATTGTGGCGTCGTCCAGTATTCCGGGTGCCTGATGTATGTCATAGTAGCCGGTTGCGCCTACGAAACACTGATAATAGTCTCTGTCGGCCGAAAGCAATTTGTTATTGATCTGGTATAATGCGTCATAATAAACCACTGTGAGTTCGCTCTCAACTTTCTTGGCACTCTGCCGGGCGCAGATAAGAGCAACGATAATTGCAAGCATCAATGGAACTGCGATAAGGAGCAGTTTGTATCTGACCTTTAAGTTCTTAATAAATTTCATGATGTCCCTCCAAACTTTATAATTTAACGAACTGATACAACAATTCTATACTATTTGGCGAAATGATTTATTAAAAATAGAGTTGTGCGCAAGGAATTAATTTTAAACAATGCATTCCTTTATAATGTCTGAAAATAACTGACTGTTATTCACAAAATAAAAAACCCGGCAGGATATCCCGCCGGGCAGTTTAATGCATATCAATATTTACTTGGTCTCAAGGTTAAAGCCGAAATATCTTACCGCATTGTTGTAAGAAATGTCTTTAACTATGGTGGAAAGAATGTCCTCATCATAAGGGAACTCGCCATTCTCAACCCACTGACCTATAAGGTTACAAAGAATACGTCTGAAGTACTCATGCCTTGTGTAGGATAAGAAGCTTCTTGAGTCAGTAAGCATGCCTACGAAGCCTGAAAGGTTGCCAAGGCTTGCAAGGCTCATAAGCTGTCTTTCCATGCCGATCTTGTGGTCATTAAACCACCATGCGGAGCCGTGCTGAATCTTGGATACCGCGGTTGAATCCTGGAAGCATCCGAGGATGGTGCCGATGGCTTCGTTGTCATTAGGATTCAAAGAATAAAGAATAGTCTTGGGAAGAGCGTCCTCGCTGTTAAGCGCATCCAAAAAGTTGGCCAAAGCGGTGGAAGAGGTCTCCGACTTAATGCAGTCAAAGCCGGTATCGGGACCGAGTTTATCAAACATTTTGGTGTTGTTGTTTCTTTTGCAGCCGTAGTGGAGCTGCATTACCCAGTTTTTCTTCTTGTATTCCTTGCCCATGTCGAGCATGAAAGCGGTCTTAAACTTAAGCTCCTCTTCATAGGAAACTGTAAGGCCGTTAATACGCTTTTCAAAGATGCCTGCAATCTCCTCGCGGGAAGCGGGATTGTACATTACAAAGTCGAGTCCGTGATCGGAGAGTACGCAGCCTTTCTCCGCAAAATAATCCATTCTGGCACGAAGAGCCTTAATAAGCTCATCGTAAGTACCAATCTTAAAGCCTGCGGCCTCGGATAACTTGTCAAGATAATCAAGGTAGTCGGGCTTCTCAAGGTTCATGGCCTTGTCGGGACGCCATGCGGGAAGAACCTGCACGTCGAAGGATGCATCGTTCTTAATCTCGTCATGGAAGTTAAGAGCGTCAATCGGGTCATCGGTGGTACAGATTAAGGTAACGCCGGACTTCTTAATGATGTTGCGGGCCGACATGTCGGGGCTTTGAAGCTTTTTGTTGCAAAGATTCCAGACTTCCTCGGCGGTCTTCTCATTAAGGGCACCGTGGTAGTCAAAGTATCTCTGAAGCTCAAGGTGGCTCCAGTGATGAAGCGGGTTGCCGATAGCGCGACCAAGGCACTTGGCCCATGCGATAAACTTATCGTGGTCGGAAGCATCGCCTGTAATATATTTCTCTTCAACACCGCAGGAACGCATGAAGCGCCACTTGTAGTGGTCGCCGCCGAGCCATACCTGTGTGATATTGTCAAAACGTCTGTCACGGGCAATCTCTTCCGGATTGATGTGGCAGTGATAGTCAAGAATCGGCATCTTCTCTGCATAATCGTGGAAGAGCTTTCTTGCGGTTTTGCTGGTAAGGATAAAGTCCTTGTCCATGAAAGTGTTCATTGGTTAATCCTCCTTGGTAGTACCTGTTTCAGGTAGTGCGCCTTTCGATTAGTTCAGCGGAATACTCGGTCTTACCCGGCATTTCTGAGCCTTTTAAAACGCCTAAAAGTGTATTGACAAGCTGTTCGGACAAAGGCTTAAGCTTATTGTCGACGCTTGTAAGTTCAGGTTCGAAAATCGTAGCCAAAGATGAGTTGTTGTACCCTATAACCGCCAGGTCTTCGGGGATTCTCATCCCTTTCTTTATAGCATATTTTAACGCGGCAATGGCCAGATAGTCTTCACTTGCCATGACGGCGTCAAAAGAAAGTCCGTTCTCGCAAAGATTATTAAGTGTGTTCACAAAGCTGTCCGTGTCATCAGGCCCGCCCTGTAGGAATACCGTATAGTCGGCAAAAGAATCGATTCCGTGCTCCGAAAGCGCATCCTTAAAACCGGTTAGCTTCTTCATGCCGGAATAGGACTTTGAGTTGTACATATACAAAATCTTCTTACGCCCCTTTGTATAAAGAAACTCCACCGCCGACTTAACCGCAGCATAATCATTGCAGTACAGTGAATACACGTTATCGCACTCAAAGCATGCGTTAAGTAACATCACCGGAATGGAAGCGGCCGCATCCTTGATATATGCATTCTCGGAAGCCTTGGAACTTACAAAGTTGGAGCCGACAAGTATGGCGGCATCCACTTTTCTCTCAAGCAAAAGTTCAAGCGCGTTCTTCTTGTCCTCAAAGCTGTAGCCGGTACATATTAAGAGCGCATTGTACTGAGCCGCTCTTAAAGCTTCTTCTATGTAGTAAACGGCCTTGGCAAGGTATGCGTCCGACGAATCAGCACAGAGAATACCTATGGTCTTCATGGTATCAAGACCTAATCCCCTGGCAAAAGCATTGGGCTTGTAGCCCATTTCGTTCATGACGGAAAGCACCTTGTCGCGGGTCTTTTCATTAACGTTTTGGTAGCCGTTGAGAACTCTTGAAACCGTCGCAATGGATACGCCGGACTTCTCCGATATGTCATAAATTGTAAGTTTTTCTTTCCTGTCACTCATGTGTGCGCCTCATAAGGTAAAAATGTAAGCGTTTACAAAACTCACAATGATTATACATAAAGGAATCACAAAAAGCAAGTTGACTTTGCGGGTATCGTAGAGTATTATACGTTATGTAAGCACTTACATAAAATTGTGTTTATTGCGGCATACTTTGCAAAAGAAAGAAGAAAGAGGACAATCATGGAACTATTAAGCGCAAAATCGGTTGAAGTTAAGAAGCGCCCCATTAAGGTACTTCAGTTTGGAGAAGGCAATTTCCTCAGAGCCTTCGTGGATTATATGTTTGACATCTGTAATGAAAAGGGGCTTTTTGACGGAAGCATAGTGCTTGCCAAGCCTATCGAGTTCGGAAGCCTTGAGCAGTTTAAGAAGCAGGACAATATTTACACGGTTTCTCTTCGCGGCCGTGTGGACGGAGAGCCTAAGGTTATTAATCGCATAGTTACTTCTGTGGCCGATACGGTGGGCATTTATGAAGAATACGACAGATTCATGGAATATGCGCATCTTGATACATTAAGATACATCGTGTCCAATACCACCGAGGCGGGTATCGTATATGATGAGACTGATTCTTTTGAGGCAAGACCTCCCAAGACTTACCCCGGCAAGCTTACGAAGTTCTTATACGAAAGATTCAACGCTTTCAAGGGAGCTTCAGACAAAGGACTTGTGATTCTTCCAGTCGAGCTTATCGATGACAACGGCATAGAGCTTGAAAGATGTGTGAATGAATTCATCACACTCTGGAAGCTTCCTGAGGATTTCAGAACCTGGGTCAAGGAATCCTGCAACTTCTGCTCCACGCTTGTGGACCGCATAGTTACCGGATACCCCAGGGGACACGAGCAGGAGATATGGGACGAACTCGGTTACGAGGACAGACTTGTGGTAACTGCCGAGCCTTTCGCGCTCTGGGTTATTGAGTCTAAGAAGGATTTAAGCGAGGAGCTTCCTTTTGTGAAAGCCGGCCTCCCCGTAATATATACGGACAATCAGAAGCCTTACAAGCAGAGAAAGGTACGCATCCTTAACGGCGCGCACACTTCTTTTGTCCTTGCATCATATTTGTGCGGCAACAATATAGTAAGAGAATCCATGGAAGATAAGACCATCCGGGACTTTATGAATGCTACGATTTTTGATGAAGTAATTCCCACACTTACCCTTCCCAGGCAGGATCTGCTTGATTTTGCCGAGGCGGTAATCGGAAGATTCAACAATCCTTATGTGGATCACGCACTTCTTTCCATTTCTCTTAACAGTGTTTCAAAGTGGAAGGCACGTTGTATGCCAAGCTTCACAGAGTACATCAGACTTAAAGGCGAGAATCCCAAGCATCTGACATTTTCGCTTGCGGCTCTTATGGCCTTCTACACGGCACAGGAGATTAAAGACGGAGCACTCATCGGACATCGCGGCACCGAAGAGTACAAAATTATGGACGATATGGCAGTGCTTGAGTTCTTTAGAGACAATTCGAACAAGTCAACCGAAGAGTTTGTTAAGGCCTTCCTGGCAAAAGAATCCTTCTGGGGACAGGACCTTTCAACTCTTGGCAATACGTACAAACTCGTGTGTGTATATCTTGACGACATTAAGACTCTCGGCATGAGAGCGGCTATGGAGAAAAACTTCTGATGAGTGACACTCGTAAATACATCAAAATTCATCCTTCCGATTCTGTGGCTGTAATCCTTGAGGCGGTCAGAGCCGGAGAGACCATAAATATTGACGGTACTGAAATAACCGTGCGGGACGATATTCCTGCGGGGCACAAGATTGCGCTTAAAGACATACAGGCAGGCGAATCTGTAATTAAGTACGGCGAGCCCATCGGCAAGGCCAAAATGGGCATTGACTCAGGCAGTCATGTTCATGTGCACAACCTTGCAACCCGCCTGGATGAAGAATTTGAGTACACTTACGACCCGGAAGAGAGAGTAAGTCCCATGACCGGCGTTAACGTACGGGACACCTTTAAAGGGTACCTTCGCCATAACGGCAAGGTCGGCGTGCGCAACGAAATATGGGTTATTCCGACAGTTGGCTGCGTAAATAACGTGGCTGACAAAATTGCCGAGCTTGCGCGCCCTTTCGTACATGGAGCGGTTGAGACGGTGGTTTCTTTTCCTCATCCCTACGGCTGCTCGCAGATGGGTGGAGATCAGGAAGATACGAGGCATATTCTTGTTGACTTAATCAGTCATCCAAATGCGGGAGGCGTACTTGTGCTGGGACTCGGATGCGAGAACAGCAATATTTCCGTGCTAAAGCCCTATCTCGGAGCGTTTGATGAGTCACGCATCAAATTTTTGGTGGCTCAGGATGTGGAAGACGAGGTGGAAGAGGGCTTAAAGATTGTCCGTGGTCTAATTGACCTTGCGGCCGAGGATAAGCGCATAGAGCTTCCCGTTTCAAAACTTACTGTAGGACTCAAATGCGGCGGCTCCGACGGCTTTTCGGGTATTACGGCCAATCCTTTGGTGGGTCTTTTCTCAGACCTTCTTACACTTCGCGGAGGCACCACGATTCTTACGGAAGTGCCCGAGATGTTCGGCGCAGAGACGCTTCTTATGAACAGATGCAAGAACCGTAATCTTTTTGACAAAACGGTTAAGCTTATAAACGATTTCAAGGATTACTTTAAGAGCCACGGACAGACAGTCTATGAGAATCCTTCCCCCGGCAATAAAGCGGGCGGAATTTCCACGCTGGAAGATAAGTCTCTCGGTTGTACCCAGAAATCGGGCTCATCGCCTGTGTGCGGCGTTCTTGCTTACGGGGAGAAGGTCAGTGAGCCGGGACTTAATCTTTTGAGCGCTCCGGGCAACGATCTTGTGGCGGCTACTGCCCTTGCTGCAAGCGGTGCGAATATTGTTCTTTTTACAACAGGAAGAGGAACGCCCTTCGCATCTCCGGTTCCTACGGTTAAGATATCCAGTAACAGCGCCCTTGCGGGGCATAAGAGCAAGTGGATAGACTTTGATGCCGGCAGACTTCTTAACGACGTATCGGCAGGAGACTTGGCGGTGGAACTTTACAATTACGTGCTTGATGTGGCCGAAGGCCGCCTTGTCAACGCAGAGGTATCAGGTTACCATGATATGGCTATATTTAAGAAGGGTGTAACACTGTAGGTATAACTGCATTTTTATAATCACTGTCGAAAGGATATTTCACGAAGTAAGGTCATATGTGCGACCGGCGACCGATGCAGATTGCACATATGATTTTTTTGTGTATAATTATTAATATGGAGAAAGAAAACTTCAGATTTTGCAGAAAATGTCTCACAAGAGACATGATTTCTAAAGATGAATACTTTAAGACACTCAAAGAATTGATTGAAAACATTCCGGAAGACCTTAAGACACCTTCGGATTTGTACGAGAATCGGCTCAAAAGGTGTACCGAATGTGACAGACTTGTGGACGGTATGTGTACCGGCTGCGGATGTTACGTGGAGCTGAGAGCCGCCAAGACTTCGGGGACATGCCCGTATAAGCTTTGGCAGTAAGTCGATTCAATCTGGGTGACCGGACAATGTGGGACTAAGGGGCATTAATGATTACATTTCACAGCTTTTTACAGGCCATACGCAAGCAAAAGCATGTGGGTCTGGACGTTTTGGGCATGGGCTTGTGCAGTGCAAGCTTCTTATCCAGAATTGAAAGCGGAGACAGAAAAGCGCCGTATCTGTTACGCGAATGCCTTATGGGACGGCTCGGAATATCGGGTGAGAATTTTCATGAATATCTTCAGCCGAGAGAATACGAAGCTTGGAGATTAAGGCAGGAAATCATCAGCAATTTTTTGTGCGATGAAACTGAAACGGCCGCAGGGAATATAGAAGATTACGGAAGACTGTATGGGGATGACGATACTATTTCCAGACAGTTTTATTTGTATGTTAAGGCCGAAATAGGGGGATGCATCGCCGGCGACCCTTTATCGGTAAGAGAGCTCTACCGTGAAGCCGTTCTGTGCTCCATGGGACATTTGCTTGAAGATTTCTCGCAAAATATTGAAAATGCACTGCTCTCTATACAGGAATACTGTGTCCTGGTTAAATATATAGCCAATGAATTGGATTCATGCGATTCAGCAGACAAGAAGACCGCGGGCGACAATCTTAAAAAGCTTTGCCGCATTATGGACAAGGTAGAAAAGGACACATCCGACTCAGACATGGCTGCCAAGATTTATGCCATGGCAGTTTCTTTTTACACTAAAGGCATCAGGCGTTTCTTCCCGGAGGACGGGTCCTATGCCTGCGAGGTTAAGGACAGATGCTTTAAGGCAATAGCGTTCTTAAGAGATTCCCAGAAGACTTATTTTATCAAGGATTTAATGGAGGCACTTTCAGACAACGACTGTCTTAATGCGGAGGAGAGAGCGCTTTTTAACGAGCTTTCGGGTTACTATGAAGTAATTAAAAGCATATATGACGATTATAATCTGCCCATTCAGAGCCGCAATGCCGCAAGTGTCTATGCGTTGATGGAAAGCGGAGCGTACGCAATTGGTGACATCCTGCACACAAGGCGTAAAATGTTTGGTCTGTCCCAGAAAGAACTGTGCGATAACATCTGCACCGAGAAAACGCTTGCGAGGATGGAATCGGGCAAGTGTGCGGTTCAGGACAGTAACTTTAGGCAGTTATGCGACAGGCTTAAGTTAGTTCCCGACTACATGCACGGGGAAATAGTGTTTGACGATTTAAATACTTACGAAATATATCGAAGGGTCAAAGAAGCCGATAACGGCAAGAATTGCGATGAATTAAAGAATAACCTTACGAAGCTTAAAGACAGTCTCGACATGGATATAATCAGCAACAAACAGTGCTGGGCGAGGGCTCTTAACAATTACAGAAGAGAAAACGAAGAAATATCCGACGAAGAGTATTGCGAGAATGTCAAAAAGCTTTTATCGCTTTCCGTCGGCAACCCCGACGAAATAGATGCGTCATACGTATGCTTCACGGAAGCCGAAAAGATGCTTTTGCACAATCTTGCATTAAGGACCGGCCGTAACAAAGAAAAATACATCAATCTGATAATATCGGAGCTAAAAAGGGAGGACGCCGATATCCGAATCATGATGTATTTTAGAGTAAATGCTTTTTTGTTGTCATATTATGCAAGCGAGCTTGGAAACGCCGGCCGCATAGAAGAATCCGACGCGATAAGCGACAGAATCATAGAAAACGGGCTTAGAATCAATAGCCTTATGTATATTTCGGACAATATCTACAACAAGTACTGGAATGCCACGCAAATCGGACGCAAGACTTCCGATGAGTTAAAGCGGTGCATAGCGGTAAGCCTGTTTAGAAACAACAGACATGATGCGGATTTTTATCTGTCCAATGAATCATAGACTTCAGCCGTTCTGGGTTTTATCGTGATCGTTTAAAGGAATATTGATGTAAGGACAAGTAATCTCTGCCTTACAGGATAAATCGTGGGAAGCGTTTGTGTAAACAGACCCAAGCATAACCGCAGTAACCATTACCATACAAAATACGTTTTTCATGTAAACCCCATCCTTTCTTGTTTAAACAACAATCTTAACTCAATAATAAAGCTTTGTGCGGATTAAAATCAACGGACATAGTTGGCAAGTTTTGTTGCCAACTATGTCCGTTGATTTTGCTTTTATGTGAAACATATACTGATTGTAGCAAGAGATGCTACTTGCAAATTGGTAAGTGCTGTTACATTTTAGCGAAAAAGCCGTATTATTGCCCGGAAAGGAACATATGAATAAGTATTTAGGAAATGGTTTTTCAAAAGACGAAGATATTTTCACTAACGGCAATTGCCTGATTAATGCATGCAAGGCCGATTTTTCTTCGGGTTGTTCAGGTAACTTCTGCTGGAATAATTCATACAGCGGATGCAATTGGTTCTTCTGCAATGGAAAAGGGAAAGAATAATAAGCAGCACGGAAAGGAGAGTTTACTATGAATAAATATTTAGGAAACGGATATGGTTCGGGAGCAGCTGATACATTGGCAGGTCCCTGCGCTCATGCAGGAGCATGCTTTGCCAATGCAGGTGCGTGCGGCGGTAACGCTTGCGCAGTTAACGGTTCTGCATGTGCAGCCAACGCCTGCTTTGTAAATGCATCAGGATGTGCAGGTAAGGCTTGTTCCATTAACTTAAGCGTTTGTGCAGGCGAGGCTTGCCTCGGCAACGCAGGCGGATGCGGCGGCAATATTTGCGGCGGTAAGAATCCCCTCTAGTAAGAACGGGTTATTAGGATAAGAAGATAAGAAGGACTATAATACGGCTTTTTAATAAAAAATAGCAGAAAAGGTGGGAAACATAATATGAAATTTAAATACTCTCAGTACAACATTTTTGTACCCAGAAACGAATCTGAATTCTTTTTATTTAACACAAACACAGGCGCCACATTCCTTGTGGACGAAAACTTTAAAAAGAAGATTGAAGAAAATGACATAGATTCACTGTCCGAAGAAGACGTTAAGATGTATGAGCAGACAGGAATCATAGTAAAAGAAAACGTAGAGGAAACAAGATATTTCTCCTACATGTACAACAAAAGAAAGTTTAACAACGACGTTTTGTCAATAACCATGCTCCTTACCTACGACTGTAACTTAAGATGCGTATACTGCTACGAAGGCGCAGGCGAAGTGATTAAGGGAAGCATGGATGATGATGCAAGAGCAAGAGTGTTTGCTTTTATCAAAAAGCAGATGGAAGCCCGTCAGTCCAAAGCTCTTTCCATGGTTTTATTCGGAGGTGAGCCGCTTCTTAACTTTTCAAGCAATTATGAGTGGCTTGACGAGATTAAGAAGTATTGCGAAGACAACGGCAAGATGTTTGCAACCTCCATTGTTTCAAACGGTATTCTTTTTACGGAAGAAGTAATAAAGAAGTTAAAAGAATACAACTGCAGAATGATTCAG
>JAFYDI010000078.1 GCA_017544835.1 Lachnospiraceae bacterium | reverse complement strand
TCCCATGAGAGTTCCGGCCAAGGCAGGGGAAGTTGTGGTGCTCGAGAGGATTCTTCCCGATCGAATCGAAGGAACCGACTGCATTTCCTTCAGAGAAATCCATCAAAACATTAAAGTTTATATAGGCGGAGAGTTAAGAGAAGAGTATAACTTTGCCAATGAACGGCTTAAGTGGAACAACCCGATAAGCCGCTATTTCTACGTGGAGTTAAGACCCGAGGATTCAGGAGCGCAGTTAAGGATAGAAGGAGTTGCGCCAAAAAAAGGGAACAGAACCTTTACGAAGGTACTCTACGGAGATAAGGTGGCCATATTCTACAGTTATGTGGGTTCCCAGATGGTGGGCATAGTATTCGGCATAGCTTTTCTTGCAATGGGATTAATCGGTATTCTGGCAGGACAGATATTAAGAATTGCTACCAAAGGTCGTGTTAAGGTCGATTCTGTAGGCTGGGCCATGCTTATCGTAGCAATATGGAATATGACTCAGTCCAACTACCGAGAGTACTTCTTTGCCAATCTTGGTATGGCCAAGGCAGTTCCGTATTTTTGCCTTTTGATACTTCCCATGTTTTTGTCCAATTACCTTGACTGGATTCAGCAGAGGCGCCATCAGAAGATACACGGAATCTTCGTATTGGTTTGTTTTGCAGATTTTATACTGTGGACCGTTCTTGTGGTGTCCAGGGTTTCAAGTCCCGAGGACTGTGTCTGGATAGCGTTTGTACTTCTTTATGTTGAGTTTGTAATCGGCATATATACTTATATTAAAGACAGCAGAAATCATGAACCCGAACGTTACTCCGAAGTTATCTTCGGATATGTTACAGCCGCAATCGGCGGAATTGCCCAAATTGTTGCATACGTGTCGGCTGTTGAGAAGATGGACGGCTTGTATCTCGGAAGCGGATTCCTGATACTTACAATAATGGTATTTATGAACGCTACACGCATGCTCATGAATCTTCGAGTGGAGAAAGAAGCCGCAGAGACCAAGTCAAGATTTTTGGCTTCCATGTCACATGAATTAAGAACGCCCATTAACGCTATCATGGGCATGAACGAAGCTATTAAGCACGAGAGTACCGAAGATAATGTGGTAAGTTATGCGGAAGATGTGGATAAGGCCGGAAAGCTTCTTTTGCATCTTGTGAATGATATCCTTGATTTTACCAAGCTTGATTCGGGTAACATGAAGCTTGTGCCGGAGCCGTTTGATATTAAGAGATGCATGATGGTGTGCTACAGCATAGTAGAGACCAGAGCCAAGGACAAGCAACTTGAGATATCCATCGACATGAATAAGGATATGCCTTCGCTCCTGTATGGCGATGAGGTAAGACTACAGCAGATTATCATTAATTTATTGTCGAATGCAATTAAGTATACTGAGACCGGAAAGATTGCAGCGACGGCTTCTTTTGAACGGTTGAATGAAAGAGAAATAGAACTTGAGTATTCGGTAGAGGATACCGGAAGAGGTA
The DNA here is from genome assembly GCA_017544835.1 of Lachnospiraceae bacterium. GTDB lineage: Bacteria > Bacillota > Clostridia > Lachnospirales > Lachnospiraceae > UBA1258. Next base: position 68,471 of record JAFYDI010000078.1, on the reverse strand, counting down.
TCAAGCAGGAAGACCTTGCTACTTTGTTCAATGATTTTTCAAGGGCAGATGAGTACGCCAATCACCAAATCGAGGGAACGGGCCTCGGACTTGCCATTACAAAGGGTATTGTGGGCCTTATGAACGGAAGCATCGACGTTGAAAGTACTTATGGAGTCGGTTCGAAGTTTAGTGTTAAGGTGCCCATGAGAGTTATGTCCTGGGATAAAGTCGGCAACTTTGATATTCATAAGGACCGCGTCGATGAAGATATTCATTATGAAAGCGATGAGCGTATTACTTTCCCGGGAACTAAGCTTTTGGTAGTAGATGATGTGGAATTAAACATAAAGGTAGTAAGAAGCTTACTTAAGAATTCGGGAGTAAGCATAGACTGTGCATTAAACGGAGAGAACGCAATCTCACTTTGCACCAGGAATAAATATGATATTATTCTTCTCGACCATATGATGCCCGGTATGGACGGCATAAAGACAATGGGAAAGATTAAAGGAAACGCAGATTCTCTTAATCGTGAAACCCCTATTGTGGTAATGACGGCCAATGCCGCTGTTGACGCCGAAGAAGATTATATCGCCGAGGGTTTCGCAGATTATATTTCAAAGCCCTTCGGTATGGGTCAGATTAAGAGAACCATTTTAAAGAATGTTAAGACCGGCAGAGCAGATCGCTGAGCCGTGCAAACTGTTCAAGTGTGAGAGCTTCGCCTCTTACAGTGGCGGAAAGACTCATTTCGGAGAGCGCTTCGTATACGTCTTCTCTTGTAACGTTAATACCTCCGTTTGCCAGGGCATTTGCAAGAGTCTTACGGCGCTGATTGAATGCAGCTCTGATAATATTAAACATAAAGGCCTCGTTTCTTACGGAAACGGGGTTTTTTGTATGCGCGGTAAGCTTAATAACGGCACTGTCAACGTTGGGGCGCGGTATAAAGCAACCTGCGGAAACATTCATAATAACCTCAGGCTTTGAGTAGAACTGTACGGCCAAAGAAAGTGCACCGTAATCCTTGGTGCCGGGACCTACCTGCATTCTCTCGGCAACTTCCTTCTGTACCATAACAGTGATGCTTTCAAGCGGAACATGGCTTTCAAACAGTCCCATAATAATGGGAGTTGTAATGTAATAAGGAAGATTGGCCACGACTTTAATGGGGCGTCCTTCGTTGTACTTGTCGCAAAGCTCGTTGATATTGACCTTAAGAACGTCCTCGTTTAAGACAATCTTATTGTCGTATTCGGATAAAGTATCGGAAAGGATAGGTATTAAGTTCTTATCAATTTCCACAGCGATAACAAAGCGTGCAGCTTCGCATAAATACTGAGTCATTGTGCCGATACCGGGGCCGATTTCAAGCACACAGTCGTCTTCAGTAATTCCGGCGCCCTTAATGATGCCCTCAAGAATATGAGTATCTATAAGGAAATTCTGACCGAATTTTTTCTGGAAGTTAAAATTATATTTTTCAAGTACTTTAAGTGTGTTGGAAAGTATGCCGAGGTTAGCCATATAGGTCCTTTCGTCAAATATTAAAAAGTCTGCAGGTGTTATCGTGGGTGGTCTTTATTACTTCCTCTGCCGATATGCCGCGAAGGGAGGCTATCTCTTCAGCCACGTATGTTAAAAGCGAGGAATCGTTTCTTTGGCCCCTGAAGGGTACGGGAGCCATGTAAGGGCAGTCGGTTTCCAAAAGAATGGAAGTTAACGGAATCCTTGCAGCTATATCCTTAAGCCTGGCTGCATTCTTAAATGTAACGACTCCGCCGATTCCTATATAGTATCCCATATCGATATATTTAACCGCCATCTCATAAGAAGAAGAGAAGCAGTGAATAACGCCCTTTTTGTCCGGGTTATGAGCCTTGATGATTTCGTAGGTGTCTTCAGCCGCATCGCGGGAGTGAACTATAATAGGAAGATTAAATTTCTTCGCAAGTTCCAATTGATATATAAAGATTTCTTTCTGATAATCTCGCGGAGGCTCATCGTAGTGATAATCGAGGCCTATCTCGCCGATGGAGATGGGACGTTCCGTGGCAATCAGTTCCTCAAGAAACGGCTTACGTTCCTCAGTTAAATCTGTCGCATTCTCCGGATGTATTCCAAGTGCAGGGTAGGCAAAAGAATACTTGTGGCAAATATCCGTAACTTTTAAAAGCGAGTCCCAGCTTGAAGAGGCCGCTATAATCTTATCTATTCCTTTTTCATAAAGTCCGCCGAGAACCGCGTCTCTGTCCTCGTCAAAAGCAGAATCATCATAATGTGAGTGCGAATCAAAAATCATATAATATCTCCGTCTTTTAAAGCACGTATATTATAGCATATGAAGTGAAAAAGAAAACCCCGCAGCCTAAGCCACGGGGTCATAAGTCTTTATCTTAATTCATGGACATTTCTTTAAACTCTGCATTGGTAAGCGTCTTGTACATACCGCAGTTGGGGCAGATAAGACCTTTTCTTAATGTATGTGAAAAAATCGGAATGTAGAAAAGTGTGAACTGCTGCTTCTCTGCTGCGAGAACCTTCTCGGTAGTCATGCCACAGTTGGGGCAGATGTTCACGCCGAGATTCTTCTTAATCTTAATATTATTTCTGGTACCGTATACAATAACCATGTTTAGAATCCTCCTTCAGCGTTTAAATGGCTCTTAATGGTTCCGATAGCATTACCAAACTCTGCGGGAACTCTTGCTCTTGTTACGGTAGCGACATATACTGTCTGACCGTTCTTTAAGTCGATGCGGATGTACTGGTAAGTGTAATCGTACTTGCCTTCACGAATATTGCTGCGGTAAACATTGGCAATATCTTCATATTTAATAATGAAGGGAGTGTTGGAATTCTCAACAAGCTCCGTAGAAGTAAGTGCAAGCTTAAGTGACTTAAAGTATGTGGCAGATCCGTTTGAAATACTGTTGTTGATACGGTCGATGGTTCCGTCTGCGTTGGCTTCGGCAATCCAGGCTGATTTCTTCTTATAGTTCTTGGAAGAAACTGCCATAACGATAAGTCCGATAACAAGGCACACAATAGCAAGTACCATCATGACTCCCAAAGCTTCATCGCCTACAAGTATACCAAGGAGCAAAAAGAAAACTCCTAAGACAATAAGCACAATCCAAGCTTTGGATTTTTTTGCTGTAATCATATAAAAAGCCTCCTCTTTATTCAATCCGAAGATAGTTATAACAAATAAAAAATAGCCAGTCAACAAATCTAACAAACATTAAAAAATGTACTTAAAAAAATACTTTAAAAATTTTTAAAAAAACACTTGCAAAAAGAAAATACCTGTGATATATTGTTTCTTGCGTTGTGAATAAGACATGCGCCTTTAGCTCAGTTGGTAGAGCACCTGACTCTTAATCAGGGTGTCCAGGGTTCGAGCCCCTGAAGGCGCACGCATTAGTCGTAAGCTTAGCTTTGTGCAGGTTTGCGGCTTTTTTTTGTTCAAAAATTGAGGCTTCACTACGTTCATTCTCAATTTTTGATAATAAATCTAAGAACATAAATTCGACCTGAGACCACAATATTTTGTGGTCTTATTTGTTGCCTTTGACCATATCGTGTGATACAATTTTTACGATAGGGGAATTATTATTTTACCTAGGAAAAGGGTGTACAAAATTGGATAAATACGAATACAAAGTCCGGGCAGACGAGATTCGGGCACTTATTCAGGAAAGAAAATACAAAGAAGCCGTTGAAATAGCGGATACCATAGATTGGCGTAATGTCAAGAACAGCATGATGCTTTGTACCATAAGCGACCTTTACAAGATGTGTAAGCGCTTTGAGGACAGCCGAGATGTACTGTATCTTGCTTACCAGAGAAATCCCGGCGGAAGAATGATTCTTTATTCTTTATGCGAACTCTCCATTAAACTCGGAGATATCGTAAACGCCATAGAATATTTAAAAGAATTCAAACAGGTTGCCCCGAGAGATCCGGGCAGGCTTATTTTAAAGTACAAGCTTTACACCGCCGAGGAAGTAAGCCTCGAAGAAAGAATCGAAGTCCTTGAAGAACTCCAGCAATACGATTGCAAAGAAAAATGGATGTACGAGCTTGCTTATCTCTACCATATGCAGGGAGTAAGCGAGAAGTGTGTCGAGGAATGTAATCAGATTGCCATTTATTTCGGTGAAGGCAAGTATGTTATTAAGGCTCTTGAACTTAAAGCGCTCCATGAACCCTTGTCGGCCGAGCAGGATGCTCTTTACAGACGCCTTACCGGTCCCAAGGAGAATGACATCCTTGTTAAGGATATGGATGTCAGCAAGTTTAACACCATAGATTTGCAGAAAGAACTCGCCAACAGCATGGCAGAGGTTTTCTTTAACGATACTGAGAAGACTCAGAGTGAACCTGTGGTTGAGGAAGTTCCCGCGCAAGTTGAAGAAGCAGCTCAGGAGACTTACGACGATATTACCACTATGCTCCCCAAAGTTCCCGAGGAGCCGGTTGCCGAAGTACCTGAAGAGCCGAAGGCCGAGGAAGCAGACGATATTACCACGGTTATCCCTCCTATAGAGACTACGGTTAAAGAGGAGAAAAACGAGCCCGCAGACGAGACTCTTATCTATAATGTCAATGAAGTTGAATCGGCTCTTAAGAAAGAGCCCGGAGTAGCCCGCACAGTCCTGCCCGGCAAAGGCAGATTTGATGACATGCACGAGGTTATGCCCAAGGCTACCAACAATCCCGCAATTGTATTTCCCAATTACGATGATATGGTTTCTGTTGAGGGAGACGGCCAGATAAGCTTTAATATCCCCGACCAGGAAATCGTTGATAAACAGATTACAGGCCAGATCAGTATTGAAGACGTGCTCGCAGAATGGGAGCGCATCAGAAGTGCCAATGAAAAAGTATGGCGCGAGAACATGCACCGTAAGGTGTTACAGCAGACAAGCTCCATCTTTAAAGAGTTTGATGAAACTGCCAAGAACGGACTGCTTGAGCAGCTTGAAGAAGAAGTTGAGACAAGCGCTACCGTTGAACTTACCAAAGAAGAAGCGGAAAGACTCGGATTGGAAGTCGAGGAAGTTGTGGTACCTGAAGAACCCGTAGAAACTGAGGATTCGGAACAGATTGCCGAGGCGGACGAAGAGTTCTTTGACAATACTGAAATCACCAAGGTGTTGCCGGCTTCCGAAGTTATAGCTTCTTTGACCGAGCAGGCGGTTGTTCCCGAAGAGATTCTTACGGTATCGGATCCCGAGACCGGAAATGATGCGGAGTCGCAGTCAAGTGACATTCGTGAAATAGTTCTTGACGATGAGTCACCCGCTACCGAAGAGGAACCTTCTGCCGAGGAGCTTTATTTTGACAGAACTCCCTACGTTAGTGGAGAAGAGACTGCCGAGGAACAGGTTGAGACTGCAGAAACGGAAACAGCCGAAGCGGAAGAACCTGCCGAAGCATCAGCCCTGGAAGACAACGGATACCTTGAGGCATTTGCGGTTGCAAGTGAGGAAAGGGACGCTTACGACAGAGAGTTTATGCAGGAAGAGACAGAGCCTGCGGAAGAAGTTGAATCTGAAGAGTCCGAACAGACTACGGAAGTTGAGCCTGAGGAAGTAATTACAGAAGTTCCTGCAGAAGCACCGGTATCCGATATACCTAAGACAGACGTTAAATTGTATGAGTTTAAGGCGCTTGACGCGGAGGAAACTCCTGTAGAAGAACCGGAAGAAGTTCCCGAATCCGAGGAATTATCTGAAGATACTACTGCGTCCGACGACGATTCTCAAGAAGTCACCGAAGAACCCGCTCAGGAGACTGTAATAGAGGAGACTGAAGAAATCACAGAAGAGATTTCCGAAGAACCTACGGAAGAAGAAGTCGAGACTGATACAGAAGAATCAGTTGAATCTAAGCCCGAGGAATCTGACGAAGCGGAAGAATCCGAAGAAGAGGATGAAACGGAAGACCCTTATGAACCTTACGAGGAAGAACCCGCAGAACCCGAGGCACCCGTAATAAGACCTTCAGGTTTTACGGCCGAGCAGGAAGAGCGCTTTGAATCCTTCATTCAGCTTGAAGAAAGTCGTAACAGATTAAAAGAAGTAATAGGAAAGCTTTCTACCGATTCCAAGCACGGTAACGTAGTAATCGGAAGCGAAGACTTAGACAGCGCCATTGAACTTGCCAAAGGCCTTATCATGGAGCTTTCGTCCAAGGAAGAAATCACCGGTAAGATAGCCAAGATTAAAGCAAGCACATTAAATGCCAAGGATGCCGACGAGACACTTTCAAAGCTCTACGGCGGTGCACTGATTATTCAGGATGCGCACGAGTTAAGACGTGAGACACTTGATGCTGTCAGACGTGTTCTTTCGGCTGATGATAAGAAGCTTTTCATTGTGCTTACCTGCTTAAGACGCTCCAAGCACAAGTTTATGACAGACAACAGCGATATGCTTGGCAGCTTCGATGTAAGCTACGATATTGAAGCTCTCAACAATAAAGAGCTTGCCAATTACGCCAAGGCCTATGCGCTTTCAAGAGAATATACAATCGATGAAATGGGTATGCTTGCCCTTCACACCAGAATCGACGGTAAGCAGACCAATGAACACAGTGTAACGGTAACAGAGGTTAAAGAATTGGTGGACGAAGCCATTGCCCGTTCTACCAAGAAGAATGCCAAATATTTCCTGGATGTTTTAATGGGAAAACGCTATGACGAAAACGACATGGTGGTATTAAAAGAAAAGGATTTTGCCGAAAAATGAAATCAATAGCCATTACCGAAACCGACCAGTACCTTTTTGCACAAGGTACTCACTACGAAATATACAAAAAAATGGGAGCTCACCCCTGTAAAGAAGACGGCAAGGACGGCGTATACTTTTCCGTATACGCCCCGAATGCCGCGGCTGTATATGTCGTGGGTGATTTTAACGGATGGAAGGAATGGGACATACCCCTTACCAAGCTTGGACCCGGAGGAATCTGGGCAGGCTTTGTGGAAGGAGTCAAGGAATATCAGTATTACAAGTTCTTTATACAGGCACAGGACGGTTCAACTCTCTATAAAGCCGACCCCTATGCCAACTATGCCGAGAAACGTCCCGGCACCGCATCGAGAATCTATAATCTCGAAGGCTTCGACTGGACAGATTCAAAGTGGATGAAAGCCCGCGATAAGAAGGATATGTTCAAGGAGCCCCTTGCTATTTACGAATGCCAGATAGGCTCTTTCATGAAGCATCCCGGCAAGGAAGACGGCGGTTATTATTCTTACAAGGAATTCACAGACAGAATAGTTGAATATCTTAAAGAGATGAAATATACCCACATCGAGCTTATGGGTATAGCAGAGCATCCTTTTGACGGTTCCTGGGGATATCAGGTTACCGGTTATTATGCGCCTACTTCAAGATACGGCGAGCCTAAGGACTTTATGTATCTTGTAAATACACTTCATAATAATGGTATAGGCGTTATCCTTGACTGGGTTCCCGCTCATTTTGCCAAGGACGCTCACGGTCTTTCCAATTTCGACGGCGGCGCGGTTTATGAGCACCCCGATCCGAGGCTTGGCGAGCATCCCGAGTGGGGTACCAAGATATTTAATTACGGCAAGACCGAGATAAAGAATTTCCTTATAGCCAATGTCTTCTATTGGATTAATATGTTCCACATCGACGGCGTTCGTGTGGATGCCGTGGCTTCAATGCTTTATCTTGACTACGGCAAGAAAGACGGCGAATGGGTACCCAACAAGTACGGTGGCAACAAGAACCTTGAAGCAATCGAGTTCTTTAAACATTTAAACTCTATAATTCACAAGGAATACCCCGGCTTTATGACTATAGCAGAGGAATCTACGGCATGGCCTAAGGTTACGGGACCAGTTGAAGAAGACGGACTCGGATTCTCCTTTAAGTGGAATATGGGCTGGATGCATGACTTCTGCGAGTACATGAAACTTGACCCGTATTTCAGAAAAGACAATCATTACAATATGACTTTCGCTATGAGCTACAACGAGTATGAGAATTACATTTTGCCACTCTCGCATGACGAAGTCGTACACTTGAAATGCTCAATGGTTGAGAGGATGCCCGGTTACAAGGTTGACAAGTATGCTAACCTTCGCACCGGTTACACATTTATGTTTGGTCACTGCGGCAAGAAACTTTTATTCATGGGTCAGGACTTCGGTCAGGAACGTGAATGGAGCGAAGAGCGCGAGCTTGACTGGTACATGCTTGAGAATCCGCTTAACAGAGGCCTCAAAGACTATGTATGCGAGCTCCTTAAGATATACAGAAAGTACCCTTGCATGTATACCGACGACAACAGCTGGAAGGGCTTTGAATGGATTAATGCAGATGATAAGGACCGTAGCACATACTCCTTTATCAGAAGAACCGAAGCCGATTCCAAATGCCTTCTTTTTATAACCAACATGACCCCCATGAAGTGGGAAGGTTACAAGTTGGGAGTGCCCAAGGAAGGAACATACAAATTGCTTCTTAACAGTGACGAAGAGCGCTTCGGCGGTAACGGGGTCCCGGTTGAGAGTAAGTATGTGGCGGTTAAGGACCTGTGTGATTACAAGGATTATTCCATCACGCTCGATATTCCTCCATATACCGCATTAGTTTTGGAATTCTAGGTTAAGAAAAAGAAAGAATATGCCGAAATAAAAGATGAGTGAACGGATTCGCTCATCTTTTGTTTTGCTCAAAAGCCAAACAAGCCCAGCCGCAAGGATGCGTTTTTAAGGAAAATAAAACGCGAGGTCTCAATGAAGATTACATTTGATACTCCCAACCTTCAGAAATTTCAGGACGCAAAAAGAGCATATGCTTCCGATTCTTCAGAAACAATAAGGGGAATCGGTTCTTCTTATGACATAACAGCTTCTCTTACAGACTCCAAAACCTACGGTGGCGAAAAAATGTCTGTAAATGAACTGAAGAATCAATTAAAGGCTCGTGACGTCGAGGTATGTCAGGACTACATGACCGTTATGTCCAACGCTATGTCCAAAGAAGACTTTGGCAAGCTTGTGGCAGGCGGCGGCACCCCCGGCAGCGTAGAGATAAAGGATTCCGTAACAATCGTTGATAAGATAAAGCTTGCTGTTGCACGCTCCGGACAGGAAATTGCCGGCTACACCGATACACTTGACAAAGAAACCATCAAAGCGATGACAGGTCTTGAATCGATGGAAGCTGCAGCAGGTCAGGCGGACGTAACGCTTAGCAAGGATTTGTGTAAAGATATTTCCGTGGCTGTTGAAGAGATTTCCGAGGTTACCGAGATGACCGAAGGAATGATGAAGGATTTTGTAAGCACCGGCAAGCCGCTTACAATCGATAACCTTTATCTTTCCAAGCACACCAATTGTCAGGATACAAGAGAACAGGGCGGTAAGTATTTTGCCATTGAAGCTCACGGCTATCTTGCCGAGAAAGGTACACCCGCAACAGAAGAGTCTCTTAAGAGTGAAGTTACAGACCTTCTTTTAAGCATCGACATAGAGCCCACAGTCGAGAATGTTGAAGACGGCATCTGGCTTGTTAAGAATTCCCTCTATGTAGATAAGGAGAATTTAAGTAGATTACAGGAAGTTAAGTCTGTTTCTCTTCCCATGAGCGATGAAGAAATATCCAAAGTTATCGCGATTGCCGTATCCGAAGGCAAAGAGCCCAAAGAAGCATTGGTAACGGCCAAAGAAAGTATCTACGAAGAAGCCGTTCGCATCACCGACGAACTTGAAAAAGTAATCGATACCCCCTTTATCAAGGCGGCAAGAGTACTTGAAGAAACAAGACTTAAGATGACTACCGAGGCAAATCTTCTTTTGCTTAAGAGCGGTTTTCATATCGATACCAAGGATATGGAGGCTTATGTAGAAGCACTTAAGAAAATCGAGCAGACGCCGGAGTTTAAAGAGGCCGCAGAAGTAGTTCGGGTTAATGATACCGTTGAAGCGATTAAGAGCATGCCCGTGCAGTTTATCGCACCCGTGGCAGACAGAATCGGAACGGTAACGCTTGAAGAAATCCATGAGACGGCGGCACCCGTCAAGGCAAGGCTTGAAGCAGCCAATATCGCTTACGAGCAGGTCGGGACCGAAGTCAGAAGAGACCTCGGCGACTCCATCAAGAAGGCTTTCAGAAACATTCCCGAAATCCTTGAAAGTCTCGGTCTTGAAGATACCAAAGAAAATGAGCGCGGCGTAAGAATCCTTGGTTACAACAGTATGCCTATTACCAAGGAATCCTTAGAGACGATTAAAGAAGCAGACAGAAAGCTTCAGGCAGTGCTTACCAGACTCACTCCCGCAGACACTCTTAAGCTTATTAGAGAAGAAAAGTCTCCTATCAGGATGAGCGTAGATGAACTTAATGAGTATCTTAACAAGAAAGAGACTTCCGAAAGCGAAGAGATGGAGAAATACTCAAAGTTCTTATATAAACTCGAGCGTGACAAAGAAATCACTCCCGAAGAAAGAGCAGATTACATCGAAGTATACCGCTTTATTCATAAACTTGAGAAAACCGATTATGCGGCAGTGGGAAGTGTTATCAATGCCGGCGGAGAAATGACACTTTCAAATCTTAAGACAGCTATGAAGACCGCCAAGCATCGCGGAATGGATGTAACTGTCGGAGAAGTATACGATACTTTGGTAAATCCTGCCAAGGACGATCCGCTTGAAGCAGAATGGATATCCCATAAGTACGCAGAAATGCGAGAGGCTCTCGGAGCTCCCGAGGAAAGCGTAACCGAACTTATCATGAGTGCAGTACCGATTACGATAGATAATCTCGAAGCAGCCTTAATGTTAAGAGCTAAACGCGGAGAAGCATTCAAAAAGGCCACCGATGCCAAGGGTGGTGTGGCCAAAGAAAAGGCATTATCTCTTACAGACGCTTTCTTGGGCCGTGATGAGACGATTGATGCTTACGAAGACATGGCAACGGCTTGCAAGAGTGCGGTATACGAGGAATGCATGAGCAAAGATTCTTACCTCGATGTCAGAGCACTTCAGCTGGTCCACAGACAGCTTAATGTGGCAAGAGCCTATGCCGATGCGGAAAACTACGAAGTTCCGATGGAAATCGGTGGACAAGTCACCTCCGTTAACGTGAAGCTTGTGCATAACTCTTCCGAAGAAGCCAACGTAGTGGTATCCATGGAGACAGATGACCTTGGTCGCATAAGTGCAAGATTTAGTGGTACGGAGAAAGAAATATCCGGATATATTGCATGTAATTTCAAAGAGACCGTTAATAAAATGGAGAAAGTCGCCGATAAATTAAACAGTAAGGTAAGTGTGGTGTTAAGCAAAACATCCGACACAGACACGGCACTTTCCAAGATACCGATGAGAGACAATACCGAAGAAGTCTCATCCAAAGAACTTTATAATATCGCGAAACTTTTTTTGGACAGCTTGAAAGGAATAATGAATGAGAATTAACTATAATGTTTCGGCAATGATCGCCAACACTTCTTTAGGCAATAACGACAAAGCTCTTTCCAATTCAATCGAAAGACTTTCGTCCGGACTTAAAATCAACCACGCCAAAGATAATGCTTCGGGTATTGCAATGGCCAAGAGAATGAGAGCCCAGATCAGAAGCCTTGAGACCGCTAACGACAATTCCAATGACGCCGTGTCCGTAATAGAGATTGCAGAAGGTGCTCTTTCCGAAATCGAAGATATGATTCAGAGAATGAACGAGCTTGCTGTTAAAGCCTGCAACGGAACAATCGACGACCTCGACAGAAAGTATATCAACGATGAGATTACACAGTTAAAAGAAGAAGTCGAAAGAATATCCAATACTACGATGTATAACGGCGCGGTTCTTTTAAACGGTGATTTCGACGTAAAAGGCTATACCGATAACGACGATTTAAAGGTTTCTACATATTCGGATGAAGTAAGAAGCGGAAAATACGTTATCAATTCCCTTAAGGCTACTTTAGATGACGAAGGCAACGTTATTGTTGATAAGGTTAAAAACTTAAAGGCTGACGGAACCTTATACGATAATAGTAAGGCACCCGATGAAATGGTTGAAGCGCCCGATGATATGAAGCTTAAGTTTGTAGGAGGAGCCGGATTCGACGAAAGCGTTACGGCTACGGCTAAGGGCGATACCGTTATTTTGACCGGAGAAAAAGGATTCCAGATGGAGTTCCGTGTTAAGAACACACTTGATGCGACCAATATTAATTTAGACATTACAGGTCTTGGTGCAATGAATGTTCAGATCGGAACAAGCGAAGGCCAGGAGCTTGGATTGAGAATTTCGGCTGTAAACTTACGTACTCTCGGAATTGAAAAGTTTGACTGTACGACCAAAGAAAACTCCGAGAAATTCCTCGACCAGATGAACGACAGCCTCTTATACATCAACCGTGCAAGAAGCCGTCTCGGTGCTTATCAGGTAAGACTTGAGCATACCATCAGTACACTTGATATTTCCGAGGAAAATATGACCGGCGCGTACTCAAGAATCATGGATGCCGATATGGCAGAAGAAATGACAGAGTACTCCAAGAATCAGGTACTCGTACAGGCCAGCACCAGCATGGTAGCTCAGGCCAACGAAAGACCTTCATCGGTATTACAGTTATTACAATAAAGGTGATATATGACAAAAGAACAAATACAGGCTTTTACCCTCCGAGTGAGCTCAGCCAACAAAACTGAGATGATAGTGATTCTATACGACATAGCAATCACATACTTAGGCGATAGTGTATCAGCGATAGAAAACGACAATAAAACGTTATTCAGAGCTGAGCTTAATCGGACTAAAAGTACAGTACAAGAGCTTATGAATTCCGTAGACACATCTACGGAACTTGGGGCTACGCTCCTTAAGCTCTACGTGTACTGCAATCGTGAACTTACCAAAGCTTATATCGATTACGACGAAGCGCCCGCAAGGCATGTTATTAAAATATTCGGTGAGTTAAGAGAAGCTTATAAGGTAGCAAGTTCATACGATAAAAGCGCTGCAGTTATGACCAATACGGAAACCGTTTACAACGGACTTACGTATAACAGAAATTTGTTAAACGAAATTCTGATTGATACTGCGTCAAACAGGGGTTATCTGGCATAACAATAAGCATAAGAAGAAAAAGTTTGATTTTTAGATTCTTTTGACACATATAAATTAAAGAAAATCAAGGGCTTTCGGATTATCCGGGAGAACTTGATTTTTTTCTTTGTGAAGATTTTACAAAAAAACTTTTTTTGGCCAAAAAGGGTTTACAAATTCCCGGTCGTAAATTAAAATCCATTCTTGCAGCCGCGAGAGGCGGTGAAATATGATTTTGTTTGTCGGTACCGTAATGGTACTTTTATCGGCAGCGATTACTGATGTTCGTAGAGGTAAGATACCGAACATTCTGATTTTGATTCTGATACTATTTCAGACAAGTTGTTTTACAATTTCCCAACTGGTGCTTAATAAGCCGTTTATTTCGGGTGGCGCAATTATGTATAGAATTTGTGCGGCTGCGGTGGTTTTTTTCTTTTTTTACCCGTTTTTTGTAATCGGCGAACTTGGCGCGGGAGATGTTAAGTTACTTACGTTTACCGTTTTATCGGTGGACAATTCACTTTATTTTTTACTGGCCGTTTTTGTTATCGGCGCAGTCGTTTCTGTAATCAAGATTTTTTTCAAAAGACCTGTTAACGGCAGGGGAAGAAGAGTTGTGCATATGGCGCTTCCGATTTTGGCAGCGTACCTTGCTACATTCTTGCCTCTGTGGCCATAAGAGGATTGGCATATGAGAAAGTTAGCCGTATGCGGCGCGGAAAAAGAATATGTAAAGAGGTTAAGCGAAAGCTTCAGAAGCATTTGCGGAAAAGATACGGAGGTTCTTCTTTTTACCGAAGAAGATGCACTTAGGGACTACCTTATGACGGAAAGCCTCAATATATGCATAGCTCTTGAAGATTTCAAGGTTCCTGACGACAGAATAGAGAGCGTTGTGTATCTGTCCGAAGAGGAGAATGAGCCCGGAAAAGTATTTCGCTATATGCCCTACGACAGGATATACAGCGAGGCGATGGCCTTGAGTGCGGATACGAGTGACCCGGCACAACAACCTTATGCTGTCGGCAAGAAGGAGTTAATAGGTATCTATACTCCGATTAAGAGGAGCTTTCAGACCACGTTTGCGCTGACGCTTGGACAGATTCTTTCGGGGACCAGGAAAGTGCTTTACTTAAATTTCGAAAGCTTTTCAGGATTTGATACTCTTTCAAGCAGGTTAGGCGGAAGCGACCTGATGGATCTTTTGTACTTCAGTGAATGCGAAGACAGCAATTTTTCTTACAGGGTCGATTCCTTGAAAGAAAGAATGGGAGAGCTTGACTACATATCTCCGGCGAAGGCTTTTGTGAAGTTTTCTTTTGTAACTAAAGCACAATGGATAAAACTGGTGGATACATTAATTGATAAAACCGATTATGAAGTGATTATTCTCGATCTTTCCGAGAACGTAAACGGGCTTCTCGACATTCTTGCAAAGTGTTCATATGTCTATACAATTACCGATGCTGACAGAGTTGCGACGGCGAAACTCGCCCAGTACGAAAACCTGTTAAGAGAAAGTGAATACAAGGATATCCTTGAAAAGACCGAAAACATCAGGATTCCCAAACTTAGAGAAATCCCGCACAACTACGAACTGCTTCCGCATACGGAACTTGCGGACTATGTAAGGCGGCTTATCAGATACGATATGGGTGGTGATGCCGATGAATAATCTGCCGGAAGATATTAAAACCAAAGTGTACGGAACAGTGCTATCCAAAATGAATTTCTCGGATGAGATGACAGAGGAAGAAGTTCTTAAACTTATTGACGATGTTATAACCGCATTTCCCGAAAGGAAGATGCTTACGATTGATGAAATTCTGGCCCTGAGAAAAGAAGTATATAACTCAATCAAGAAATTCGACGTAATACAGGAATATCTCGATGATGAGGCTGTAACGGAAATCATGATTAACGGTACAAATGCCATATTTATCGAAAAAAGCGGCTCTATTATTAAAACCGACAAACGGTTTTCTTCGGAAGAAAAACTTGAAGATGTTATTCAGCAAATAGTAGGTGCCTGTAACAGAACTGTCAATGAAGCATATCCGATAGCGGACGCAAGATTAACTACCGGCGAGCGCGTGAATATTGTGTTGTCACCGGTTTCTTTGTCGGGCTCCACGGTTACAATCAGACGATTTCCAAAGGCTCCCATTACGATGGAGAAACTTATTGAGTTTGGTTCGATTACTGAGGAAGCTGCTTTCTTTTTACGAAGGCTGGTTGAGGCCAAATACAACATTTTCATATCGGGTGGAACCGGTACGGGAAAGACGACGTTTCTTAACGCGCTTTCAAGATACATTCCTTCGGACGAAAGAATTATAACCATCGAAGACAGCGCGGAGCTGCAGCTTTCAGAGGCTAAAAACCTTGTGAGGCTTGAAACGAGGACTAAAAAAGCCGAGGGATGCATGCCCATAGATATCAGGGACCTGATTAAGGCAGCTCTTCGTATGAGACCCGACAGAATTATAGTCGGAGAGGTAAGAGGCGCCGAGGCTGTGGATATGCTGCAAGCTATGAATACGGGACACGACGGCTCACTGTCAACCGGTCACGCCAACTCGTCTGCCGATATGATTTCGAGGCTTGAAACTATGGTGTTAAGCGGAATGGACATTCCTCTGTATGCCATAAGAGGCCAGATTGCAAGCGGAATCGACATAATGATTCATTTAACGAGACTTCGTGACAAAAGAAGAGTTGTGGGAGAGATATCGGAAGTGATTGGCATGAAAGACGGTGAAGTGGTATTTAACCCGTTATACCGGTTTGAGGATAATACTTTAAAAGCGGTGGGAAGGCTTAAAGACACAAGAAAACTGGAGGCTTCGGAATATGGACTATAGGACATACAAATTGTCTAAGGTTGAATATCTTAAAGTAGTTTTGATGTATGCGGGTATGAGCGCGACGATAGCATATTTCTTTTACCGCTCAATGACAGTATTTGCGTTAATTGCTCCGGGATTTATTGTCTTTGTGCGTATATACAGAAACTTTCTAAAAGAGAAGCAAAAGAAAAAACTTTTGGAGGAATTTTCCGAGACCCTTAACAGCATAAGCATAAATATGAGGGCCGGTTATTCAATAGAGAATGCGTTTTTGGAAGCTTATAAGGATATAAAACTTTTCTACGGAGAAGAAAGCCTTATGGCCGAGGAGATTCTGAGAATCAGAAGGGGACTTGAGATAAATATCACCCTTGAAGAACTTGTGGAGAACCTGGCGGGGAGAAGTGATGCCGAAGAGATAGAAATGTTCTCGGATGTCCTTAAAAGCGCAAAAAGAAATGGCGGAAATATCACGGAGGTTTTAACGGATACAGCCTCAAGGATACGGGAATCGATTTGTGTTGACGCGGAAATTGAAACTATCATGGCAGAAAAAAAGCTGGAGTTACGTATCATGGAAGGGATGCCCTTTGTCATCCTGGTGTACCTGAATATTACCTCTGTCGGATATTTTGATGTTCTCTACGAGGGCATCTTCGGAAGAGTATTCATGACGGTCGCGCTTTTAATCTATGCGACCGCCCTGATGCTCGGAAGGAAAATTATGAGGATCAGTGTATGAAGAAGGATAAGAAGACTTATGTTTTGGCGTTAAGTATAGTTCTTCTGGGAATGGTTTTGTTCTTATCTTCCGGTCGGAGTCCTACGGAAATAACGGCTACGGAGATAGTAAGGAACAATCCGGGAAAAGGTTCCAAGAACCTGGAACTTGGTGCGACTATCGAGGACATTTATATAGGCGGAATCGACGTAAGAGTGGATGAGCGGGATTATACGACGGAAGAGTGTGAAAAGCTTTTTGAAAGATGCAGGGATGAACTTATAAAAGCCGTACTTGCAGAGAATACGGACTTAATCGATGTTAAAGGCGATTTAAACTTCATAAAAGAGTTAAAGGGGTATCCGTTTTCTTTTGAATACGAAACAGACGCCCCCGATAAGATTAATTCAGAAGGATTGATTACAGATGATAAGGCTTTTTCGGCGATTGTCAGAATAACAGGAAATTATGGAGAGTACAGTAATTCTTTAACGGTTAAGGTCAATGTAAATCCAGGCAGGTCCATACAGGAGCGTGTATACAAAAGAAAGCTGCTACGAAAAGTCAGTGAGTCCGGGCAGGGGGCAGAAGTTGTCACGCTTCCTACCGAAGTAGACGGAAAGGCGGTTAAGTACTCTGCAACGGGAAAAGAGCGCGAGCCATTATTTATTCTTCTTGGATTCGTAGGTGCGGCAGCAGTAGTAATAGGTTCTTTCCGGGACGAAAAGGCCAAAAAAATTGCTTATAAAAAGGCAATCATGAAGGAATATCCGACGGTTCTTAAAAAGATTTCTTTGTATTTATCTTCGGGAATGAATTTAAGAAACATCTGGCAGACGGTATACGAAGAAGGCGTAGAGAAAAAGGGCAAAGACAGCCCCTTTTACAAAGAGATGGGCATTTCCGTCAATGAACTTGCAAGCGGAATATCGGAAGGATTGGTATATCAGGGATTCGGTGAGAGAATCAATGAGCCTGAAATAATAAGATTTACAGCCTTGCTCTCGCAGAATCTTAGAAAGGGCAGCAGCAAGTTAAAAGAGTTGTTAAACGAGGAGGTATCGAAGGCGTTTATGGACAAAAAACAAAGAGCAATCAAAGAAGGCGAAGAGGCTGGAACAAAGATGCTGCTTCCGATGGTACTTCTTTTGATAGATGTAATGATTATAATTGTTATCCCTGCATTTAAAGGGATATAGAAAGGAGAAAAGATGAAGACGTTTAAGGATTTTCTGAAAGAAGAAGACGGTATGGGAACGGTCGAGGTGATTCTTATAATCGTGGTGCTGGTGGCTTTGGTAGTTATCTTTAAGTCCCAGATTACAAAGATTGTCAACTCGCTTTTTGACAAGATTACCGACCAGACCGACAAACTGTGAAGAAGGGGTATGTAACGGTTTTCTTCTCGATAGCCATATACCTTTGTTTATCGCTTTTTATCGGCTTAATGTATGGGGCAAGAGAGAGTGCCTTAAGGGCGAGAACAAGGGAAGCCGCAGAGGTGTCGCTTCGATCGGTTTTCGGTGAATATCAGAAGGAATTATGGCAGGAGTACAACCTGATATTTGTGGACGCAACTTACGGATATGAGACGGAGTCCTTTATTTTGCCGGAAGAACATTATGTGGGGTATCTTAATGAAAACTTTGATGAAAGCGGTACGGCTCTTTTGGGTGGAAAGGATCTTTTGAAACTTTCAACGTACTATGCCGAAACCGACGAAGTCAGACTTGCAACCGACAATAACGGAGCAGCTGTAAGGGCGCAGGCGATAAATTTCATGAAGCACAAGTACGCGGTGGGATATATCGAGGAGTTGTTTGAATCAACGGAAGAGTATGAGGCTTCTTTTTCCCTAGTGTCGTCCCAAGAAGAAATCTCGGAAGAAGTCCTGGACAGTCCTGTTTTTGAGGAGTGGAAAGAAGCTTATGGGGAAGTATTTACAAAAGAGCGAGATGTATCGCTTCTAAGTACTTTACGGCTTGTATGCAAAGATGCAGACAATTTATCGGGCATCAGTGTGGACAAAACCCGTTTATGCAGCCAAAGAAGTCTAAACCAAGGCAATTCAAAAGATAATAAAGAGTTCGACTTAGCGGACAATCTTTTTTTCAAAGAATATCTGATTGAATACACCAATAATTATCTTAAGGATGATAAGGATACGGTTTTAAGTTACGAGACCGAGTACCTTATTGCGGGAGAACAAACCGATTCGCACAATCTTGAAGCTGTGGTAAACAAATTGCTTCTTGCAAGGCAAGCGATGAATATGGCCGCGTTATACAAAGATGAGGAAAGAATCAACGCGGTCAGGGGAATTTCGGAGGTGGTGGCTGCCGCAACAACGCAGCCTGAACTGGCTCCGGCTCTTGAAGCTTCAATTGTCAGTATATGGAGCTTTGCCGAGAGCCTTAAGGATGTAAAAACCTTATTAAACGGAGGAAAAGTACCTTTATTTAAAACTCCGGATGAGTGGCGGACTACCATAAAAGACATTTATAAAGTCGGTAAGGAAGAAGAGTACGATAACGGACTTTCATACACGGACTATCTTAGAATCTTCGTGAATTTAGTCGATACGAAGGCACTTACAAAAAGGTTCATGGATATATGTGAGCTAAATGTCAGAAAGTGGACGGATAATGAGAGGTTCAGGCTTGACTATTGTTTTGATAAATGGGCGGTAACAGCCTATGTACAAAGCGAATACGGGTACCAATACACAATAAAAAGACAATATGACATGGAGTAGGGGGTAACAGCGATGTCCTTCCCAAAATATAAAATATGCAGAAAGGTATAGTTACTCCCGGAAAAAATCCCTTTGATTCGGGAAGGATGTCGCCGTTACTCCCTGTGAAATTATGAAGGAACAAAAGGGCGCAGCTACGGTTGAGGCGTTGCTTGTTATGCCGATAGCATTTTCTTTTGCCATGGCACTTATATGGATGATAAGAATTTTCGGCATTCATAGCGAAGTCGGAGCGATACTTAACGAAGTGGGAGCAAGTTATGTGGAGAATTCATATGTGTATGCCGCTATAGACGGTGACACAGATGACAATGGATTGGCTTTATCCGAAATATGTGAGGACATTATTACGGAAGGTGATCTAATTATGAGAATTAAAAATGAATATGCTTACACATTTATGGACGATATGTTTTGCGGAATCAATATATTCGGAACACCCGAATGCGTGGATATATGGGCAGACTACCTTGTAACGCCGCCTATCAGGATTCCCGGGTACAAAGGAATGAGACTGCATAACAGATTCTATGCCAAAAAATTTACAGGCTATACACCTGCGAAAACAGATGAGGAAGAAGTTTATGTTACAAAGGGCTCAAAAGTGTATCATACGCATCTATCCTGCACCGCACTCAAGACTGATATCAGGGAAGTTGGGTATAACAGTCTGAAGGATTTAAGGAACAATGACGGCTCTAAGTATTACGCCTGCGAAAAATGCGGAGGAAAGGAGCAATCGGGAACGGTTCTGATAACGCCGTACGGTAACAGGTTCCATACTAAGCGCGACTGCCCGGAACTTAAACTGAATGTATATAAGATACCAAAGAGCGAGATTGGAGGCAAAAGAAAATGCTTTTATTGCGAATGATATTCGGAAAGCTTGAGGTGTGGCAATGGATTCTGATGGCAGCAGTGCTGATTCCCTGTACTATCAAAGATATACGGACCAAAAGAATTAACGGGTATATATGCCTCTTTGGAATTCTTGCGGCCATTTTTGTCCGCGAACGAATTTTGGAAGAAGCAGGTATCAGGATGATGATGGATGCTGTTCCGGGAATCATTATATACATAGTGGCTTTTCTTACCAAAGAAAAGATTGGTAAAGGTGATGCACTTTCCCTTATTTTTATCGGAATGGCAGCCGGTATTGAGACAGTACTTTCGGCTTTGTTTATATCGCTATCGATTACGGCTTTGTTGTCGGGTATTCTTTTGATACTCAAAAAAGTTAAGAGGGATACTAAGCTGCCGTTTTTGCCGTTCCTATCGATAGGGGTCATAGCGGGAGGATTGATTTGAGGGAATTGAAAGGTTCTTTTACCGTCGAAGCATCTGTGCTCGTGCCTATCCTTCTGGCTATAACTGTGGTGTTTGTCTATCTTGGAATATACGCATATGACAAGACTCTTATGATTCAGGACGTGAACGCGGTAGCGGCAATGATAAGAGACGAGAACATGGTTGGCAAGGATAGCGTGGTCTCGGTTTGCGAGGATGCTTTTGCCGAGATTAAGAAAGAGCATCCGTATCTTGCGATGACCGATCTAAGGCTGGTGGTTACGGTTAAAGGAAACAATGTTCACCTAAGGCTTACAGGCAACTGGAATATGCCGCTTTACAAGGGCTATAGCCGTAAACTGACCAAAGAGCGTGATGTTAAGAGAATAAATCCTGTCAACAAAATGTATCTGACTGAAATAATAAAGAAAGCTATTCAAGGAGAAAAAGATGACGATTCAGATGGTTTACGAGATTAACCATACTTATATGGAGTTAAGAGAGAGTGAGGTAATCGATAAGGACGATTACAGACATAAGATGCTTGAGAGAAACACTATCAGAAATGTCCTTACTCCCGAAATTCGCATGATTAACAATGAAAAGAAGTTATATGTAGACGTATCGGGCAAAGAAAGCTTACTTAGCAGATTCGGTTCGCGCCTAGCCGACAGACAAGAGGTTAAAGCGCTGATGGAGAGTATCTATATGATAGTCGAGAATACTTCAAAGTACCTTATCGGTGAGAAGGACATAGTATTTCGTCCGGAGCTTATATTCCGAAATCCTGTCACCAAGGGATATGAATTTTTGATAATGCCTAAAAGAAGCGCGGGATGTACGAACTTAGGAATGCAGGAATTACTTCAGTTTATCATGGCTCACCTTGATAATTCTGATGATAAACTTGTAAATGCCGTCTACGGTATGCATGAAATGTATCAAAGCGATTCTACCGGCTTCGGTGTTGCTTTTGAATTTTTCATGAACGAAATAAAGGAAGAACTTGAAATAGAAGATACGCAGGAAGAAGCCGAAGAGGGGTATATGGAAAATATACTGCTTGATGTTCCGAGATATATCCCGGGTACAAAGGAAATAGGGGCATTGCTTATGTGTTTAAGCGGTATGATATTAATCGGCATAAACATTTACTATTCAATGATTTAATAATTGAATTGTGGCCAAATGTGGGATATAATTTAGCCACAAAGGAGATATTTAGTATGCAAATTATTCCCATGAGAGATTTAAAAAATACTGTAGAAATTGAACGTAGATGTGCCGAAGCCAATGAACCGATTTTTGTTACGAAGAATGGATACGGCAGGCTTGTTGTAATGGATATTGAATATTATGAGAGGACTATGCGGAAGATAGAGGAGGCAAATCTGCTGAAGAAGGGCCTTTCCGATTATGAGAATGGCAAGGTGTCGGAGGGTAAGAAGGCCTTGAAAAAGCTAAGAGAGAAAAATGGCATTTAGGAAATATGACTTTTATATTACAGAAACAGCAGAAGAGGATATAAACGAAGCCTTTTCTTACATAAAAAATGCTTTGTGCAATCCTGAAGCCGCAATTTCTTTTGCGGACGAGCTGGAAATAAAGATTGAAGATATATGCATGCATCCTCAAAATGGCAGACCGGTTGTAAATGAATATTTGAAAATAGATAATATACGAAGGATTCTGGTAAAGAATTACACGGTTTATTATACTATTGATGAGGAGCAATCGCGAGTCATCGTATTGAGAGTTGTGTATGGAAAACGCAATCAAGATGACATTCTTAAGGGGTTTTGATTTTGCCGCCAACATATAATTGAAAACCTCCTGCCCACTTGGTACAATATCTTTGGGAGTATTGTTATGACAAAAGGCATGGAGAAAGCATTAACTGAAAATGGATATCGGAAGATGATAATGTCCGAGGAGAAAGAAGGTTGCCGTATTTATTACGAAGTTATGAAGTCGCTCGTAAATGCGGTTATTTTTGTTGATGCGGGTAAGTATGATATTGATTTTATTAACAGCTTTCGTACCAGCTTGACGCTCCAGATGGGAAATGCGGGATATACGACACATTATATGACGGTTGTGTGTTTGGATTCGGAGAGTCCGGCATACACTTCAGATTTATCGGTGGCCAAGCAGGTGTGTTCCGATAATGCCTTTTCCTGGGTATACGATGTGTCTCAACATAAAATCTACGTGTACGAAGACCAGGTGGAAGATTTCTACGGATTGAGAAGAATTTTGGATAATGCCGAAAGTTATGAAGGGGACGCAGAGCCGGAGGAACAAGGCGAGTATAAAGCTCCTTCTTTTAAGGATAGTGTCAGAGAAGCTGTGACAGCGATTAAGGCGCTTCCGAAGGTTACGGCAGTACTGATTCTTATAAACGTAATTGTTTTCATAATATGTACTTTGACAGGGTCGCTGTTATATAATAAAGGTGCTTCGGGACTTAAACTGATTGAAGGACCGATAGACATTTACAGAATCTTTACATCCATGTTTTTGCACATGGGATTGTTCCATCTTTCCAACAACATGATACTTCTTTTCTTCCTTGGCAATGTAGTGGAGAAGGAAGTCGGGAAGCTTACTTTTACCGCAATGTATTTTGTATCGGGCATCTGGGGATGCATTGCGATGTTTATAAGTGAGATTATTCTTGATAAGGATATTGCGGTAGTGGGCGCGAGCGGAGCAATATTTGGATTGCTCGGAGTATTGTTTGCGCTTGTTCTTTTTAAGAGAGTTACACAGAGGACTATGCCGATAAGCAGGGTGATGGTGGTAATACTGCTAAGCGTGCTTAACGGGTTCTCTGATACCAATACAGCTAACTGGGCGCATGTGGGCGGTCTTATCGCAGGATTTGTATTCGGCGTAATATATTGCCTTACCAAGCCTAACAAGAAGGGGAGAATTACCAATGAAGATTAATATTTATTACGGCGGCCGCGGACTCATTGACGATCCCACACTTTTTGTAATAAATAAGATGCAGGCTGTGCTTGAGGAATTGCATGTAACTGTCGATAGATACGACCTTCATGAACTCAAGAACACCATTACGACTCTTCCGCAGACTCTTAAGTCGGCAGACGGTGTTATCCTTGCCACTACTGTCGAGTGGTACGGAATAGGCGGATATATGCAGTCTTTCCTCGACGCGTGCTGGCTCTATGCGGACAAGGAAAAACTTTCAAAGATTTATATGTGCCCCATCGTTATGGCGACCACCTATGGTGAAAGAGAAGGTAAGCTCAATCTTTCAAACGCATGGGAGATTCTCGGCGGATTACCCTGCAGCGGTATTTGCGGATACATCGAGGATGTGGAGCTTCTTGAGAATGAAGACTACATTCGTCTTATAGAGAAGAAAGCCGAGAATATGTACAGAACCATAAGCCAGAAGTTTCCGAGCCTTCCTGCTTCCAATCAGGCGGTTAAGCAGAAAGTCAACATGACCAAGAACTCGGACCTTACTCCTCAGGAGACGGAACAGCTTTCCAAGTATGCCGCCGACGATGCTTATGTACAGCAGCAAAAAGAAGACATCTCCGAGCTGGCATCCATGTTCAGAAATATGATGGGTGTATCGGATAAGGACGACTCCGAGAAATTTATCGCTGATTTTGAGAAGGCTTTTCATCCCGAAGAGAGTTCGGATGCAACCTACCTTTTCCAGATAGAAGGGCATAAGCTTCCACTATTTATAACTGTCGAAAGCGGCGAGGTTAAATGTGTATACAAAGAAGCCCCCAAGGCTGACGTTGAGATATCGATATCCGATGAAAAGCTTACGGCCATTACAAAGGGTAACATGACTTTCCAGAGAGCTTTCATGGCAGGCGATATGCGCATGAAAGGTGATTTTAAGGCGTTAAGACTTCTTGATACAATGTTTGTTTTTGCATAATACAAGGCGACAGAGCCTTGCCTATATATTCGATTTAGGAGGAATTTAAGGTGAAAAAAGACGATTGCATTTTTTGTAAACTCGCCAATGGAGTATATCCGACCAACAGTATTTACGAGGATGACATGTTTAATGTAATTCTCGATGCGGCTCCGGCCAATCCGGGACACGCACTTATCCTTCCCAAGGAGCACTATCAGGATGTCTTTGAAATCGATGAAGAGACTCTTGGTAAAGCAATGATTCTTGCCAAGAAAATCGCTGAGAGACAGACAGAAGTTTTAAAATGTGACGGCGTTAACATTATTCAGAACAACAAGGAAGCTGCAGGGCAGAGCGTTCCTCACTATCATCTTCATGTTATTCCCAGATTCGTAGGCGATAAGCAGAAGATGCTCTGGACACCCAAAGAAGCAGCCGATGATGAGCAGAAGAAAATCTGCGAGAAACTTAAAATCAAATAGTAAATTGAGGTGTTAAAGAAATCTTTAAAACGGAGGATTGCTTGTGAGACCCGATAAATTGATTGAACTTTGTAAGAATAAAGTGGTATGGATTCAGACCCATAATTTTCCGGACCCCGATGCCATATCTACCGCATTCGGACTTCAGAAACTTTTGGAAGAATACAACATAGATTCACGTATATGCCACGAAGGTCAGATAGATAAATTATCAAGTGTTAAGCTTCTGTCGATGTGCGGAATCGAGATGAGTCCGTATGATGCTATCGTCGACGAGATGAAGCCCGACGATATGATAATTCTTGTGGATTGTCAGAAGAATAACGGTAACACTACTGATTTCATCGGCGACGAGCTTGCTGCAATCGATCATCATCCGACGGTTGTTCAGATTGATTATGAGTATTCCGACTTACGTATTACCGGCGCATGCGCTTCAATAATAGCCGAGTATTACAAAGACTTGGATTTAGTTCCCGAGACTAAGGTTGCGACTGCACTCATGTATGGTCTCAGAATGGATACACTTCAGTTAAGCAGGGGTGTGACAGAGTTTGATATTGAGATGCTCGGTTTTCTTTTCCCGTATGTGGACAGAAAGCTTTTGGCAGAGCTTGAGACCAATAACATGGAGTTTACCGATTTAAGAGCATACGGCGAAGCTATAGAGAATGCGAGAGTGTTCGGTAAGGTATGCTTGTCGTTTCTTGATTTCTTTTGCCCCGATGCACTTGTTGCGGCGCTCAGTGATTTCTTCCTTGCACTTGCTGAGGCGGAGGTTGTAATTATCTTTGCGAAGCGTGAAGGCGGTTATAAGTTTAGTTTCAGAAGTGAGCGCTCCGACATTAATGCAGGAGTTCTCGCGGCAGAAGTACTTGAAGGCTGGGGTAGCGGAGGCGGTCATGCCTCTATGGCAGGCGGTTTTGTTGCCAATGATAAGTTCCCTTCAACGGATATGTATTTATTTGATGCAGTTCAGGAGAAGGCAATCGGTTTAATTGAGGAGAAGTATCCGCAGATATTGTAAGGCAAAGGGGGAGAAGCTATGACAGACAATATCACGGTATTTAAGCATAACAGTATCAGGATTGACGCCGAGAATGGGCCGATTTACGTAGATCCGTTTGAGATGGACGAGGCGCCGCATGATGCCGCTTTTATACTTATTACTCACGATCATTACGACCATTTTTCGGTTAAGGATATTGAGAAGGTTGCCTGTAACAATACGGTGTTAGTCGTACCGAGAAAGATGGTGGAGAAAGCACGGGAAGTCGAAGCGCTTGTTGCCAAGATTGAGACGGTTAAGCCCGAAATCTCCAAGAATATAGATGGACTTATGCTTGAAACTGTGCCCATGTACAACATCATGAAGCCGTTTCATCCAAAGACGGCCGAATGGGTCGGATACATAGTAACAGTGGCAGGCGAGAGAATCTACATTGCCGGCGACATCGATGCCATCAAAGAGGCCAAAGAGGTAAAGTGCGATGTGGCACTCGTACCTGTCGGAGGTTTCTACACTATGGATGCAAGAAAAGCGGCGGGACTGGTTAACGCCATGCAGCCCAAAGTCGCAATTCCCGTACACTACGGCAATCTGGTCGGCACTTCCAAGGACGGTGAAGAGTTCGCCAAACTTGTGAAGGAACCGATAAAAGCTGAGATTAAAATAAAATAGCAATTCGCAAAATAATAGCGCCGGCTTAATAAAAGCCGACGCTACTTTTATTCAGAACTATTCTTTGTCTTCCGCAGGAATTTCTGCAACAATCTGATTGCGTCCGTGCTCTTTACCATAGTAGAGCTTGGCATCGGCGGTCTCGACAATGGCCTCGACGTCACCCGAAGTACCGGCGCTTACACCCATCGTCATCGTAATCTTAATCTCGTAGCCTTCTGCGTACACAATCATGGCACGAATATTATCAGCGAGGCCTTCAAGAATCTTAACAGCCTCTTCAACATTAGACCTATCGAATATAAGCACGAATTCCTCGCCGCCCCAGCGGGCTGCGAAGCCGTTACCAATCATAGCTTTCTTAAGCTGCGAGGCAACTGCCTTCAACACTTCGTCACCTGCATTGTGACCATAAGTATCGTTAACCTTCTTAAAGAAGTCGATATCGCATATTGCTATTGAGAACGGAACGCCGGTCATCTCGGAGCGCGCCGCAATTCTTGCTACAGCGGAGTGTACATAGCGACGATTGTTAAGGCCGGTAAGAGGGTCGGTCTCGACAGAAGCTCGTATGCTCTTGGCCATTTGTATGGAAGATTTTGTAATATCACCGAGTTCGTCTGTTCTTCTGATACATTCGGGAGCCATTTCGGCGGATAGGTTACCTGCGGCAATACGTCCGAGGAAATCCTGAATCTTCTGCAACGTATTGGTAACGCCCTTGGTGTAACCGTAGGAAAAGAAAGCGACAAGCGCCATGCCGGGTATAGCCATTAGTAACATGGGCCATACGGATTTAAATACGTTTTTCTTAATCTCTGTTGTCCGTTTGGCAACTTCTACCATGCCCACAATAGAGTGGTCGGAGTTACGGATGGGGGCGTAATATACAAGGTATTCCTTGTTTAAGATATCAACGTTCTTATAGAAGGCTTCGGCGCCGTTTCCAAGAACCATGGCGGAGGTTTCGGGAGCGGCACTTATACCTGAGTATCTCTTGCCCGACTCTGTTTTAAATGTTGTATGAACACGTACATCCATATATAGATAAGAAACTTCGGTATCGGTTTCTCTGGCATAAGCATCTACTATTGAGTAATCATAAGTAATATTTGAATCGCCTTTGTATACGTCATATGTACCGCTTGAATTGGGGACCAGTTTGTAATCGCCGGGATAAGTCTTATCATAAGTGATAATGATATAGTGAGCCATGTCGGACATATTGGTCTTGGTGGTGTTGTAAAGGGTATCTTTAAATCTTATATAACAAAAGATAGTAAGAGCTATTCCGAATAAGAGTATCGGAACAACCGCTAAGGCAAGCATTTTTTTGTAGATTCCCTTTTTTTTCATGTAACCTCCGAGGTGACCCATAACCGCTAAACATAAACCATCACATTACATTATAACACATATAAATTTACAAATAGGAAATAGTCGGAAAATGGTGCATTTTGTTGCTTGCATAAATATAATAGCGGTGCTATATAATTAAAGTTAGTGTTTAAAACATGTGGAGGATTGGCGTGTTTATACTGTTTTTTGTATGCTGGGTAATCTTTAATCAGGCGTTTACTTTGGAGATTGCAATATTCGGCGTTGTATTATCGGCGTTGATGCTTCTCTTTGTGTGCCGATTTATGGACTATTCCATAAAGAAAGACTTTGTTTTGCTAAAAAAGTTCCCCGCAATGATTGCATACGCTTTCATTTTGGTCAAAGAAATCGTTAAAGCCAACTTTAACCTCTACAGACTTTTCTTTTTACATTCTAAAGATAAACGTGAGCCTGTCATGGTTACATTCGAGAGTAAGCTTAAGACCAGAACCGCAAGGGTATTTCTCGCCAATGCGATTACTCTTACTCCCGGTACCATAACCGTTAAGGTTAAGGGCAACAAGCTCACTGTTCATTGTTATGACAAATCCCTGGCGGAAGGCCTTGATAATACAATTTTCGAGCAGAAACTTTTAAAACTCGAGGAAGGGTGGGACTAGCGTATGACTATGGAAACGTTCTTTGAAGTATACGGTACATTTGCCACGGTGGCCCTTATCGTTCTCGGAGTTATTGCACTTTTGTGCCTGCTAAGAGCGATAATCGGACCCACACCCGCGGACAGAGTTGTGTCCATCAACATGCTCGGTACTATTACAATGTCCATGATTGCGATATTGCTTGTTAAGCTTCGCGAGGGATATCTTGCCGATATATGCCTTATATACGCACTTATCTCTTTCCTCGCGGTAATTGTACTTTGCAAGGTATATGTAGGCGCTTACCTTACGAAAAAGAAAGTGTTGGAGGAGAGAAAGAATGGAAACGGTTAATCTTTTAAGATTGATAATCGGTTGCCTTTTTATCATTCTCGGAATCGGCGGCTTTCTGGTTGAAGTGCTGGGAGTGTACAGACTTAAGTACGTTCTTGACAGAATGCATTTTGCGGGAAGCGGCGATACACTTGCTTTTGCCGAGATTATACTTGGCGCGGTTATCATAAACGGACTCGACTTCACAAGTGCCAAACTGATACTTGTGGTTATATTCTTCTGGTTTGCGTCTCCGGTTTCGAGTCACCTGATTTCAAGACTCATCAACTACACTGAAGAGAACAAAGAAGAGCACTTCCACGTATGTGACGAGGAAGAATCCCGTAAACTCATCGACAAAGAATAACGGTAGGAAAAATGACAATTCTTATGTGCGTACTGTTATCGTTTCTGGTTATATGCGCGATAGCAGTCAGTTTCTCAAAAAGTTTATTGAATTCAGTTCTTATATTTATGTCGTACAGCCTTATTATGTCCGTAATCTGGATGCTTCTTGAGTCTCCGGATCTGGCCATTACCGAGGCTGCAGTCGGCGCGGGAATCACAAGCGTATTGTTCTTTGTAACCTTGAACAGAATTCATTCAATGTTCAAAGATGCAAGCGGTAAGAAGAAGGAGGTTAAGAAAGATGAAGAAAAAGAATCTGTTAAGTAACCTTCTTGACTGGGTATGGGAAAGCCGCAGCGACTTATACGAAAATATGACCATTCGAGATGATGATGAGGAAGTTAATGTCATCACCAAAGCTGAGCACAAGGAAGACGTAGAAAAGGTCAAAGAAAAAGTATTTGATGCCGCCGACAGAGGTTCCTTCAGAAAGTGGAGATTCCTCTATAAGATTCTGGCAGTGGTATTTGCGGTATTCTTTAGCGCGGTTTTATTAATTACCGTAGGTCAGCTTCCTAAGACCGGCGAGCTTGACAATCCCGCCAATAACGAGGTTGAGAGGCGCTATGTTGAGAAAGGTCTTGCGGAGACCGGAGCCACCAATATTGTGGCGGGCATGATACTTGACTATCGTGCTTTTGATACTTTGGGAGAGTCTCATGTATTGTTTGTGGCGGCTATAACAGTAACAATTCTGTTAAGACTCGATAAGAGCGAGAGAGATCCCGAAGACACCAAGATTACCGAAACTATCGGAGAAGCAGAAGAAGAGGATAAGATTTTTGAGCCTCATCATGATGCAATCTTACAGAAGATTGCCATGATTCTGGTGCCTATTATTATTCTGTTTGGAATATATGTCATCCTAAACGGACATTTGTCGCCGGGCGGCGGATTCTCGGGTGGAGCTATTATAGGCGCAGGATTGATTTTGTATCTTAATGCGTTTGGATTCGAGAAAACAGAGCGATTCTTTAATGAAAAGGTTTATAAGACTGTGATTTTCTCGGGGCTTGCTTTCTATGCATTGGCTAAGTGTTATGCTTTCTTCTGCGGAGCGAACGAGCTTGATTCACATATTCCGAAGGGAATACCCGGGCATATTTTGAGCGCGGGATTAATCCTTCCGCTGGATATTGCTGTGGGTTGCGTGGTGGCATGTACTATGTATGCTTTCTACGCAATGTTCAGAAAAGGAGGTCTGTAGGATGAATACGAACCTTCTTAATAACTATGCGGAAGCGGTTTCGCTTATCATATTCGCAATAGGATTTACGAATTTGCTGCTTCATAAGAATCTGATTAAGAAAATTATCGGACTTAATATCATGGATACGGCTGTGTATCTGTTTCTTGCGCTGAAAGGCTATATAAAGGGGCATGTTGCGCCTATCGTTATCGGGGGCGAGCTGCAGCCCGATTCTTATATTAACCCTATTCCCAGCGGACTTGTACTTACGGGTATTGTAGTTTCGGTATCGGTTACGGCACTGATGCTGTCTCTTACCATCAGACTTTATAAGAGATATCATACGCTCGATCTTGACGAGATATCATTAAGACTTAAAAAGGAGGGATTATAATGCGCGACTTTGTGCAGAACTTTCCTCTTTTTTCCATAATCTTATGCCTGATTTCGTCATCGGCAAGCTCCCTTCTTAAAGGCAAAGCGGCTAAGTGGGTGAATACTGTACTGATATGTGTGGTGGGAGCGATGTCGCTTACACTTACGTTTTATTGTCTCGGCCACGGAAGCTTTACTTATACGATGGGCCATGTTCCGGCGCCTTGGGGCAATGAGGTGCGCGGTGGTGTGCTTGAAGGGGCGATGGCGACTTTCTTTTGCCTTATTATGCTGTTATCTATGAGCGGTGGGCGAAAGAAACTGCTTGAGGAAGTTGAGGATACCAAACAGAATCTGTATTACATCCTGGTTAATCTGATGCTGTGCTCGCTCATTGCGCTTGTGTATACCAACGACTTGTTTACGGCTTACGTATTCGTGGAGATTAATACAATTTCGGCTTGCGGTCTTATTATGATAAGACAGAACGGTCGTACCATTGAAGCTGCGGTCAGATATATGATTATGAGCTTGCTGGGTTCAGGTCTTTTCCTTGTGGGCGTATGTATCCTGTACGACCTGACCGGACATCTTCTCATGAGCAATATTAAGGAAAGCGTACAGACTCTTGTGGCGACGGGACAGTATAGTGAGCCGCTTCTTATTTCGATGGCCTTCATGATTATGGGTCTTGCGATTAAGAGTGCGCTGTTTCCTTTTCATGCGTGGCTGCCGGATGCTTACGGTTATTCTACGATTTCGAGTGCGGCGATTTTGTCGAGCTTGGTGTCCAAGGGATACATATTTTTACTTATTAAGATTATCTACAGAGTAATCGGGTTTGAGGTGGTACATGATTCGTTACTGCTTAATGTAACCTTTGTGTTCGCGGGACTCGGCATCATCTTCGGAAGTATCAGCGCTATGAGAGAGGACGATATCAGAAGAATGGTTTCTTTCTCATCGGTTGCGCAGATTGGATATATTTATCTGGGAATAAGCCTTGGTACCCGTGCCGGTATGGTGGCGGCAGTGTTTCAGATTCTTTCGCACGCGGCTACGAAGTCGATGCTGTTTATTTCGGCCATCGGTCTTACGGATGCGTCCAATACCAGCAGAAAGTTTAAAGATCTGACAGGTTCTGCGTACAGAAACAAGATTGCGGGCATGGGATTTGCGGCAGGCTCACTTTCCATGGTTGGTATACCGCTTTTCTCGGGATTTATCAGTAAGCTTTTGTTCATGCAGGCGGCGGTTGCCAATTACGGTAAGATGCTGCCGACAATGATAGTGCTTGCAATCAGTACTATTCTTAACGCAATTTATTTCATGAGAACGGTTGTGAGAATTTACTCGCCCGAAAGAGATTTGTATAAAGGTCGCGAAGGATTCAAGGTAATTCATACCCGTGAGCAGATTGAATATACTTGCACGGTTATTCTTTTTATAGCACTTAATGTGGCATTGGGTCTTTGCTCGGAACCCATACTTGAGTTAATCGGTACGGGTCTTGATATGTTCTCGTAGAGAGGTAACGGAAGTTTGAGTACGATGTTTACGCTTTATCAATTTAATGACAGACTGGCTCTTTCTTACAGGATTGACAGGATAAGCATTGTCTTCCTTACGGCGGCAGTAATTCTTTTTGCGTGCGCGGGAGTGTATTCCTGTTACTACATGAAGGGCAAAGAACACCTGAAGAGATATTGGGGATTTTTCGTGGGAGTGTTATGCATTATTTCGCTTATGGCATGCTCCGCGAATTTCTTCACATTCTATGTCAATTATGAGCTTATGACACTTTTGTCGTCGCCTCTGGTAATGCATGAACAGACCAAGGAGGCAAGACTTGCCGGATTTAAGTACCTTATATACTCGTTCTTTGGCGCATATTTCGTGTTGTTCGGATTCTACGTACTCAATAAGTATTGCGTGGATTTAACTTTTGCCGAGGGCGGAAGACTTGACATGACGCTTGTGTCGGGACATGAAGGAATCGTGCTTTTGGCAGTGTTTTTCATGGTAATCGGTTTTGGTGTTAAGGCGGGTATGTGGCCGCTTCATTCGTGGCTTACGACAGCTCACCCCATTGCGGTATCACCTGCGAGTGCGGTATTGTCGGGTGTAATTGTTAAAGCCGGCGTTATCGGTGTTATCCGCGCGGTGTTCTATCTTGTGGGTGCGGATTTTGTAAAGGGCACATGGGTTCAGTATACGTGGATTATTCTTATTCTTCTTACGATTCTTATGGGCTCGACTCTTGCATATTTTGAGAAAGAATTAAAGAAAAGACTGGCATATTCAACCATCAGCCAGGTTTCATATATATTGTTCGGCCTTGCGATGTTTAACGAGACCGCTTATGAAGGCGCGCTTATGCAGTTCCTTGCACATGCTTTTGCCAAGTGTGCATTGTTTATGATTGCGGGCGTGTTCATTATTCTTACGGGTTCTAAGAACGTGGAGAGCTTAAGGGGAATTGGCAAGAAGTATCCGGTACTCCTTTGGATGTTCACGATTTGCTCGCTTTCCATGGTGGGAATTCCGCCTACGGGAGGATTCCTTGCGAAGTGGTATCTGATTGTGGGTTCGCTTGATACAGGGCGGGCCAACTTTGACTGGGCGGGACCCGTGTTCCTGCTGATTTCGGCGCTTCTTACCGCGGGATATCTCTTTACGATAGTGATGCGAGGATTTTTCCCCGGTGAAGACTATGTGGATGACGGCCGCGAAAAGGTTAAGCTGCCTTTGACAGTTTACATTCCCGTCGGAGTGCTTACTGTTTTGTGCGTGCTTGTGGGAATCATCCCCAATCTGTTTATGGGAGGTGGCATGCGATGAGTGCGAATTGGATTTATTTTGCCATATTCTTCCCTATATTTGCGGGTGTGTTGTTGATTCTTACGCCTGTTAAGAGTCGCAAGACCATGCTGGTTATTGCGGAAGCAATTACGATTATTACTTCGATTGTAGCGTGGAAGCTTATCATCAATCCGCCCGAGGCCGGTGTTGTATTATTTAAATTCGTGGACAAGTATACGGTTTCTTTTAAAATCGACGGAATGTCCAGGATATTCGGTGCGCTGATTTCGTCCTTGTGGCCGCTTGCGACTTTATATGCGACGGAGTACATGGAGCACGAAGCGAGCGAGAAGACGCTCAAAGAAAAAACATTCTTCGGAATGTACGTCATTACTTTCGGTGTGACCATGGCGATTGCTTTTGCCGACAATATGCTGACGATGTATTGCTTCTATGAGATGCTCACACTTGTTACGATTCCGCTGATTTTATTTACGATGAGCGATGCTGCGATTGCTGCTACGAGAAAGTACATAGTATATTCTCTCGGCGGTGCTGCTTTTGCCTTCATCTCGCTTATATTCCTGATGGCTTATGGAGATTCCTTTAAGTTTGTACTGGGAGGAGTTATTCACGGCGAGATTCCGGACGGGCGCGACAATATTTTGAGACTGATATATGTTTTTGCGTTTTTTGGCTTCGGCGTTAAGGCGGCAATTTGGCCGGTTAACTCGTGGCTTCCGCAGGCGGGCGTTGCGCCTACTCCTGTTACTGCGCTCCTTCATGCGGTTGCGGTGGTCAAGTCGGGTGCTTTTGCCATCATCAGACTTACATACTATGCGTTCGGAACAGAGTTTTTGAGGGGCACATGGGCACAGTACCTTACCATGGGCGTAGCGATTTTCACCGTCGTCTACGGCTGTTCCATGGCGGTCAAAGAAAGACACATCAAAAGAAGACTTGCATATTCAACGATTTCAAACCTTTCATATATTCTGCTTGGAGCAACCATGATGACACCCCTCGGAATGACGGGTGCACTTACGCATATGGTGTTCCACGGAGTGATGAAGATAGGTTCTTTCTTCTGCGCAGGCGCAGTGATTGCCAAGGCGCACAAGAATTACGTATATGAACTTGAGGGCATGGCTAAGAGAATGCCCAAGGTATTTGTGATATTTACTGTTTGCGCGTTATCTCTTATGGGAGTTCCGGGACTCTGCGGATTCTTCAGTAAATGGCAGCTTGCCAAGGCCGGAGTTGAGTCGGGAATGACTATGGGCTACGTGGGTGTCGGAGCGATACTGATTTCGGCGTTACTCACAGCCATATATATGATGCAGATGGTCTTGAGAGCGTACTTCCCCGTAGAAGAGACGAACGGTGAGAAGTGTGACCCTTCGTGGCGCATGCTCCTTCCGCTTACGTTGTTTGCGCTGGCTTGTATCGGACTCGGTATATTTAATGCGCCTATTGTGGCGTTCTTTGAAAAGGTTGCCGGAGGATTGATTTAATGGCGATTAGTGAGTTTTTTGGAGAGGGATTGTTTTTTTCTCTCGACGGATTGAAAACTTTATATATTATCGTGAGTTTGTTTGCCTGGACGATCAGTTTTCTTTTTGCGCCCCGGTATTTAAGCCACGACAAGCACAAGGTGAGATTCTATGTATTCAGCCTGATTACGCTTGCTGCGACTGTGGGAGTGTTCGCGTCCGGCGATTTGTTTACGTTGTTTACCTTCTTTGAAATCATGTCACTTGCTTCATATGTGTGGGTGGCTCAGGAGGAAAAGAACAAGGCGCTTAAGGCCGCAGACACATACATGGCGGTTGCAGTTATCGGCGGATTGGTGCTTCTCATGGGTATCCTGCTTTTATATACCAACGTAGGAACTTTAAAACTGTCAGAGCTTAAGGCCGCTTGCGAGACCGGCGGAAGGTTTGGTCGCGGAAGAATATATGCGGCGGCGTTTTGCATGTTCTTCGGATTCTCGGCCAAGGCCGGTGCTTTCCCTATACACATCTGGCTTCCGAAGGCTCACCCCGTTGCACCTGCGCCTGCATCGGCACTGCTTTCCGGTGTACTGACCAAAGCGGGCATTTTCGGAATCTTGATAGTAGGGTATATGGTGCTTCCCGAAGATGAACTTTGGGGAAGCTTTGTAATGGGTATCGGCATTATTACAATGGTGCTCGGTGCCATGCTTGCTCTTTTCAGTACCGATATCAAGAGGACACTTGCGTGCTCGTCGGTATCACAGATAGGATTTATTATTGTGGGCTCTGCCTGCGGCACACTTCTTGGCGCGGAGGCAGGACTTGCACGTTACGGAATCGTGCTCCACATGGTAAACCATACGGTCGTTAAGCTGTGTGTATTCCTTGTAGCGGGCGTTGTATATCAGAATCTTCACACGCTTGATTTAAACGATATCAGGGGATTCGGGAAAAAGAAGCCGTTCCTTGCGCTTTCTTTTGCTCTCGGAGGAATGTCACTTGCGGGAATACCGGGATTCCTCGGATATCTTTCAAAGACTGCGCTGCACGAAGGATTGCTTGAGGCGGGCGAAGTGCTCGGCAATGAAGTCATTGTGAAGGGCGTTGAAGCAATGTTCCTGTTTTCGGGCGGATGTACGCTTGCATATATGTTGAAACTGTTTGTATGCGTGTTTGTAGAGAAAAACGGCGATGCCGGCAAGCAGTCACAATACGACGCGAAGACTGATTACATGGGCATCACGCAGAAGGCGGCGGTGGTGATTCCCGCGCTTTTGGTGCTCGGACTCGGAATTACCATTGCAGTTCGAGATGAGTATAGGTTCTTTAATCTACATACAATGTCCGGAAGCTTTATTTCTATAGCAATCGGATTGTTTATGTACTTTATATTTGTAAGGAAGTTCCTAATGAGCAAATCCGGCTACCTGAATTTGTGGCCGAAGTGGCTTGACATTGAAGAGAAGGTTTACAAGCCTTTGCTTGTGACGCTTCTTCCTACCGCGCTCGGATTTCTTATGCGCTTCCTGGATGAGTTTATTGACAGAGTGGTTCTTATACTGCGTAAGACTGTTTACAGAGATGCCAACTGGGCACCGGAGCGAATTGAGGGTACCTGGTATACCCATCTGATTGGTCATGCCGCGGACCTTGTTAAGTCCCTAAAGACCGGCGAAGTGTCTTACGATATAGAGCATAAGCTTGCGCTTAAACATATGGAGAATGAAGAGAACAAATCTCTTGCACAGAGGTCACTTTCCTACGGACTGATTTTGGCTTGCGGCGGAATGTTTTTGATGTTAGGATTTATATTGTATTTGGTATTTGCGAGGTAATAGATTACAGTTTAGCTACGCTTGGCTGTTAAAAAGGGTATGACTTCGGAGGAGCAATGGTTAAAAGGCTCTGTACATGGGCAAAGGGGACAGAACTTTGGATTATACTTGCACAGATTTACTGTGTGTTATTATGCCCATATATATTAAAAGGACTGATATGCGGAGGAAGCTCTCTTGACAGATACGTCGGCATGGGGGCTTTGGCGCTTGTTGTCATGCTCGTGCTTAGGTATGAGATTTACAGGAAAGCGTCGTTTTTCGTATATTTGGTCTTTTTTCTTTTTACATATATATCAGGTTTCATTTCTTCAGATGTATCGATTCTGCGAATATTCGGCTCCCCGGAGCACAGAGCATGGTATATATGTCTTCTTGCGTACTTAATCTCATATAACTTAAATGAATCAAAAAGAGACAAGTGGATTAAAATAATCTTTTCATGGGAAGCAATTATTCTGACAACGATGTTCACGCTTTCTGTAATATTCGTTACAAAGAATCTTTTAAATCCCGAGTTTAAAGTACCGAGAGGTTTGGGGTCGCTTGTTAAAGGTCGATTATCGGTATTCGGTAACCCCAATACCGCAGGACAGTCGGCGACGGTTCTGATATTGATTTCTCTTATCCTCATATATTATTTTTGGCGGGCAAGATATAGAATTATAGCCCTTCCGTTATGTTTCATCGGCCTTATAGTCGGCTGGATATCGTTGGGGCTTTCTTATTCCAGAAGTGCGATGCTTGCTACAGCGGCTGCTGTGGGAACGTTTTTCTTTGTACTGATGTACAGGAAGTCGGACAAAAAAGGTTTAAAGGTGTTTCTGAAAGCCTTTTTGATATGCGTTGTGGCTTGTGCGATAGCAATAGGTTTGTTTTTACTGCCCAAGAAGATTTACGATTCTTTTGCAGTGGTAGCAGCAGAGCGAACAGAAGGAGTAAGTGTTGAGGATGCTCAAGAGAGTCTTGAAACATACGGAATTACGTACGCGCTTGATACTCTGACGGACAGAACGCTTATCTGGCCCGCAACTGTCGGCATGCTTAACGAAAAGCCGATACGGTGGATTACTGGTATTACGGCTCAGAGAGTGCATGAGGAGATAATATACGATGTCTATGAGGGCAGGCCGGAGATTCCGACAACTTCTGCTCACAGCGGATATGTACAGCAGCTATATACTTACGGAATTCCCGGCGCCACACTTTTGGCAATCCTTCTAATAAGCTGGCTCACAGCAATGATTGTTGCAGTTTTATCAGGAAAATCGGAACTTGATAAAGCGGCGATACTTGCAGGTATACCGGTAGCAGCGATATTAATGGCCTTTGCGGAAGCCTATCTTTTTCCGAATTTCAGGTTGTATCCGATAACATTCTTTTTCTTTACTGCAATAGGAGCTATTCAGGGAAATATGGCCAAAGAAGAAAAAAGCATCAAAGGAAAAATAGTGCGGTTGATAATTGTTCTTGCGGTTCTTTCCGCGGGAGCACTTTTGACTGCGCACTTATATGCTAAGGCAAAGGCTAAAGCCGAATACGTTGAAAATGTTGAATATGAACCTCAGAATCCGGCCGATTTCGTAAGGCTTAACAACAGTATATCCGAGGAGATGATGTCGCCCGATTATTGGCTGAAACTACGGGAAGACGCAGGGGTTAGTGTGGATACAGCGCGCCTTTCTTTTTCGGAAATAGCGAAGTATAATTATGATAACAGGCGCATGATTGCGACAAGTGAAGTGGCGTTTTCTCTTGATGAAGTCGGAGAAGATTTTTATGTCAAAACTGCCACGCAGCTTATAAAAGATACATATTTTGTGCCCGAGCATCCCGAGAATTATTATTTAAACGATATCCCTACAGATAAGGCGTATTGGGATACGCTTTTAGAAAGTCTTAATTTGGAAGCGCTTGATTCAAGAGTCAGTCTGAGATTCGGATATTCGGTTACAAGAGGCGTTCTTAAGAGATTTCCTACCGATGATGAGATATATGGCAGTGACGGAAATCTATATTACGATGAGCTGATTCAGTCTGATTTGCAACCGTTTATGCCGGTTGCCATTCTTCATGAGTCTAAGGACGGAGAGTGGTATTATGTACTAACTTACGGCTACGGTGGTTGGACGAGAATAGAGAATGTAGCAGTTTGTGAGTCCAAAGAAGATTGGGCGGACAGAAAGAATCCACAGTCTTTCCTTGTAGTTACCGGCAAAGAGTTAAGGCTGTCTACAGATCCGTACACAAAGGGGCTTTCAGACCTGTTAGTACCTATGGGAACGGTTCTTCCCGTTGTCTCTATTGAAGAGGCGCCCGAAGACATTCACAACAGGATTTCTTTTGGCAACTATATAGCTAAGCTTCCGACGCGAGGAGAAGACGGGTTTATTGAGGATGTGTATGTGCTGATACCTGCTTCGGAAGACGTTAACTTAGGGTATCTTCCATATACCGAGGAAAATGTTGCAAAGCTTTCTTTTAAGCACTTGGGTGCAGTATATGGCTGGGGCGGTGCTTACAACGGACAGGATTGTTCGGGATATGTCAGAGAGGTTTACGCATGCTTTGGCTTTAATCTTCCGAGAGCGGCCAGAACACAGGCGGATTATGCGTGCGAGAAGAATGTAGATGTGACTAAGATGAGTGTCGCCGAGAAGATTGATATACTTAATGATGCGCCTATCGGTACACTTGTATTCTTCCCGGGACATATTATGATGTATATGGGTACTGTGGATGGAGTGCCTTACTGTATTAGTTCTGCGGGCAACTTTTCCACCATTGAAAACGGTACAATAGTGTACAAAGAAGTCAACACGGTTATCCTTACCAACATGGCAGATACGAAGATGGCCGATGGACGAGCTTGGATAGAGAGCATCACCAAGATTACAATTCCATAATCATCGGATTTCTAAATGCTGAAATCCGAGATTGTATGCGGTCGCCAAATGTCTGCTCGCGCAAGCACAGCAGCCGCTTGGCTCGTCGCCTAACAAAAAAGGCGCCTCGCCAAAGCGAAACGCCTGTAAGTAAGCGGAGTCGGAGGGATTCGAACCCTCGTGCCCCGGAGGGCAAACGCATTTCGAGTGCGCCCCGTTATGACCGCTTCGATACGACTCCGTGCTTAATAACTATGTCATTATAGAATAGAGGGTTGGGAAATGTCAACTGTGGTATTGGTAAGAATTATATAATTATCAGTATCATTTAATTGTGTCAAGGACAGGTCCTTTAGAAGAAAATTTATGAGGAGATTGAGGTATGAAGGTTACTGTAATTTTGCCCTATTTTGGAACTCTTCCAAACTACTTTCATTTGTGGTTGGAATCGGCATCACATAATAAAGAGTTCAATTTTTTGCTGATTTTGGATGAAGAACTGTCAGTTGAATTACCGTCTAATGTAACTGTAATTTATAAAACATTTGCGGAAATACAGAATCTGATTCATAGCAAGCTTGGAAAACTGTGCCAAATAGGGGTTCCGTATAAATTGTGTGATTACAAACCAACATATGGCGTTTTGTTCTCCGAATACCTATCTGACAGCGATTGGTGGGGATATTGCGATCCTGATATAGTCTGGGGCAATTTGAGTGCCTTTATTACGAAGGACATGTTCGACTCTTATGACAGAATATTGACATTGGGGCATTTGTCTTTATTCAGAAATACAAGTGACAACAATAATGCTTATAAGAAAATAATCGATATGCAATATACTTCTTTTGAAGCATTTCACTTTTACAAGAGTGTCGCTTTTGATGAAACCGGAGCTAAGAGCCTGTCAGATTACGGAATATACCATACCTATGACAATCGGAAAGGTATTTTGGACATTTGGCCGAGAAAATTCAAATTCAGAACCGAGATAACCCGTGGAGTAGAGAATTTCTTTATTGCCGAGTACAATAACGGGCATATATATGGTCACTTTGTTGAAGATGGCAAAGTATCTGTTAAGGAATTCATGTATATCCATCTTCAAAAAAGAAAAATGGATATAGAAACGAAAGATACGAACCGGTATATGATTATTCCCAATAAGTTTGTTCCCTATGATGAGAGCCTTTTATCGCCGGATAACATAGTTAAGGTCAATTCATTACAAGATTTGAATTTCACCGGCGGTAATAACCGTGGTCATCAAAACCTCAAATCCGCTTGTGTAGATAGATTGATTGAATTCATAAGACTATTAAGAAGAGTGTTTTACAAAATAGGAAGTGTATTTAGAACCAAATCCTTGGAGGTAACTCATGAAGAGGAGTCCGAATTACATTCTTAAAGAGATACAGGGACATTTTTATCTTATTCCTTTCGGTCAGGCCAATGCTGATTTTTCGAAAGACGTTGAGCTAAATGAAGTCGGCGCGTTTATATGGAATCTGCTTGAAAATGATATGGAAGCGTCCGAAGTTGTGGATGCCTGTATGAAAGAATACGAGTGCTCGCCCGAGCAGTATGATAATGTAAAGGCTGTAGTAGAAACTTTTTTTGACCAGATGTTTGAAGGGCGGATGCTTGAATGGACTATAAAGCGTAAGCCGCTTCACGGCGATGTATTGCGTAAGTATGCTATCGCGGGATTAAACGTGCATGTTACCGGAAGCCCTGATATAGACCTGTCTCCACTCGATGATTATATTGCCCGAAGGATCAGGTCTGCGGATACTCTGACGGTTAACATGGTTCGATATGCCAAAGAAGAAATAGCGCGTGAAGAAAAAGTTACGCCTGGAGAGACTTTTGTCGCAAGAAACGGAGCTGTGGATATATTCAGAGGTTCTTACGGATACAGGCTCGAAATAAAGGACTGCCAATATGTCGGCAGGATTCTGATTAACGAAAAAGGTGATTACGCTGTCATAGAGTATACGGAAGGCGATATTGCCGAGATGAGCCAAGAGTTATTCCTTGCAATAAGAATACCGTTTTCATACTTTGCTGCCAAGCATGGGTTGGTAGCTATACATTCGGCCTCAATAGTGTACAAAAATAAAGGGTGGCTATTCTCCGGAAGAGCTATGATTGGTAAGTCTACACATGCCAATTTGTGGAAAAAATATGCGAGTGTCAAAATTTTGAACGGAGATTTGAACCTTTTGGGTGTCGAGAACAGTCTTATATATATGCATGGTGTTCCGTGGTGCGGAGAATCAGGCATTTCGGAACCCGGTAAATATCAGGTTGCGGGAATCACTTTTCTTAAGCAGGCACCTATAAATCGGGTCAGAGAGATTGTCGGCAACGAGAGAGTTTTAAAGATTGTGAGGAGACTTTTCTCCCCCTCTTGGAATGAAGAGCTGATTGGAAACTATGTAAATTTGGCGCAAAACATTGCGGAAACTGTTTCCTTGTGCGAGCTCGAATGTACTGCTGATAAAGGGGCTTTTGAAGCTATGAAAACTTTTATCGACGAACGGGTTTTGTGAAATTGGGAAAATGTTACGTTTTCGTTAGAATTAATCGAAAGCGTTGACACTTTACTCCTATATGGTATAGTTTAAGACAAGAATTATAGGGGTAATTGTAACGAAGGAGAATTGTAATGGCAAAAGCATTTGTAAGTCCGGCAATAGTGTCATTAAGCCTTGAAGATACTGAAGGCTTCTTTTGTGTACGTGGAAGCGGCGACATTCCTGAGCCTAAGGGTGACTGGGATATTAGTTGCAGATACGACGGACATAATACAGGTCATCACTCGGTAGTACATGTTCAGGCTAATCACCATGGTAATTTCAGCGGAGAATGTCTTACAATGACATTCAGACTTAATAACGGATTCAAGATGAAGGAAGTTAAGAACGCAAGCGGTACCTGGGTAAGAAGACTTTCCGAGAGCAGATTTACCATTACCAGAAACGGTCACTTCAATCCCAATGAGAGCGTTGGTTTCTGTTTTGAAATCGTAGTTGACAACAGCCCTTATTACGGATCCATCGGTAAGACCGGTGAATACAGACCTTGCGATATTGAGTGCGTAAGCTACACTTCAGCATAATTTAATTCATTTTTCAATACGACTATATTTCGGACGCACCACTGGTTCAGTGGTGCGTCTTTTGAGGCTAATAATGTTTAAAAAAGTTAATCATTATGCCAAAAGAATAAAAGAAGGCCGACTTAAAGAGATAATCGCGCAGTTAAAGTGGATTTACAGATATGCGAAGTCTCATAAGCTTGCGATAGGAATCTACACACTGTTAGGCTTATCGGGAACTGTTGTATCTCTTTTGGGAAGCCTGGTTTCAAGAGACCTGGTAGATATTATTACAGGTCATAATACAGGTGCCCTCGTGACAACCTTCTGTCTTATGATAGGTACTACACTCGGAGGCACATTCATCGGACAGGCGTCCAACTATATATCGACGAAAGTCGGCATGACCGTCGATAATGAAATTAAGGCAAGCCTTTTTGATGACATCATGAACGTAGAATGGGAAGCTTTGTCAAAGTATCGTTCCGGCGAACTTGTGGCAAGATGGAGTGGGGACGCATCAAGAATATCTTCAGGAATCCTTAACATGGTTCCCAATCTTATAATCTATACATTCAGATTTTTCAGTTCATTGATTTTGGTCATAAGATATGATGCTTCTTTTGCAATATTTGCACTTGCGGGTATTCCTATCAGCCTTTTTATTTCAAGAAGCAGCATGCGACGTATGCAGAGGAATAATATGGGTACCTTGAAGGTATCTACGGAGCTTTCGGCTTTTAACCAGGAGACGTTCGCCAATGTCCAGACGGTTAAGGCATTTGACATGCTTTCTTTGTACTCTAAAAGGCTTCGTATTCTGCAGAAGGAATACTTAAATGTTCAGTTGAAATATCAGAAGGCAGAGATATTCAATGCTATCATTATGACATTTGTATCGATGCTTGTATCCTATTCCGCACAGGGATGGGGAATTTATAAAGTGTGGAGC
Source organism: Lachnospiraceae bacterium (assembly GCA_017544835.1). GTDB lineage: Bacteria > Bacillota > Clostridia > Lachnospirales > Lachnospiraceae > UBA1258. The sequence continues at coordinate 24,331 of JAFYDI010000078.1, read as the reverse complement.
GGTGCCATTACTTACGGTACCATGACGATGTTTATTACTTTGTCAACGACCTTGTCTTCCACGGTTAACAGCCTTCTTGGACTGTTCCCGACCGCTATCGGTATAGCCAACTCATCGAAGCGCCTTATGGATCTTACGAGCCTTCCCAAGGAAGATTACGGCAATCGCGATGAAGTCAAAGACTTCTTTGAGAAGCACAAAGACGAAGGCGTCGGATTGTCTATCAGGGATGTAACCTATGCATATCCCGGCAGCGATACGGTCTTTGAAGAAGTATTTGCCGAGGCCCATCCGCACGAAGTAGTTGCCTTTGTAGGCCCTTCCGGAGAAGGAAAGACTACGATGCTTAGATTTTTGCTTTCAATAATTCGCGCCCAGAACGGCGAGGGATTTATATGTGCCGGTGACGGAACGCCGGAAAACGGCGGAGAGTGCATGAAGTTATCGGCTTCGGCCAGACAGCTCTTTGCTTATGTTCCTCAGGGCAATACAATGTTCTCGGGAACGATTGCAGGCAATATGCGTAATGTCAAAGAAGATGCTACAGATGAAGAGATAATTGAGGCATTGAAGCTTGCCTGTGCATGGAGATTTGTTGAGAAACTTCCCAACGGAATTAACAGCGAGATTATGGAACGCGGTGGTGGATTCTCGGAAGGTCAGTCACAGAGGTTGTCTATTGCGAGAGCGTTACTTAGAAAATCGCCCATTCTTTTGCTGGATGAAGCAACATCTGCGTTGGATATAGCAACGGAGAGGGAAGTCTTAAGGAATATTATGTGTGATAATTATCCTAGGACATGTGTCGTTACTACGCACAGACCTTCGGTATTGAATGTATGTTCAAGGGTGTATTCAATCAGCGATAAGAAATGTACCGTTATGGACAAGGACGCCATTGAAAAGATGATTACGGATTTTTAAAGTTGTCAATGTGCAATGAGCTTCGATTGTATAAATATTTTTATGGCATAATAGGGTAAAATATTAGATAATTAGGAAATAATACTTGTAAAAGGGAAAGTGAGGATGGTATGAGGAAGTCAATTAAGAAATTTTGCATGTTTCTTATTGCGGTTATTTTCTTGGGCCGCGTGCTGATTAATGACATCGCATACACCAGAGCGGACAGTCTTGAGGAGGGCTCTCAGCCTGCAGTAGAGACAACTGTTGAAGATACGACAGATGATTCTCCTGCGGTTTATGATGATGAAGAGGAACCGGAAGACATAATTAATGTTGATGAAGAGGAGACTCCCGGAGCGCCTGCTCCTGCGGAAGGCGCTGAAGATGAAGATGATGTATCTTCTAACGATGATGTAACTCCCGGCGAGGGTGATGATGCTACTGTTACAGATGTATCTGACAATGAGACACCTGTTGTAGAGCCTTCGGAAGGAACTGTATCCGACAATGACCCGGAGGAGGGCGATGTGTCAGGCAATGATGAGCCTACACCTGCTCCAGAAGAGGGCGATATTTCGGGTAATGAACCTTCCGGTGAGGATGTATCCGGCAATGAGCCTACAGAGGATGTGTCGGAGAATAATCCCGGTGAAGTGGAGCCCGAGAAGCCCGTAGCACCCACAACTGTGATGTTTTTTGTCGTAATTCAGCCCGAAATGGCTAATATAGAGCCTGAAGTATCCGATGGCACGGCAGTAGGCAATCCGACGGACAAGTATGTCAGTGCTTATCGCCCGTATTATGTTTATAAGAGTTTTGAAAGCGCGGTTAAAGCTTCGCAAGGTGACAAGGAAGCCTTAAAGAAGAACCTGCGCACGGGAATACTTTCTTATACGTATCCCGGTGAGTTTACCGAGCGTCTTTCAATTTCAGAATATCTTGGCTCCAACAAGCTGTATGAAGAAGGTCTTACAGCCGACAGAACCATTGAGAATTTGCTTGGTGTTGATTTAAACAAGATCGGAACGTACCAATTAGAGCTTAAAGACGGCGTAGAAACCGGCAATATCATTTATGCATACGGCGATATGATTGACTGGTATGTTTTAAAGGATATGGGTCATACTTATTGGCACGTAGATGGTTTTTATAATACTGCCAAGATATTGCTTTTAGACCAATACAAGAATTTCGGTAAGTCTATAGAATTAATCAACAACGGTTCATCCAAGATTGCTGATGCTGAGGCAGCTATTACTAACATAGTTGCAGGCGCTGCAGGGGAACTTCCGGGTGAGTTTGTTGTGCTTGACGTTTTGTACTATGATTCCGACAACAATCCTTCGGAGATAGTTGAAGAAGGCGAGTACAAGGCGATTGCAACGGTTAAGTATGTGAACAAGGTTGAAGGTGTTGACTTTTATCATGATTATGATTATGAAAGTGATTCATTCCCTGTAGAGTTTCCGATTAAGGTTAAGGCAGCAGAGCCTACACCGACTCCAACACCCACACCAACACCTACGCCTACACCAACACCTACACCAACACCTACGCCTACACCAACACCTACACCAACACCTACGCCGACTCCAACACCTACACCGACTCCGGAGCCCACACCGACTCCGGAACCTACACCTGCACCGGTACCCACGCCGGCTCCGGCTCCGAATCCGGGACCGCAAGAAGTGGTTGAGGAAGAGCCTGTTCCTACAGTCGATGTTATTGAATCAATAGAGCCCGCAGAGGAGGATGAAGTTACCGAAAGAGAAGAAGTTTCAATTGGAGACGGAGATGTTCCGCTTTATGACGGCCTTGATATCGAAGATGAGGAAACTCCTCTTGCAGCTTTCGACGATTGCTGGATTCATTGGGTAATTTTTCTTTTGACTGTTTTATACATAGTATATGTTGTTGTTCAGGCAATCAGAAATCGTAAGACTATTCAGGCGCTTACAGAAGAGGAGGAATAGAGATGGAGAAGACTAAGAAACAGAACTTAATCAACTGCATAGTAACAATAGTCTTTTTCATTGCTTTGGCTGTATGTTACTTCTTTTGGAAGTGCAATCTGGATCTTCCTGTTACGATTGTTGCGGTGGCGATAGGAATTGCGGGACTTGTACTGCTATTCATGCAGAATAAGAAGATTAAAGATTTATCTTCAGAGACAGAAGAATAGATTAAAAAAACCTTAAGGAGGCTTCTGCTTTGAAGCCTCCACTTTTTGTGTTATAATATACAATTGTTAAGTTGTAGTTATAAGAGAGTGTAATGGGAAATGGAAATCAAGGAAATATTAGGACCATTTTTGCTTAAGTTACCGTCATACGCATATTCACATATATATGATATAGTCGTATATGAAGTGGGCGTGCTGGCGGCTGTTTTGGTGTGCTTCTTTAAAGATTTCATCAAAAAAGGCAATCAGAAAGCGGTCTATAAGAAAACGGGAATAGATGTCAAGGCGATAAGAGACCCATCGGAGGAAGAAGGCAAGCCTGTCAGGAAAGCAATCATGTCTTATCGAAGACGCAACATGGTTGTCTTGGTTATTGCAGGTGTATTGAGTGAAGCGTTTTTTCAAGTCTTTGCAGCATATTCAACTCGAATCACCCCGGTGAAAAGCTGGTCGTGTATTGCTTTTCTTGTACCCGTGGCTGTTTACTCATTTGTTGAAGTTATGAGCAGCTGGGTGGGAAGATTTCTGGGTGTAGTATCAATAATTGCGGTATTTCAGGCAAATAAATATTATTGCATGCTCACAGAGAATCACCATAAGACCTGTTATGCTATCAAGGCACTTGTGGTGCTTTACGGAATAATAGGAATAATAGTACAGTTTTTCTACGTGAAGAAATACAACAAACCCGTTAAGAATGAAGAACGGGAAACGCTTAAACCCGAAGAAGCATAAATTTATAGTAAATCGGAGGAATTATAGGAATGAAAATTGCGGTTGCAGGAACCGGCTATGTGGGATTGTCCATATCGGTACTTCTTTCACAGCACAATGAAGTTACGGCTGTAGACATTATTGAGGACAAGGTTAAGCTTATCAACAGCGGTAAGTCGCCTATTCAGGATAAGGAGATTTCTGAGTACCTTGCAGAGAAGAAACTTAATTTAAAGGCTACTACCGATGCGTCGGCAGCATATAAGGATGCGGATTTCGTAGTTATTTCCACACCTACCAATTATGACCCCAAGCTTAACTACTTTAACACAGAATCTGTTGAAGACGTTATCGAGAAGGTTCTTGCGGTTAACGATAAGGCTACCATGGTAATTAAGAGTACCGTTCCGGTAGGATATACCGCGAAGATGCGTGAGAAATACAATACCAAGAGAATCATCTTCTCGCCCGAGTTCTTACGTGAAGGAAAGGCTTTGTATGACAACCTTTACCCTTCAAGAATTATTGTGGGTGTTGTGAAGACCGATTCCGAAATGGTTGAAAAAGGAAAGGCGTTCGCGAACCTTTTACTTGAGGGCGCGATTAAAAAAGACGTTACCAGCCTTGTAATGGATTCTACAGAAGCTGAAGCTGTTAAGCTTTTTGCCAATACATATCTTGCACTTCGCGTAAGTTTCTTTAACGAACTTGATACATATGCTGAAGTGAGAGGCCTTAATACTAAGGATATCATCGAAGGTGTATGTCTTGATCCTCGTATCGGTAATCATTACAACAATCCTTCTTTTGGCTACGGCGGATACTGCCTGCCTAAAGATACTAAGCAGCTTCTTGCCAACTATCAGGATGTGCCCGAGAACCTTATTGAGGCGATTGTGGCAGCTAACTCTACGAGAAAAGATTTCGTAGCTGAGAGAATCTTGGAGAAAGCCGGATATTATGAAGGCACACATGGTAGAGACGGCACACCCGGACATTCCGTTGTGGTAGGTATTTACAGACTTATCATGAAGGCCAATTCCGACAACTTCAGACAGTCAAGTATTCAGGGCGTTATGAAACGTCTTAAGGCGAAGGGTGCTGAGGTTGTGATTTACGAGCCCACACTTTCCGATACAGAGTTCTTTGGAAGTAAGGTTATTAACGATTTGGATGAGTTTAAGAAAGTTTCAAAGGTGATTGTTGCGAACCGCTTCCAGCAGGAGCTTGAAGATGTAGCCGACAAGGTATACACAAGAGATCTTTATTCAAGAGACTAAGAATTTGTGCGGAGAGATAAAAGTGGATAATTCGGTTAAAAATGTATTTATCATAGGCTCTAAGGGTATTCCGTCCAATTACGGCGGATATGAGTCATTTGTGGACAGACTTACCGCTTACAGAAAGTCTGATAAAATTGCTTATACGGTTGCCTGCGTTGTTGAACCTGAAAAGTGGGATGGAACAGAAGGCTTCAGATACAATGACGCTGATTGTTTCAACATAAAGTTTAAGAAGATTGGTCCCGCAAGAGCAATTTTCTATGATGTAGATGCTTTTAAGCATTGCATAAAGATTATTAAGGACAAGAAAATCGAGAGCCCTATTGTGTATGTACTCGCATGCAGAATGGGTCCGTTCTTTAAGAAGTATGTTAAGCAGGTTCATAAGCTTGGCGGTAAGGTATTCGTTAATCCCGACGGACATGAATGGCTCAGAGCCAAGTGGAGTGCTCCCGTCAGAAAGTACTGGAAGTTTTCCGAGCGCCTTATGGTCAAGAGCGCAGACCTTTTAATCTGCGACGCCAAGGCTATCGAAAAATACATTCACGAAGAGTATGCCAAGTACAAGCCCAATACCACATTTATTGCATATGGCTCCAATATAGACAAGTCCGAACTTTCAGACAACGACGAGAAAGTTGTTAACTGGTACAAGGAGAAAGACGTTCGTCCCAAGGAGTATTACCTTGTGGTAGGACGCTTTGTGCCCGAGAATAACTACGAGACTATGATTCGTGAGTTCATGAAGTCCGATTCCAAGAAGGATTTCGTGCTCATCTCTAATGTCGAGAGCAATGCTTTTTACGCAGATCTTAAGGCCAAGACCGGTTTTGACAAGGATAAGCGTATTAAGTTTGTGGGAACGGTATACGACAGAGAGCTTCTTAAGAAGATTCGAGAGAATGCGTACGGATATTTCCATGGTCACGAAGTGGGCGGTACGAACCCGAGCCTGCTTGAGAGTCTTGGCAGTACCGATTTGAACCTTCTTCTTGACGTATGCTTTAACAGAGAGGTCGGAGCTGACGGTGCGATTTACTGGTCCAAAGAACCCGGTGCACTTGCTTCACTTATAGAACGCGCCGACAAGATGACTCAGGAAGAAATTCGCGATATGAGTGTTAAGGCCAAGAATCGTATTTCGTCAGAGTACAGCTGGGACAAGATTGTTCACGATTATGAGGAAGTGTTTCTTGAGTCATAATTGCGGATATGCAGTAAACGGGAGAACGTAACAGTAATTCTTGCCAGCCTATTTATGGAGGAAATAGTAACATAAAAGCCGGGGCTGTTAATCCCGAAAACGAGAGGATTTGGTCTTATATCTCTATAGATGCTGTAGCAAAAAATGTGACTATAAAGAGATATTCATAATCGAAAAGTATTAGTTGCACGAGGACAGGTTAGTGAAAAAACGCAAATCAATAGTGGATTTATGGAAATTTGTCGCTTCAATCTTGATAATGACATACCACATTTACCATCTTGACATAATTCTTGCTGATATGTATTGGATATATGTTGAGTTTTTCTTCATATTGACAGGATATTTTACATACCATCATTTTCAAGCGAGAGTTGAGGAGAGAAAGGATATATTCGAGGTTGGTGTAAAGTATACGATAAATAAATTTATGCCATTTCTTCCATATACAACTGTTGCTATAACGTTGCAATACATTTTAGTTGCACATTATTCTCTTATTAAAACAGATTTTTATGGATTTATTTCTCATTTCTTTACATATCCGTTTGAGGTAATGTTGCTAGGTCGAGTCGTGGCAGACAAGCAAGTATTAGGACCGGTGTGGTATTTGTCTTCTATGTTGCTGGTCTTTCCTCTTGTAACATTTTTATGTCAAATAAAAAATAGATACTTGTTGCTGGTCATTGCAGGAATGTATTCAGTTTTATACTATGGACGAGCAGACTTTAGGAGCAGTACGTGGCCAAACAATGAACTAAGAGCATTAGCAGGATTATTATTGGGTGTTTTTGTGTGCATATTGTTCGATATGATAAGAGAAACTACAAGTAATGCTCACGCTTTTGCAGTAACGTTAATTGAAACGGCAAGTATGGCTTTTGCTTTTGTGGTAACTACGATGGGTTGCGTAGATTTAAAGAGACAAGTTGTATTTGCATTCGCGATAGGAGTCGGTACTATGATGTCAGGGAAAAGCCTGACTTCGCGCTTTAACAGTAGATTTATTTCATATTTGGGACTGTTATCTTTGCCAATGTTTATTTGGCATAGAGTTGTCGGAGAAATTATAATGAGAGTTGACCATTTTGTCCCAATGTCATTACTTATAAGGACGATGTTGTACTATTCAGGAACTATAATTGTTTCTGCAATTTCTTATGCTATTGTTGAGATTACAAAAAAGCGAGGAAGACGGGTGTAGGAACAGACTTGTGATGTAAGCTTTAAGGCAAAGACTGAGTGAAGCTTTGAAATGATTGTTACTGACGATGAGAAGGTTTTTCTTGAATCATAATTATGGGAGTGATGGAAAAGGAGAATTTAGGTTTGAAGATTTTGATGGTCAATAAATTCTTTTACATAAAGGGGGGCAGTGAGACTTATTATTTCGCTCTTAAAAGGCTCCTTGAAAGTAAAGGTCACGAAGTTATTGACTTTTCCATGAAAGATGAGAAGAATTTCGAATCCCCTTATGCAGAATATTTCGTAGAGGCCGTGGATTATAACGGGCCCAGCGGTTTTAAGGCTAAGATTCGTGCGGCTAAGAATATTATCTATTCCAAGGAAGCGCGTGACAAGTTTGAAAAGCTTGTTAAAGACACTCGCCCCGACGTAGTGCATCTTCATATATTCCAGCATCAGTTATCTCCCTCTATTTTGGATGTATGTAAGAAGTACAATCTTCCGGTAGTATATACGGCGCACGATTTAAAGATGCTGTGCCTTAACTATGTAATGATGACTCACGGCAGAATCTGTGAGAAATGTAAAGGCGGTCACTATATTAACTGTGCGCGACAGAAATGTGTTAAAGACAGTTTCTTTAAGAGCATGATTAATGTGTGCGAGGGCTATCTTCACAAGTGGCGTAAGAGCTATGACGCTATAGATTGTATTATTACTCCCAGTGAGTTTTATCGTAAGAAGTTCATCGAATTTGGCGTGGCCAAAGAACGTGTTATTCACCTGGCCAACTTCCTTGACAGAGAGTGCCCTACGGTCAATAAAACCGAGGACAGCGAGCAGTATTTTTTGTATTTTGGAAGACTGTCGCGCGAGAAGGGCATCAATACGCTCATAAAAGCCTACGAGAAATACCTTGAGGCGGGCGGCAAGTCTGAACTTAAGATTGTGGGCAAGGGCCCTTGCATGGACGATATAAGTGCACTTGTTGCGGAGAAGAAGCTTGATTCCGTTAAGCTTTTGGGCTTTAAGAGCGGTCAGGAGCTTATAGATGTGGTGGGTAATGCCAAGGCTGTAATTCTTCCTTCGGAATGGTATGAAAACGGCCCCTATTCCGCTATCGAGGCAATTCAATGCGGAAGACCCATAATAGGCTCGGAGATTGGCGGAATTCCGGAACTTATAGACGGAAACGGATTTTCTTTTGCTCACGGCGACGTAGATGCGCTGGCTAAGATTTTAAGTGAATTCCCGGAATCGGGTACGGACGAGTATAAGGTACTTTGTGAGAAGTCACGAGAACTCTTTGCACGTAATCACATGGCAGACTCGCACTACCCGGTTTTGGAGAAAATATATTATAAAGCAATCAATTTACACAAATAGGTGAAACTATGAGAATTAAGAAAGCATTATTAAGTATAATGGCGGCGGGAATGATGATTCTGACTGCATGTACCACGCAGAGCGGACCGGACTATACGGTTTGGATTCCCGATCATAGTATAAGTGATTTGGAACTCGGCGATGATACCATTACCACGCAGAGCAGCAGAGTTATACCTTCTCAAGAGGAATATACATCTGTAGATGAGATTGCCAAGAAACTGCTTAATCATGAAGATGTTTTCGATTTAATCTATAAGAATCAGCTGATTAACGGGGCATATAAAGATGTGTCGGAGGCTGTTTCTTCCAAGCGGACGATTATCTATGTATCATCGAGCGAAGGTAATGATTTAAACGATGGCAGAACCCCTCAGACGGCCAAGAAGACGTTTGAGAAAATGTCTCAAAGTGCAGGGATAGCGGTGCTTCTTAAGTGCGGCGATACATTTGATATGAGTGATATGTTCTATGTTGGGGATAATACCGTATTCTGCAGCTATGGAGAGGGACCTAGACCGGTACTTGATTTTTCACAGAAGATTGAGGAGTCTTTTTTTGCTGTCAGAGGATATGAGAACCTTTGGGCTGTGGACCTGTCCAGAACTGAGTTTAACAATAAAGAGTCGAGCAGTAATTTGAGCTATAACTTTGGGCAGTTATACATTGATGGCGAGTGTAACTGGAACAGAATTACGATTCCTGTCGAAGAGATGGCTGAGAGTAATTTTGCCCAGATTGTGGGCGATAGAAAAGATAATTGCTGGGTAGTGGATTGGATGCATGGAGTGCTGTATTTGTATAGCGAATCTGATCCTAATGAGCATGAAATAAGGGTATCTATCGGACGACACGGGCTTAATTTCAGAGAGGTCAGAAATGTAATTGTATCTGACCTTGAAATTCGTAATGTTGGTGTTAGCGGTGCGACAATATTTAACTGTGATGATGTTTCTGTCAGCAATTGTTTGTTTAGAAATATTGGCGGTGCTGTAACGGCTGAAGGCATAAGATACGGTAACGGCGTTCAGATTTCCGGTGTTGCTAAGAATATTTCGATTTTAAACAATGTCTTTGATGGGGTGTACAGTAGCGGATATTCGGATGTGGGTATAACTGTTACAGACAGACAGGAAAATGTGACGATTAATAATAATATTTTCTCGCATTGCTATTGCGGAATTGTACAGTATGATGACTTCCAGAGTCTGGTTCCGGCCAGCAAGTTTGCAATACAGAATAATCTGGTATTTGAGAGCTGTGATGTTACCAATCCAACCCAGCCTATGTATGCAGATGTTAAAGGCGCATTAGTAAACGGTGTTACTGATTATCATACATACAGAAACCATTCTTTATATGATGGTTGCTCATCTGCTATATTTGCAGCCGTGCAGGTGCCGAGCGAATTTTCTATTACAGGAAATGTATTCTGGCAGACTAACCGATTCCTTCTCCGTATAGCCGCCAATAACGGATATCCGGAACTTACCGGTAACTATTTCTTTTCCGGAGTGGACAATCTGAATGCATGCTTATTCTCTACCAGAATTGACAATGGTGAGGTTGAAACAATAACTTACGCCGCCAGATTACTGGATGAGGGCAATGAAGAAGTGGTTGTAGAAAGAGCACAGGGTACATCGGATTTGTCTTATGTTCCGGCTGATGCGATGAATAAACTGCGGTTAGTGTTGAAAAGCATAATTGGCGAGTGATACGAGTATTAGAGGAGGATTACGGTCGTGCGTAAAAGATTATCTATTGCGGATTTGTGGAAATTTATAGCAACTATAATGATAATGATTTACCACATTTATTATTTAGGTAATCCTTTTTCCGGTGAAGACTATCTTGGTAGGTCTTGTTGGATTTGGGTGGAGTTCTTCTTTGTGGTGACTGGATATTTTACATATAAGCATTTTGAGAATTCGGATAGTAATGATGATATTTTCAAAAGCAGTATTTCCTACACGATTCAAAAGTTTAAAGCATTCATTCCATACACCACTGTAGCTATTACTATAGCTTACATACTTAGTGCCGAATATTCTTTATTAAGGAGCAATCCATCACAATTTTTTGCCCATTTTGCAACTTATCCGTTTGAAGTGCTATTGATAGGTGAAGCGGTTCAATCAAAGCAAGTTTTAGGACCGATTTGGTTTTTGTCGGCTATGCTTTTGGTATTTCCGCTGGTTACAATTCTTTGTCAGATAAAGAATAAGTACTTGGTAACTATTATTTCAGGATTCTCAGCGGTTCTTTATTATGGCCGTGCTGATTTTGGCAGCAGAATATGGCCTAATGATATAGTTCGCGCTTTTTGTGGGATAATGCTGGGAGTTTTTATCTGTAGTATTTCGAATCTTTTCTTAATCGGTAAAAGAACGAACAAAGGCATAATGACCGCTATAGAAATGGCGTGCATGTCGTTTGCTACTTTGGTAACATTATTCAGCTTGGAGGAACTCAAGAGATTGGTGGTGTTGGCTTTCGCCATTGGTATAGGTGCCATGTTATCCGGAAAGAGTGCGACTGCTAATTTCGATAGTTTGCTTGTTTCGAAGCTGGCTTTATTATCGATGCCTATGTTTATATGGCAAAAAGTAATTGCTTTATTGATTGTTAGGCTCGACAGTTATGTACATTTGCTACCGGCTGTTAAGATTACACTGTTTTTTACTGGAACAATAATTGTAGCTACAGGTTCTTACTTTTTGGTTGAAGGCTTAAAGAAAAGGGCGAAATTAAAGGAAAATTAACGCAAATTGGTACCTTTTTCCTATTGATTGCGAGCAATTTATCATATATGATGTGACCATAGAATAAGCGACAAGGGCAAACCACATGAAAGTGTGGGACGCAGAACCAAGGGCCTAAAGGGGTATGGAAGACCTCATGGCAGCCTGGCAACCGAACTATTTTATGGAGCAGTCACTTGTATTCTATACAAGTGATTTTTTTATGAGCTGGAATCTTATAAATGCCCATAATTAGTTGGTTAATTGATTAAAGGAGCATGAAGATGAAGATGAAGGAAAAGAACAACACAAAACAGATTTTTAAACGTATTCAGGGACTGTTTCTTGCAGTGATTATCACGGTTTCACTGTTTCCCGCGAAACCTGTTGAAGCAGCTACAGCTACAGCGAAGACTCAGGTCAGGCAGGAACTTTTACAGATGATTAATACAGTTGACCAATCATCTCATAACTTATATCAGTACAGAATTACAAGTTCAGAGCTTGCTACTCTTTTCAACGAGTTAAAATCGGCTGATGACAGTAAATGGATGGTAGCGGCGTATTACTCTAATTTGAGCTACAAATTCTCTACAAGCGGCAAATATGTTAAATCATTTGCTTTAACGAATGTTGATTCGGACGTGGCGGCAAGATATAAAAGACTTGAAGCTAACGTTTCCGCAATTAAAGCCGGTATTGAACCTAAGATGACAGATCTTGATAAGATTATGTATCTTCATGACAGTATCGTTGAACTTGCATCATATAAGTATGTAGCGTACCAGTCATATGGCGTAGGTGGTGTCCTCGGCGATAAGACCGGTGTCTGCTCAGGCTATACAAAAGCATTAAATTTATTATTGGCAGATCAGGGTATTAATGCAATTTACATGTCATCTGAAGCTATCAATCATGGCTGGACAGCAGTTTATCTAGATGGACAGTGGTATCATATCGACTCAACATGGGATGATACCAGAAGTTCCAAGAGCGGTTTAACTTCACGTAAGTTCTTATTAAGAAATGACAAAGAGTTTGTAACAAATGATAAGAACTCTCATGTATCATGGGCTCCTTGGAACTATAGTGGAACATTTGCATCAACATCAACTAAATATACTAATTGGTATGTACATGATATAGTAGGTAAGATGGCTTTTGAAGATGGTTATTGGTACTATGTAGATACAAAGACCAACAGCATTATGCAGAATACCGCCGAAGGCGGTGACGCTAAGGTAATCCTTAACGGAAGCGGTAAGAGCACTATTACGCTTGTAGATGCTACATCTACAGGAATTGCGTATAAGCAGGATGGAACTACTAAGACGGTTGGGTATGAAGGCGAGAAACCTGAAGTAAAAGAAGCTACAAAGAGTGAGCCGATTGTCAAAGAAGCTGCGACGGCCGTCGTTAATGAAGGCAAAACGGTTAATGTTTGTGTATTAATAGACGGAAAGTACATAACTGTAGGACAAGGAGTTATCAGAGAAGCAAAAACAAGTAGGGATCCTGCTGTTGTGGTTGATAGAATTGTTAGTTTGCCTACAATGGATAAGTGGGTTGATAGTGACCATTATGTAGAGTGGGAGGCTATAACAAAAACTGCAAGTGGCTCCAAATGGTTTTTAAAAGGATTCTTAAGAGAACGCTGATATTTAGTTATAAAAAGGATTGGGATAGTATTGCTATCCTAATCCTTTTTCTCTTTTAATGCTTTAAGCGTTTCTTGAATTCCTTCGGTAAGAGTAAAATGACCTTGCCATCCGAGTGCTCTCAATTTTGAATTGTCCAGAATGCAGTTCTGGGGCTTTGAAAATCCCTTGGCTTCAGTAGCATTGGGAAGATCCATAATGACTTTATGGCCTGAAAGATCAGCGACTGTAGTGGCGAACTCTCTTATGGAACAAATGGATTGCTCATTCGAAACATTGTAGGCTTCACCGGACTCACCATTTAACAGGATTGAAAGAATGGCCGTTGCGGCATCGATAACGTAACAATATGTTCTGCGAGGAAGACCTTCACTCTTTAAAACTATATCCTCGCCGTTGACCCCGTTACGAAGAAATTGGGCATGGGCTTTACTGTCGGAAGCAATCATTGTCGGTCCATAAATGCTTGCAAGCCTTGCTATCACGACATCGATGCCATACTCGTCGCTATAACTGCAGGCCAGCATCTCTGAACAACGTTTACTTTCGGTATATCCGTTCCTTAATAAGTGAAAATCGAAAGCACCATACATGTCTTCGGAATATGTATCAACATCCTCTATTTTCCCATATACTTCAAAAGTTGAAGTAAGGAGTACACGCGTATTCTTATGAACCCTCGCATATTCAAAAACATTCTTGCAGCCTTCGATGTTGGTAAGAATGGTTTCAACCGGTTCGACAGCGTAACGAAGTGGATCTGCATTGCTGGCAGCGTGAATTATGTAGTCATATTCGTCGGATGCATTCAAAGGGTTGCGAATGTCTTGCTCAATACATATCACATCGGATCCGAAACGCTTCAGAAGGCGTTCTCTATTTCGCCCAAGAGCATATATCGTAATGCCGGAATTGTTAAGTGCGTTACACTCTTTCAGAATATCAATAATACAGGAGCCGACCAGTCCGGAAGCTCCTGTAATTAAAATCTTTTTATTTGAAAAATCATACTGCTTAGCAGCGGTTTTAATGCTTTCAGAGTAACTCATCGTTTAAGCCATCCCTCATCTTTGGACATAAGCAAAGCCTTAAATATTTCAATATCTTCAACGGAAGTCAGCTTCAAATTTTTCTCAGAACCCATCGACATGAATAACTTCTTGCCAAGTTCAATATACATGGTGCAGGAAGCAACGGAATTGGTAATGCCTCTTGATAATGCTTCCTTGTGAGCCGTAACAATATCCTTGATAAAGAAAGACTGAGGGGTCTGTGTTATTTTAAGATTGTCACGAGGTACCTGCTCCTCAGAGGATAAAGAATCAAATGTCTTAAGCATTGCTGCTGTACAAGGCACAACTGTAATAGCATTGCCATGCGCACGGCACACTCTGATGTTATCGGAGATTACATCCTGACTGACCATAGGTCTGATGGCGTCGTGTATTAATACAATATCGTCATCTGAAGAAAAACGTTCGTAAATATCATACAAGCCATTTCTTATAGAATCCTGACCGTTCTGACCGCCGGAAACGACGCTGTCTAATTTGGTAATTCCAAACTGTTTAGCATATGCTCTTAATACATCATGCCATCCGTCAAGGCATACAACAGTAATTGAATCGATACTCGGATGCTTCTGAAAGGCCTCCATGGTATATACAATTATCGGCTTATCAAAAACGTTTAAAAACTGCTTAGGAATGTCCTGATTCATGCGGGCACCAACGCCACCTGCAATAATGAGTGCTATATTAGCCATTATTAAAACTCCTTTAAAATGCTATTTCTCGTTAAGACCGCGATAGCCAACGGAATTAGCTTGTTTAACAAGCTCTTCATCGAGTAAAGGCGATTTAACGCTGTCATAGTCATACAAGTATTCGGATAACTGTTCCTCAATCTCCTTAACATCTGATGCATATTGCTCGTAGACAGAAGTTCTATGAGTGTACTTAACGGAAACAGTGGGATTAAAATACTTGAATTCTCTATCGGGAAGAGATTCAATTCCTAAAAATTTACGAATAGCCTCGGCGGTTTCTCTGTATTTATAAATCAAGTCTTCATATTGAACCACTAATGTATTGGGAGACGATTTGATAAATCTCTGCATGTTCTTGTAATAAGAAATGAATTCCTTGACCGAACCGTTGGGCATAAATCTGGAATCTTCGGGGTGAACTTTAGATGATACATATACATCTCTGGGCTCGCGATTGACGATAATGGCTCTTGCATCATCAAAGAACTCCATTCCGCGAGAGGTATCTGTGGAAGAGAAGAGCATATCAACCATAACCTTGTCTGATAAGGAAAGATTCAGTAGCCCAAACAACTCAGATATGTATTTCTTCGTGACTGAATCAAATTCTTCTTCGGTCATCATGGAAAAATAACGCTTTCTGAGGGTGGTTAACTGTATACGATAAGGAGACCCGGAAGACTTCGCGCGCATGATTAACTGACGATAATAAAGCTTTCTATACAAGCGTCCGCGTTGTAACTCGGTTCCGTCGTATAAACTATCCTCTCCATCCCAGGATGCCTGAATGAGACTGTTTATATATGATTTCCACCATTCATCGTATCTTTCGCCCAGAATGGAACGCATACCGGAAGCAAAAGAACCTTTTTCCTGCAACTTTATAAAACGATGAATAGCAGTATTACAGGCAATACGCTCGCGATTGCCTGTAAGATAATACTTTAAGTCGTTAATTCCATCCACTTCATGAAGCAATTGGAATTCGAACCTGTTAAACATTTTAATGTCTGAATATCCTCTCAGATAGTCAACTATAGCGCTTGCACCGGAGTTGCCATATCCGCATATTCCGAAAACCATAACAATTCCACCTAATATAAAGAATAAGAATACATTTAAATGAAGTTATATTCTTCCATTTTGCCAAGGAAATCCATTACTGACTGAGTACATTCTTCGCGACTTACATCATACTCTGAGAGAAGTTTATCGATGATTTCATTGGGAGATATTTCGTTGCCGAGCATATCCCAAATATCATTGCCACAACCTTTGATAATGAAATACTTACCTGTTTCAAAATCAACCATAACCTTTTCGCCGTCAAGCTCGGTAACATTAATGTCTTTGGTGAGCTTGATCTTCTTATCCATTTCCATTTACACAAATCCCTTTCTGTCCCTTTTATTTGCTGAACTTATCGACCATAGCATAACCTTCGCCGTTGCCACCGGTTATGTATTTCTCTCCACATCTGAGCCAGGAATGAGCAACCATTTTCTTGTTCTCGTCATAGCCGCAACCGAGATAAAGCGTACTATGAATTCCTTTCTTGGCTAAAAGTGTCTGAGCGGTCCAAGCTCTTACGAGGCATTTGCTCTCCCATGAAGTCTTACCGCATACCTGAGATACATTGTAAGATACTTTCCAGGCATATGTGTAATGCTCCTCGGTGTCCGTAGGCTGCGATTCCACACCTCTTTCGCCCCAATTATCCTTAAGCTTTTCTGAATTCATATGAAGAATCTTGAATCGATAAACTGCAGAATAATACCAACACTGGAGTGAAAGCCATTTATCATTGTTGTAGCGAAAGAACCGATAAATTCTGGTAAAAGGGTTACGCATAACCACCTCATAATTCTACATAATTACGACACGATTATATTACAAATGAGTCAAAAAAACAAGGAATATCAAGTACCTAAGTCACAGTTACGGGTGTTTTCAAAAGAAACCTTATAGGATATAATTATACAGGGTAATAAGAAAGGAATTGCGGATATGTACAATTACAGAATGTATGGAATGCGTATAGTCACAGACAGAGAAATTTTTCAACTTCTTACCGAAGAGAGGGCTCTTGAACTTGATGCGCGTGAAGGCATAAAGAATGCCGTTCTTCCGGTTGTATACATTCAAAAGGGTGTATCCGAAGAAATGAAGACCCGTGATAAGGACGGTCAAAAGTGGGGCATTGACTCTAAGGACAGTTGGGTATCCAACAATACCGCGTGGATTAATGTTCTTGATGGTGAACGGATTTGTTATGAAGTTAAACCGACCGGAGAGGATTCTAAGCTCAATTCTTATCTTTTGGGATTTGGCATGGCACTTATTGCTTTGCAAAAGGGGATACTTCCCATACATTCAAGCGGAATTATGAAAGGCAATAATGCTATTTTGATTTCAGGTGATAGCGGTGCCGGAAAGTCTTCTTTGACCGCGGAATATATTGAGAGCGGTTTTGACTTGATGGCTGATGATGTTACATACATTAAAAAGGGTGAGGATGATATGCCTTATGCATATCCGGCGTTCCCTTATCAGAAACTGTGCAGAAATGAAGTTGAGAAACGCCATCAGGGCGAAGAAGGCCTTGTATACATAGGCGAAGAAAAGGACAAGTTCCTTGTGCCGTGGAGAGGCAATTATACAGCCGGATCCAGACCGCTTAGGGCTATAGTGTTTATGTCCAAGTATGACGGCAACGAACTTAAGATTATGGAGCTGAAAGGCTTTGAAAAGTATATGGTGCTTGGAAGAGCACTTTTTATGCTGGCGTTGCTGCGTGATAAGGTACATCAGAAAGATATCGGTGAGAATGTTATGTGGCTTGCCTCCAAGGTACCGGTTATCGGCGTGCTGAGGCCGGACGGTAAGGATACATTGGCAGAAATCACAAGAGAAACCATGGAAATGGTCGAGAAATACTTTATTGGCGATATTTAATTTACATGTATAATAAATCATTAATTCTACAGAAACAAATCATTAATGTAGCCTCTGTAGAATATGCTTGTGTAAGGTCGATGAGGCACATAGAATTATTCAAAGAGCGTTGATTATTAGAAAAATTTAACATATCTTTCAAAAATGTATGAAATTTTGAAATTAATCAACAAATTTTGTATAATTTCATTGACAGAGTTTACATAAGTGTGGTAATGTAATAGAGTCAACCGAAACGGCAAACTCATTGAAAAGTGAGGACGCAAAACCGAGGGCCTAAAGCGTGACGCTATGGCAGCCTGGTTTCCGAAGTGTGTTTTTAGCGGAACTTGCCGAAGTGGAGAATAGGCAAGTTTTTTTATTTTAAACTCACTTCAGGAATTTTTTCAATTTAGGAGGCGGAGTAATGAAAAAATCAAGAAGATGTGGGTTGGGCACGACTGTATGTCGGGGTTTATTGTTTGTTTTGTTGGCAGTATGTCTTTATACTGCACCTAAGGCATATGCATTAGGCGGAGACCTTGCAGATGCTAATCTTAACACAGCTTCTGTTTGGACGTCGGGAAGCCTGGACGAAAAGACAGGAAATGAAATCGATTACTACAGAAGAATGCGCACAAAAGACTGCTTTGCACTTGGTTATGATAAGTACGAAGTATCTGTAACAAATAAGAACTTTTCTATTTGTGCTTTTTATTATGATTCCAATATGTCATTTTTGTCATATGAAGCCTTATATGACGGTTCAGTCATTAACAGAAGCGACAATGCCAAATATGTTAAATTCTACTACAGACACAACACATCCGAGAAGTCTATGTCTCCCGGACAGTGGGGCAGATATATAGGATCTTCTTTGGAAGTCTTCTTTAAGGCAGTAGTTCAGCATGAATCAAATATAAGTATCAGCGAAGAACTTGTTGAAGTTGAGCAGCATGAATTGTTTGACGACTTGCAGATAACCTCTTCTTCAGGATTGACATCCGGAGATATAGACGTTAAGACCGGAGCGGTAGTCGAGAGCAGAAGAAGAATGATTACCAAAGAACTTCTTCCTGTATACGAACAGACATTAGAAATATCCATCACCAAAGCTGATTTTAAGGTTGGTGTTTATGAATATGACGGCAATGAAAAATATATCAGAATGACTGTTGCTTCGGACGGAAGCGAAGTTGCTGTAACTCCTGAGACCAGATACGTAAGATTTTGCTTGTATAGAACATATAGTGAAAAGAGTTTATCACCCGGACAGTGGGGAAGAATATTCGGAGATGGGTTATCTCTCTCCGTTACTGCAGATGCAGAAGAAGTAGAAAGCACAACCGATGATGACGTATATACACCTGCACCGGCCCCTAAGCCTGAACCCGAACCGGAACCTAAGCAGACTACAACACCTCATGATGAGCTTTACAATGAGATGAAGCAGATGCTTATTACAGGTGATAGATCTGTTCATGACATTTCGAAGTACGGAATGGACATATATGAAGTAAGAGCTATTGAGAAAGAACTCAGACAGGGTGAGTGTTACTACTACTTTGCTAACTCTTGCGTGATGTTTTTAAGTAACTTTGGTCTTAAGAACAATATTTGCTCTACCATGCAGTTCGAAGGAATGGATGCAGATTTCTTAAACAGATACAATCGCATGATGAGCGCACTTGAAGAGATTAAGTCTATGACCACCTCTCAGATGACCGATCTCGATAAAGTTATTCTTGTTCACGAGTACATTATTCAGCATTCTTACTATGAGAAGACATCTACAGCTCGCGGATGTACCGGCGGTATTCTCGGCGATGGACACGGATTGTGTGCAGGCTATGCAGATGCATTCAACGATGTTATGAAATATCTTGGAATAGAAGCAAGATATGTAAGCAGTAATGATATGAATCATGCGTGGAGCCTTGTTAAGATTGACGGTCAGTATTACCATGTAGACTGCACATGGGATAATACCACGGAAGAAGACAAGGGATACATTGGTCATAATTATCTTCTTGCAAGCGATACCAGATTCGCAAAGAGCATTCCCGGCAGACATTACAATTGGTCTGTTTCGGAAGAAGATGTAGCAGGCGGAATAAAGATACCCGCTACCAGTACCAAGTATGATAGTTGGTTTGTTCATGATGTTAAGGGCCTTATGGTCTATGCTAATGGTTATTGGTATTATGCAGACGGAAAGAACATCAAGAAGAGTGACGCTTACGGAAAGAGCATGAGTACTGTTTTGACAGAAACAGCTAACGTTAGTATAATAGGTTTGTCTCAGGGAAAATTACAGTACAAGGTTAACGGAGTAGTTAAGTCAATAAGCGTTAAGTAATATTTTAAATATTCAGAGCCCGGGATTCTTATGAATCTCGGGCTTCTTTTTGAGGAGGAATTGCAATGTCGGCCATTTGGGGAGCCATAGATTTTTCGGGCAAAGAAATAACGGAGAAGACTAAAAGCATACTGAAAAATGCCTTTAATGAATGTGCAATAGATAAGACATCCGAAATCTCGGATAAAAATGTTTATATGGGATGCGGGCTCCAGTTCTTTACTCCGGAGAGTAAGCATGAAGAGCTTCCGACAAAATCAGATGGAGTTTATTATACGGCAGATGCAGTGCTTGATAACAGAGATGAAATGTGCGCCAAGCTGGGCATTAAAAGTGTACCGGAATTGGGAGATGCCGAAATTATCAGACAGTGTTTTGAACGCTTCGGCAAAGACTGCCTAAATGATATGCTTGGAGCATATGTGTTTGTCAGGTTTAACAGTTCTGCGGGGACTGTGGATATCGTGGCAGACGCTGTGGGAAATAGATATATTCAGTATTTTTGCGAAGACGATATTCTTTACTTTTCGTCTCTCAGGGCGCCTCTTGAAAGCCTTAAAAAGGAAGTTAGGCTTAATAAAAAGTGGATTGCGTATTATTACGGGGTCAATACCCTTGATACATTTTATGACAGTGAGAGCACTATTATTGACGGAATATACAGAATTGCACCGGCGTCTCATATTGTAATTCAAAATGGCCGTTTGGCAGAGAAAAATGAGTACTGGGATGTGACCAATATCAAACGTTATCGCAGACACAAAAACGACAGTGACTACCGCAAGGAATTTGTGGATTTGTATCGGAAGTGTGTAAGTGATACTTTGCGAACTGACGAAGAGGTGGCCATATTCTTAAGCGGTGGCTATGATTCCACATCTGTAGCCTGCCTGGCTGCACCTATACTGAAAGAACGCGGTAAGAAACTGTATTCTTTTACATCAGTGCCGGAGTCAGACTATGTTTTTGACGGACCTGAGACCAAAGAAGCAGATGAGTTCGAAAGTGTAAAGAGGAACATGGAGTTCCTCGGAAATGTTGAATGCGATACTTTGAGCCTTAAAGGTGTAAATCTGTGGGACATTCGTCACGAGTACAATAAGGTTGTTGAATTGCCTTATAAGTCTCCGGAAAATATGATCTGGCTGTATGAAGGATACAAGAAAGCAAGAGAAAAGGGAGCAAGGCTGATTCTTGCGGGGGCTTTCGGCAACGGAACCGTATCGTATAACAATATTTTGCAATATCTCGTTTGGCTTGTTAAACACTTTAAATTTAAAAAATATATTGAAGAGGTAAATGGGTTTAACAAGCGGCTTGGCTCCAGCAGAAAGCGTATTATAAAAGCTACGCTTGACGGTGTTTTTAATGCCTCTTTGCCAAATACAATAAAGTTTGATGCATATAAAGACTGCTATGCATATGAATCTTTCCTGAAAGAGCACGGAGCGATTGACGCGGTCAAAGAAAACGATAAGATTACACGTAAATCATATCATAACGCCGCCAGACATCAGGATATGTTTTTGCCGGCTATTAATTTCAGACATTACGGAGAGTTCCCGTTTAAGAATACGCTATATACCGGAGTGTTTTTTCGCGATCCCACAAGGGATAAGAGAATGATTGAATATGTCAAATCTTTGCCTTATGATCAGTTTACGCATAACGGCTATACCAGAAGACTGATAAGAGAATACATGGAAGATATCATGCCTCCCAAATTTTTCATTAGGCATCCTTTTGGAATACAAAGTGCCGACATGAAGTTTCGATTTGAGAAATATGGAGATGCTGTGTTGGAAGACTGGCGTAAAATAGCTTCGACCACGGACGGAAAGGGAATTGTGGATACAGCGCGATTGTTTAAGGATATCGAGCATAAAAATGCGAAAGACTTTGGCTATGGTGATATATTAAAGCTGTTTTATACTATTAACGCGCTTGAATATACAAATAATTACAAATTGTAACAGTTGTGTAAGAATCGTTTACATTATTCAAGCAAAATGTTTTACTTAATACAACAAAACAAACACCACATTTGGAGGATAGTACAATGAAAAAATTTGAAGTAGCTGAACTTGTAGTTTTAAACGTTGCTGATACAGCTTTCGGTCCCGACGATCCTAACCATGTTGATGAGTACAAGCATGCTGTAACAGATCCCATTACAGGAGAAGTTCTTGGATACGAGGAAGAGTACGGCGAAGCTCATTCTAGCAAGCAGAACTAATTTAAAGAGGAGGAGTAGAGCAATATGAAGAAGTTTGTTAACGCAGATATTAAAGAAGTTGCAATCGAAGAGACCGCATTTGGTCCTTTGAACCCTGAAGATGTTGATGAAAGCAAGTACGCTGTAGTTGATGATGAAGGTAACATTATCGGTTACAGAGCTAAGTTCGGTAAGGCGGACGCTAGCAGACAGTAGTAATTCTGATAGAAGAGAGACCTCTTGCGGGTCTCTTTTTTTTGCGTAAAAATCCCGAATAATAGTGCCTTTAGACTATTTAGGAGGGGGCATCAGATTGAATTGGCGTGTAAAATATGATAAAATTAGAAGTCAAAGTGTGTTCGAGAGTGGAGTGTTTTTGTGAAGTTTAAGATATATAAGAAGCATTTGCCCTTTTCAATTGCATATTTTTTTACGCTTATGACATTGCTGCTCTATCAGATTAATGAGCTGCCCATGGCGGAGACGCTTAGAAAAGTTAAGTATCCGTATGTTTTTTTTGTTCTTTTCCTTGTGTTATTAAGAGCAAGGATTAAACGAGGGACAAAAGCAGCGATGCTTGTAATAATGCTCTTTTTAACACATACAATCCTTTTTGGATCTGTTTTTATTAACGATATAGTTGCAAACGAAATTTATGATAACGCATCACAGATGTTGTGGTTTTTATTGTTTGTACTCGTTACGTTTCTTTATGTGTCTCAGAATAATTATTTTAAAGGGTTTATTTTATTAAGTTATTTTACATGCGGGTTACAACTGATTATCGCTATGGCCAGACACAGGGGCGATATAGTTAACCCGGTTTGGGGACTCGTACATGCATTTACTGCAACATACAGAAACAGGAACGAGTTTGGTTTTACCCATGCCGGATATACCGCCAACGCCGCTTTTCTGGTATTGGCGCTTTCACTGTTTTTCTTTGAGATATATCGTAAGACCGATGAGATTAAAAAGGCATGGTTCTGGATATCATTTTTAACTATTGATGCCGTTGCGGGAATTGAATTAATGTCATCGGCAGAAAGATCCGGTATTATAAGCACGTTTATTGTGTTTTTTATTTACGCTGTGTTTGCTTTCTTTCATATCAGGATTGAGAGAAAAACCCTTTGGTTTGGAATTGCCATGGCAGTACTTGCTGTTGTTGCGTTGGTAGCTACCGGAGTATTTGCCGACATATGGGGCAAATCGAACAGAGACTTGAATATTACTATCAACTACCCTTTGTTCAAAACTTATGGCAGCCCATGGACGGGGTTGGGATTTATAGAGAATGCTGCGTTCCAGTCCGGTCGATCGCTGTTTCCAATGGCCACAAGTTCGCTGGATATGTATTTCGTGTACATTTATTTTGCGACCGGATTGCTGGGTTCGATAATGCTTGGCTTGGCGTTGCTGATAATACTTATTAAGCTTTTGGTTAATAAAAGGACAGATATGAATATACTTGCAATAGGTTTTTATTCCGCTATGCTTTTCTTTGCATTTTGGCAGTGCAATCTGTTTACGCACAGGTATATTTCATCTTATGTTATTTCAACCATTTTTTTGTGCACTATGAGTAATGATTGCTGTATGGGGGAAGATAAATGTTCAAATACAGAATCTATGGAATGATTTTTGAAACGGACATAGAGCTTAACGAGTGCGAGAAGGCAGATGATTCGGCACCTGTAGAGATAACAGTAAGGCGCAGTGATTTGCAGGACATGGTCGATGAAATCGGTGACAGAGAGAAGACTATTTCGGAGCAATTACAGCCTGAC